>JBOHWL010000222.1:0-13755 GCA_050736615.1 Binataceae bacterium (SeqCode) | reverse complement strand
AGCGGATGGCGCGCCGCCCCCGCCTCGTCCACGCGACTCAATTCCAACCGATGTGGCGCACCCTTCACCATTTCCGGAGCGGACAGCGCTTCCGCGTGTATTCGTTCCATCACGGCGATAAAGCGGTCGAGCGTCTCGCGCGTCTCGGTCTCCGTCGGCTCGATCATCAGCGCGCCATGTACCACCAGCGGAAAGTAAATCGTCGGCGGATGAATGCCGAAGTCCAGCAGGCGCTTGGCCAAATCCAGCGTTGTCACACCCACGCGCCTTTCCAATTGATGCGTCAGCACGCATTCATGCATCGCCGGCTCGGGCGAAGCGCTCGGATAGAGCTGTTCGAGACGCTTGCGCAGATAATTTGCATTGAGGATGGCCAGTCGGCTGGCCGCGGCAAGCCCGTCACCGCCGAGCGCGAGCAGATAAGCATAGGCTCGCACGACCATTGCGAAATTCCCATGGAAGGAGCGCAGGCGACCAATCGAATCACTGCGCCGGTAATCGAATTCATATTGATCGCCCACTTTCACGACGCGTGGGACTGGCAGGAAAGGCTCCAGATGACGCTTGACCGCGACTGGCCCGCATCCTGGTCCGCCGCCACCATGCGGAGTGGAGAAGGTTTTATGCAGATTCAGTTGCACGATGTCGGCGCCCATATGACCCGGCTTGGCCACTCCCAGCAGCGCATTCATGTTGGCGCCGTCCAGATAGAGCATCGCGCCGCGCTCGTGCAGCGCCGCCGCGAGATCCTCGATTTGCGGCTCAAAAATCCCCATCGTGTTGGGATTGGTCACCATCAGCGCCGCCACCTCATCGTCCAATAAGCGACGAATCTCGGCGGTCTCGAGAAAACCGCGCTTATTCGAGCGCGCCACCACCACCTCGAAACCGGCCAAGGTGCAACTGGCGGGATTGGTGCCGTGCGCCGTATCGGGAATGATGACTTTGCGGCGGATGCGGCCGCGCTTGCGCTCCCAGGCACGGATCAGCAAAAGGCCGGTGAGCTCGCCCTGCGCGCCGGCCGCGGGATGTAGCGAGACCGCGTCCATGCCGGTTATTTCGGCCAATGCCGCTTCCATTCGCGCCATCAGCTCGAGTGCGCCTTGGGCCAGTCGCGGCGGCGTATGGGGATGGAGGTTGGCGAAGCCCGGCAGCGCCGCCATTTCGTCATTGGCCACCGGGTTGTACTTCATGGTGCAGGAGCCGAGCGGATAGAATTGCAATGCCTGCGCGAAGTTCAATTGTGAGAGCCGTAAGAAATGACGCATCGCCTGCGGCTCACTGACCTCGGGAAAGCCTTCGATGTCGTCGCGGCAGAGTTCGCCAAGTAGCTCCTTCGCACGCCGTTCGCTCGCGGCGCCGCGATTCAGGTCGGCGCCACGACGTCCGTCCGATGATAGTTCGAAAATTAAGGATACGCGGCCGGCTTCCGGGGTTTGGGGAACGGTCGTTGCCGATTTGAGCTTGTCCGCCTTCAATGCTTGCCACCCAACACGGTCGCCAGCCGTTCAATTTCATTCGGCGAGTTCAATTCAGTGACCGAGACCAACACCGCTTGGGGAAGCTCGGGAAAACGACTGCCCAATGCCATTCCCGCGATCACGCCCGCAGCCTCGGCCGCCGCCAATGCCGCTTCGGGTTTGGGCAAGCTAACCGCGAATTCGTTGAAAAACGGTGCGGCGAAAACCGGCTGAACGTCCGCCGCGATTAACGCCGAGTGCGCCAGATGCGCGAGTTCGACGTTACGCGCGGCGAGTTCACGCAATCCGCGCCGTCCCATCACGGACAAATAGACGGTCGCGGCCAGGGCGCAGAGCGAGTGATTGGTGCAGATATTCGAGGTCGCGCGTTCACGCCGGATATGCTGCTCGCGCGCCGCCAGCGTCAAGCAAAAGGCGCGGCGGCCGTCGCGATCGTGGGTCTGGCCAACCAACCGTCCGGGCATTTGGCGCACGTGCCCGAGGCGCGCCGCCATGAAGCCCAGCCCGGGTCCCCCGAATTGCACGGGGAGACCGAAGCTCTGGCCTTCACCAACCGCGATATCGGCGCCATGCGCGCCCGGCGGCTTCAGCAATGCGAGGGCCAGCGCTTCGGCGGTAACGGCGATCAGGATGCCGCCAGCGCCATGCGTCGCATCGGCGAAGCGCGCCAGCGGCTCGATTGCGCCGAACAAATTGGGATAACCGATGACCGTGCACAACAGACGCTCGGCGGGAAGCCGCGCCAGCGCCTCAAGCATGGTCGTGCCGCTGGCCTGATTGAACGGGAGCTCGGCAACCGCGAGTTCGCCCTGTGGACTGAGATAGGTTTCGATAGTATCGCGGTAATCGGGCCACAATGCGCGCGAAATCGCCACCACGTTGCGTTGGGGCAGCAGGCGGCGGGCCATCAGCACCGCTTCAGCGGCGGCCGAAGCACCGTCATACATGCTCGCATTGGCCACTTCGAGTCCGGTCAACTGGGCGATCATGGTTTGAAATTCAAAGATCGCTTGAGTGGTGCCCTGGCTGGCCTCCGCCTGGTAGGGCGTGTAGCCGGTGGCGAATTCGGCCCGCGCGATGATCGCGCGCACGGCCGCCGGGATGAAATGGCGATAATAGCCGCCGCCCAAGAAACTGGCGAAGCCACTCGCACCGTGGTTTTTGTTAGCCAGCGCGCTGATTTCGCCAACCACCCGCGCCTCGTCCAACCCCGGCGGCAGTTGGATCGTTGCGGACGCGCGCAGGTTCGCGGGCACATGCGCGATCAATTCGTCCAGACTCGCGGCGCCCGTGACCTCGAGCATCGCGGCGATATCGGCGTCGGTATGTGGAATGAATCTCATCGCGTCAATTCGATCATCCCGGCGCGCGATCGCGCCTAATCATCGGGGCAGGCACGCTCGTCACAAAAAATTCCCGTGGCGCGCGGCTCTCAAGCCGGCGCCTTCGCATGCGCGGGCGTAGTTTGCGCATGATAGAAAGGCAACTTCACCACCGCCGCCGCCACTGATCGCCGGCGAATCTCGACGGCCAGCGAAATTCCCTCGGGAATCGGCGTGCCATTATCCGTACTCAGGTATGCGAGCGCGAGCGGACGGCCAAAACTGGGAGCGAATGTCCCGCTGGTGATAAAGCCAATTTCTTGCCCATCGCGGAATACCTTGTAGCCCTGCCGCGCAATACTCCTGCCGTCCACAACACGCAGACCGGCCAGACGCCTGCTTACCCCTTGATCACGTTGCTTTACCAATACGCTCTCGCCAATAAAATCATGGCCAAATTTTACAAACGCGCCGAGCCCAGCCATCAATGGCGAGGTTTCGCAATCAAGTTCATGGCCGTACAACGGCAATCCCGCTTCCATCCTGAGCGTATCGCGCGCACCTAATCCACACGGCTTGAGGCCGTCTTTCGTGCCAAGCTCAAGCAGCGCGGCAAACGCGGTTTCGGCGTCTTCAGCACGCATGAAGATTTCGAAGCCATCCTCACCGGTATAGCCGGTGCGCGCGATGAGGCAGCGCACTCCGGCCACGTCGCCAAAGACAAAGCGGAATCGCCGGATTTCGGGCAACGGTAGGATGGTCGCGCGTGCGAGTATCCGTTGCGCCAGCGGTCCCTGTATCGCCAGCAGCGCGGTCTGTTCACTTTGATCCTGAAAATCGACTTCGCGTGCGAGCCCGCGCAGCCACTGGCGATCACTGCTGATATTGCCAGCGTTGACACAGAGCATGTAGCCAGCGTCGCGCTTGTAAACGATCAGATCATCCAGTGTGCCGCCCGTCTCGTCGCACATCAGCGTGTATTGCGCCTGCCCCTCGTGCAACCGCGTCGCGGAGTTGGTCAGCGCGCGCTCCAGCAGCGGCGACGCACCGGCGCCGCGCAGCTCGAATTCGCCCATATGACTCAAGTCAAACAGGCCAGCGGCTGAACGCACCGCTAGATGTTCGCCAATAATCCCGCCGGGATAGTTGAGTGGCATTTCATAGCCGCCGAATTCCGTCATTCTGGCGCCGAGCTTGAGATGCAATCCGAACAGCGGTGTGCGTTTAGCCGTAACCATCATTCCGTGCCCATTCTAACAAAGGATAAGAAACGTGAGGAACCGTGGCGGCTCGACGCGAACGCGTTAAGAAAGGCCGATGAGCGAAGCCGCCGCGGCTTGCTCAGGAGGCGCTGATGCTATACTCCGCCATAACAGGTTCTTGGAAGTGAAGCTCAACGGACAAGGGTCGTGGTCAGGAACTGTCGTCCGCGCCGATGATGAATTGCTGTCGGGCTATAGCGCCGGAGGGCTGCCACTGATTTCGTAGCGTCGCGCGGCTGAATTATGTCAGCGATCATTATGGATGGCCGCGAGCTGAGTGCGCACCTGATGCCGTCACTGCGGCAAAATGCGGAAGAGCTTGCGCGGCGTGGCCAGATCCCGGTGCTGGCGGCCGTTCTGGCGGGCGACAATCCCGCTTCATTGCAATACGTGCGCAATAAACGGCGGATGGCCGAGCAACTCGGCTTTGGCATCGAGATGGTGCGCTTGGGCGCGGAGCAAGCCTCGACCCAATGGCTGCTTGCGATCATCGCACGGCTCAATGCCGACCCTCGTATCACGGGCGTCCTTTTGCAATTACCGATGCCTGAGAATGTTGACGTCTTTCGCCTTTTTGATGCGATCGATCCGCGCAAGGACATCGATGCGGTCGGTGCCGTTAACGTCAGCGGCCTTTATCGCGCGCAAGCCGGCGGTCTGATCCCATGCACGCCGCGCGGCGTATTGACCCTGATCGACTACTACCGGGTCCCGCTTGACGGCGCGCGTGCGGCCGTGATCGGGCGCAGCGATATCGCGGGCAAGCCGCTCGCGATCATTCTGGGCGGCAGGCTGCGCAATGCGACCGTCACCTGGTGTCATCGCCACACGCGTGACCTCGCGGGCATATGCCGCCAAGCGGATCTGCTGGTGTCGTGTGTTGGCGCGGAATTGGAGCGGCCGTTTCTCATTACGGCCGATATCGTGAAACCAGGCGCCTGCGTGATCGATGTTGGGTTCCGGCGGATTGGACCCGGGAAATTTGCCGGTGATGTTGACTTTGACGCGGTGAAAGAAGTGGCGGGATGGATCACGCCAAATCCGGGCGGCACCGGACCGATGACGGTGGCGGCGCTGATGCAAAATCTAATCGACGCTGCGCGCCGGATGGCGGGGCTGGAACCTGCGGAGTACACGTTATAAGGTTTCTCTTTGACCGCTAATGCCTCATTCGACCTCCTTGTAAGTTCTACGCTGTTTCAACGCCACCTAAATTAATAAGGATAGCCGACCAACGTCTTATGGCGTCCGCCGATAGTTCAAGCTCCTCATCAGGAGAAAAACGCACCCTAAGCGCGGTTCTGATTGGACCGCCGCGCAATGTTCGCGACCCCGAGATTTTTCATAATCTCTCACTGGTTGCTTTTTTGGCCTGGGTCGGACTGGGTTCGGACGGGCTTACCTCTTCGTGCTATGGCCCGGAGGAAGCCTACCTTGCCTTGGGACCTCATCAGTACCTGGCGGTGTTCCTCGCGATGCTCACGGCGCTCACGGTGTTCGTGATTTCGGCGTCCTACTCGCAGACCATCGATTTGTTTCCGACCGGCGGCGGCGGCTATCTGGTGGCGACCAAACTGTTGGGTCCCTATCCCGGACTGCTCTCGGGCAGCGCGCTGGTGGTCGATTACGTCTTGACCATCTCGGTCTCGATTGCGAGCGGCGCCGACGCCATTTTCAGCTTTCTGCCAATTAGCTGGCTGCATTACAAGTTCTGGCTCTGCATTTTCGTGGTGCTGATTCTGGTGGCGATGAATTTGCGCGGCGTCAAGGAATCGGTGTTGTCGCTGCTGCCGATCTTCATCGCCTTCCTGGTGATGCACGCGTGGCTCATCAGCTACGCCTTGGTGGAGCGCGCCCCGCAAATGCCGGCGGTCATACATGACGCGGTGCAGCAGGTGAATGCCGGCGTCAGTACCATCGGCGTCGTGGCTCTGGCGGTGGTTTTCTTTCGCGCCTATAGCATGGGCGCCGGCACTTACACCGGAATCGAGGCGGTGAGCAACGGCTTGCCGATTCTGCGCGAGCCGCGCACCGTGACCGGCAAGCGCACCATGATTTACATGGCGCTCTCGCTGGCCTTTCTGGCCGGCGGCATTCTGTTCGGCTACATGCTCTTCAATGTCCAACCGGTTAAGGGCGAGACCCTCAACGCGATCCTGTTCAAAAATATGAGCCGCGGCTGGTCGGTGGGCGGCATCTCAATCGGCGGCGCGGTCGTGACTTTCACCCTGATCACCGAGGGCGCGCTGCTGTTCGTGGCGGCGCAAACCGGCTTCGTCGATGGTCCGCGCGTGTTGGCCACGATGGCGACCGACCGCTGGATGCCGCGGCGTTTTGCCAACCTGAGCGGGCGGCTGGTGACGCAGGACGGCGTGTTCACGATGGGGCTGGCGACCATCCTGATTCTGATCGGCACCGACGCTCATGTTGGCGTGCTGGTCGTGCTCTACGCGATCAACGTGTTCATCACGTTCACGCTTTCACAGCTCGGCATGACGGTGCACTGGTGGAAATCGCGCCGTGAGGAGCGCAAATGGCTACGTAAGCTGCTGATCAATGGCGTCGGTTGTTTCTTCTCCGCCGCCATCCTCGTGATTACGGTGACGGTAAAATTCGACGAGGGTGGCTGGGTCACTATCGTGATTACGGGCGGCTTCGTTGTCCTGTGTTATGTGGTGAGGCGTCATTACGATATGGTCGGCCGCGCCATTCAGCAGCTCGAGGCCAACGTTCTACCGGAAATCTTTGCCGCCGCCGAACACAAGCCTGCCGAGCGCGACCCGGAAGCGCCCACGGCGGTGCTTCTGGTTAACGGCTTCAACGGACTCGGACTGGCCACCCTGACCACGATTCCACGCCTGTTCGACGGCCAATTCCGCAATCTCGTGTTTGTCGGCGTGGGCGAGGTGGACTCCGCCTTGCTCAAGGGACCCGAAGAGGTGCGGCAGCTTGAGCAGCAGGTGGCCGACGACCTGGTCGAATACTGCCGCTTCGCCGCTGATCTCGGTTTCCATCCGGAATTGCGCACCGCGATCGGCCCCGACGTACTGCTCGAATTGCGGCGCTTATGCCTGGAAGTCGCGCAGGAGTTCCCGCACGTGGTCTTTTTCGCCGGCAAGCTCATCTTCAGCGAAGCGCTGGACGGTTTCATTAGCCGGTTCTTGCATAACCATACCGCGATCGAACTGCAGAACTGGCTGCAGTTGCATGGACTCAGCATGGTGATTTTGCCGGTCCGGGTGGCGCCCGCCGCTCACTCCGCCTCAAAAAAACCCAACGGCAAGGTTGGAAAAACGTCAACAGCGATCAGGCCGAACGGCGCCGCGGCGGAGTCCCGCAAATAAATGGCGAGATCGCATTTCTTGCGATTATCGGGTCGAAAGCCTGATAAGCCCCGCTTTTTGATCAGTCTGACGGCGTGGCTGCGACAGCCCTGAACAAACCATCGGCGCGATGCTGGCGAAGCAAACTGTCTGCGACCTTGCGCTGTCCACCATCATGAGCGGGTTCATCTTGAAGCTGACGACCGATATCAGGTAAAATCCGTCGCGCCGGTGCGCCGCTTTCGCCCGCGAATTTAAGATTGCCCTGGCTTAAGCTTCCCCAGGCGACTTTGTCCATCTCGTTCATCCGAACCAGCGCGTATTGGAATGGCGCGTCCGAGACCACCACCGTACCTTGATACGGATGCGCCAGTTCGAGAATCGCGAGAATCGTCAAGCCCAGCAAGCAGGAAAATACGCCGCACATCAGCGCCTGTGACTTGAACTTTTCGAGGCCAAAGAAATAACTGAAGCCGATTGTGATGAACAAGCCGGCATAGATCACCATCCAAACCACCGACGGAAAGCTTTCCCGGCCGTACAGAAAGCGTAGGCTGCGCTCTTTACTCAATAGCGCAAGTTGGTCGTAGCTCTTGTCGACCAGCAGGATCTGGCGCGGACTGGCGGGTTTGTAATTGGCGACGATTTGCCACAATCCCAGAGTTCCCGTCGGATTGTCCCTGACGCCGTTCGCCTTTCCTTTCATCGCGGGCCATTCCACCTGAATCGCTTCGCGGGTGTACGCGCGAATACGGCTGCGCATCCGGGTCGCCGCCGGTTCGGAAAAACCTTTGCCTAAACGATACAGCGCGGTCACCGCCGTCGCTTCGCCCTGCGCGGTTTGATCCGCGCGATCATAGCGGTTCCATGCCGCGACAATGACAAAGGCCAGCAGCAAGCCGTAAAACGCCCCGAGCACGCCGAAGGTGAAACCCGCCACTTCATGGTTTTGCTTCAACCGTTCCAGCGGCACTGCCACTCGCACCGCATACAGCCCAAGAATGCTTACGCCGGAAAAAACCACGAGAATGAACAGCACCTGCGCCCAATTTGGCCAAAATAAAAGGAAATCCATATCGCCCCCCAAAATCTCAACGATCAATTTTGGGCGCATCATCCCCTGTGGGCATGCGAATGCCAATAAGTATGATTGAAAAGCTGAGAGGCAAGTTACCGAAAGAGAAGCAAGGCGACGGATGAACATCACCGCTTCAACCAATCGCCGCTGACGCCGAATCGCGAGGCTTCCTTGAAAAAAAGGCGCGGCCTCGACGGTCGCGCCTCGTGTAATGCCGTTAATCAGCCGGGCTCAACCGAGCAGTGATTTCGCCACGACCTCGCGATGAATCGGCGCATTGCCCAGGTTCGCCTCACCCGCCAGCGCCCGGCGATGATACAGGTGCATGTCGTGCTCCCAGGTGAAGCCGATACCACCGTGCACCTGGATCGCCTCACTGGTCACGTTTTTCGCCATATCCGACGCGTACGCCTTGGCCATCGGCACAGCGGTCGCCGCCTCGGCCACGCGTTCATCGACCGTCCAGCAGGCGTAATACGTCAGCGAGCGCGAATTCTCCACCGCGACCATCATGTCAACGCACTTATGCTTGACCGCCTGGAATGAACCGATTGGCTTGCCGAACTGCACGCGGGTTTTAGCGTAATCGACTGCGATATCAAGCGCCTTTTGCGCCGTGCCGACCATTTCCGCCGAGAGCGCCGCGGTGCCGACGTCGAGCACACGGCGCAACACCGGCCAGCCTTGATTCTCCTTGCCCAACACCTCGGAGGCCTGTACGTTGTCGAACTTCACGTGACAAACGCGCCGGGTCATATCGACCGTCTTGAGCTGGGTGATGGTGACCCCCTTCTCCCTGGCCGGCACACACAACAGCGTGATGCCTTCCTCGCCCGAGCCTGTGGTGCGCGCGGCGACGATAATCGCATCGGCGACCTGTGCGTCCGGCACGAAGAATTTCTCACCACTAAGTGTATAGTTCGTCCCCTTTTTACTCGCTTTGAGCGCGATCCCGCCGGCATCGAAACGTCCCGCGGCTTCGGCGATTGCGACCGTGGCGAGATACTTGCCTTCGGCCAGTTTAGGCAGCAAATCCTTCTTGAGCGCGTCGGAACCACCTTCCATGATGGCGGGCACACCGAGCATCGCGGTGGCGAAAAACGGTCCCGGTAGAAGTGCTTTACCCGCTTCCTCGGCGATCACCGTGGCGTCTAGAAAACTGCCGCCCTGACCACCGAACTGCTCCGGAATCAGCAAGCCGGGCCATCCGAGCCCGACCAGCTTTTGCCAGAAGCCAGGGTCGTGGGCGGTTTCATGCGCCATCATCTGGCGAACGAATTTGGTATCGCAGTTGTCGGCCAGAAAGCGCTTGGCCGCATCACGCAACATTTCCTGCTCTTCTGAAAAGCCGAAGTCCAACTTCTCTTCCTCCGTCGCCCGGATGCATCAGTCAGGCGGAATTGTGCTTATTCTTATAGCAAAGTTTTCAGCTACCATTAACCCTCCCGCACGCGCAAGCGCCAGTTCACCGCGCGTCTTGGCTGGGACGCAAAAGTACGGCCGGTGTACTTTTGACGGAGGTCAAGTACCCTCGCGAGTGGGGACTCCGTTTGTGCTATAAAAATCCGGCGTTTCGATGAAAATCCTCGGCATCTCCGCCTATTACCACGACAGCGCGGCCGCCCTTGTGGCTGACGGCGATATTATCGCCGCCGCGCAGGAAGAGCGCTTCTCGCGCCGCAAACATGACGCCCGCTTTCCCCGTCATGCCGTGGCTTACTGCCTGAAGGAGGCGCGCGTCAATCTAGGCGAGCTCGATTACGTGGTTTTTTATGACAAGCCGTGGATTAAGTTCGAACGGATGCTGGAAACCTATTTCGGTTTCGCGCCGAAAGGCTTGAGTTCGTTTCTCACCGCGATGCCGGTATGGCTGAAGGAGAAGCTCAACCTCAAGTCGGTACTCAGGCGCGAATTGAAGGCGATAGCCGGATGCGGGCGCGGCGAGCTGCCACCGCTGCTCTTCACCGAGCATCACCAGGCTCATGCGGCCTCGGCCTTTTTCGCCAGCCCGTTCGGACGTGCGGCGGTGCTATGCCTGGACGGGGTAGGCGAATGGGCGACAACCTCACTCTGGCTGGGCGACGGTAATCGTCTTGAGCCGCGCTGGCAAATCGACTTTCCCCATTCGCTCGGCCTGCTTTATTCGGCCTTTACCTACTATACCGGTTTCAAAGTCAATTCGGGCGAATACAAGTTGATGGGACTGGCGCCCTATGGTGAGCCGAAATATGCGGACGTGATCCGGCGCCATCTCATCGATATCAAACCCGACGGCACTTTTCGCCTCAACGTTGATTATTTCAATTACACCACCGGCCTGACGATGACCGGCCGCAAATTCCATGAACTTTTCGGCGGACCCCCGCGGCAACCGGAATCAGCCTTGACGCAGCGTGAGATGGACCTTGCCAGTTCGATCCAGCAGGTGACCGAGGAGGTTATTGAGAAGCTAGCGCGTACCGCGCGACGCGAACTTGACGCCGAATTTCTGTGCCTGGCGGGCGGCGTCGCGCTTAACTGCGTCGCCAACGGCCTGCTGCTGCGCGACGGACCGTTTCGCGACCTCTGGGTACAGCCGGCGGCGGGTGACGCCGGCGGCGCGCTCGGCGCCGCGCTCGCGGTCTGGCATCTGTATGCGGACCAGCCGCGTCATCCGAGCGAGGCCGACAAGATGCGCGGCGGCTTTTTGGGACCTTCTTTTACCGACGATGAGGTAAGCCAGGAACTTGCCGCCAGTCACGCCGTCTATCGGCGCTGTGACGACCGCGAGTTGCTGGCGCGCGTGGCGGAGGTGCTGAATCAAGGCGCGGTTGTCGGATGGTTTCAGGGGCGCATGGAATTCGGACCGCGCGCACTGGGTAATCGCTCGATCATCGGCGATCCGCGCGACGCTCGCATGCAATCGGTGATGAACCTCAAGATCAAATTCCGCGAATCGTTCCGGCCTTTCGCTCCAGCGGTGCTGATTGAACGCGTGGGCGATTATTTCGAGCTTGACCGACCCAGTCCGTATATGGCGCTGGTCGCGCCCGTCAAGCATGAATTGCGCACGCCGATAACGGATGAACAGGCGCGGCTGTTCGGCATCGAGAAGCTCAAGCTGCCGCGCTCGACGATTCCGGCCGTGACGCATGTCGATTATTCCGCGCGGGTCCAGACGGTCCATCGCGAGACCAACCCGCGTTTCCATGACCTGCTGGCGGAATTCGAGGCGCGCAGCGGATGCGCCGTGCTGGTCAACACGTCGTTCAACGTGCGCGGCGAGCCAATCGTATGTACGCCGACGGACGCCTATCGTTGTTTTATGCGGACTGAAATGGATTACCTGGTGATCGGCAACTTGATGCTGGCCAAGCCCGAGCAGCCGAAAATTCTCGACGATTCATGGCGCAAGGAACTGGATTAGCGCGCATGGAGCATGTCAGCGCCGCGCATCAGCCGGAACGCTCCGAGTTGCGCAATTTCGGCCTTCTGCTCGGGGCGTTGTTCGCGCTGATTTTCGGGGCGTTGCCATTGACGCGCGGGCGGGCGACACCGCTATGGCCGTGGGTCGTCGCCGCACTGCTATGGCTCGGCGCGGTGCTGGCGCCCACGAGCTTGCGCCAGCTCCATCGCGGATGGACGCGGCTTGGCCTTGCGCTCGGGTGGGTCAACACGCGGGTCATTCTGACCCTGCTGTTCGCGCTTTCGATAATTCCCGTCGGACTGCTCATGAGGCTCTTGGGCCGCGATCGCATGGGGCGTAGATTCGATCCCGCGCTCGAAAGCTATCGGGTTGCGGGCAAACCGCGAAGTAATTCCAGTATGGAGCGGCCATTCTGATGTTGGATGTGCTCAAGGACATGTGGGGATTCGCGCGCGAGCGCAAAAAATTCTGGCTCGTGCCGTTAATCGGAACGTTGCTGATCCTGAGCGTGCTGGTCGCCTTGGCACAATTCTCCGCCGTCGCACCCTTTGTCTACACGCTTTTCTAGGCGCTTGGTTTGATGGCCGTCTCTCCGCAGTCCGACGGCGAGAGCCGCCCTGACAGCTCGATTCGCCGATGGCTCAGGCGCGCGGCGGCAAATCTCGCGCTCGCGCTGGCCGGAGTGGTGATCGCTTTCATCATTGGCGAGATCGGCGTGCGCGCACTCGGACTAAGCGCGCCGAACTTCTACACCTACGACGCTTATCGCGGCTGGGCGATGAGCGCCGACGCGCGAGGATGGCAGCGGCAGGAGGGCAACGCCTTTATCGCGATCAACCGGGACGGCTTCCGCGGCCCGGATTATCCCTACGCCAAGCCGGACAATGTATTGCGTATAGCGGTGCTGGGAGATTCGTTCACGGAGGCGCAGCAGGTCGCATATGACGATACGTTTTGTGCCGTGATACAGCGCGAATTGTCGGCGCTGTGTCCGCTGAAGACGGTCGACTCCTCCGGTCGGACGCATACGTATGACCAGGTCGAGGTGCTCGATTTCGGTTGCGATGGCTATGGCACCGCGCAGGAGTTAATCACGCTGCGGCGTCAGGTCTGGAAATATTCGCCCGATATCGTGGTGCTGGCGGTCTTTACCGGCAATGACATCCGCAACAACTCGGTCGTGCTGGAAGGTGACAAATGCCGCCCCTTCTATGTCTATCGCACTAGCGAAGCCGCGCCGCGCGGCGCAGCGAGCGGGCGAGTCCGCGAGCCGAGTCAAAAACTCGAATTAGGCGGACCCTTCGACGACTCATGGCGGTTTCGGATGGGATGCCTGGTGCGTTTCGAGTCGCGCCATTCGCAGTTGCTCAATCGCCTCGGCGACGCGCGCAGCTTTATTCGCGCGCGAGTCCGCGCCCACTTCGCTCGGCGGACGGTGCGCAAAAAGCCGGCCGGAACCGAAGTTGGCCTCAACAATCTTATCTATCGCCCGCCGGCCTCTCCCGTCTGGGTCGACGCGTGGCGTGTGACCGACGGCGAGATCGCGATGGTCAGTGCGGATGTTAAGCGCCATCGCGCGGCCTTTCTCGCGGTCACGCTCGCCAACGGGATCCAGGATGACCCAAATCCGGTTAAGCGCGCACGCTTTATGCGCTGGTTAGGCATCACCTCGCTGAGTTATCCGGACGACCAAATCAAGGATTTGGGTGAACGCGACGGCTTCGCGGTGCTCAATCTGGCGCCGCCGATGCAAGCGTACGCGCAAGCGCATCATCAATATCTGCACGGGTTTGCGAACACTCGCCCCGGGATTGGGCACTGGAACGCGGTGGGCCATCGCGTGGCGGGCAAACTGATCGCGGCGAAGCTGGCGCGGATGCTGG
>JBOHWL010000221.1:0-21173 GCA_050736615.1 Binataceae bacterium (SeqCode) | reverse complement strand
AGCAAGTAGCGTGCTATCGCGGAACGACTGATCAATCCGGCCAATACTTCGCCTTCCATGACCAGCAGCCGGCCAGCATCCGCCGGTGCCATCTGCCGCAGTGCTTCAGCAACAGTTGCGTCAGGGGCGATGCAAATCGCCGGGTCGAGGTGACGCATGAAGTCCCGCACCGCGCCATCCACCCGTGCATCGGGCGAACATTTCCTGATATCGCCCAGTGATATTAGCCCTACCGCACGCCCATCGCTCATAACGGGGAACCCGCCGTAGCCGTATCGCAAGAAGTATTCGTCAATCGCTCGCGCGACGGAAAGCTCACTGTCGATCGTTACGGGGCGCGCCGCCATCATCCGCTTCACTTGAACGCGGCCAAGCAGCCGGTCGCTGATAACGCTTTGGTAACTGGCCTCGGCGGCGCTTTTGAGAAAAAGGGCGATGAAAATGAGCCACAGGCCGCCCATCAGAGAACCAAAGAAGATCTCGACGGCGCCCAGCGCGATCAGTCCGTAAGCGATCCCGCGGCCCCAGTCGGCGGCGTGCGCCGTGGCTTTAACAAAGTCGTTCCATCGCGCCCATAGGGCCGCTCTCAGGATCCTGCCGCCATCGAGCGGGAAGCCTGGCAGCAGATTGAAGACCGCCAGTGCGATATTGATGAAGCCCAGGTATTCGAAAACAGAGGCCCACATCGGCCAGTTCGAATGTAGCGGGACTACTTGCGCTACCGACCAGAACAAACCTCCAAGTACCAGACTGGTCAGCGGTCCAACACCGGCAATGAACAGTTCATGACGAGGGCTCGCGGGCTGGGCGTCCATCTCCGCCATGCCGCCGAAGATAAAAAGCGAGATACGGCGGACGGTCTGACCAAGGCGATTCGCAACCATCGCGTGAGAAAGCTCATGGACCAGCACCGACCCGAAGAAAAGCAGAGTCGCACCCAGTCCTACCGCGAGATATTCCGGCCAGGGATAACCCGGATGAAGTTTCGGAAAATATCCCGCCGTCAAACTCCAGAACACCAGCGCGAAGATGATTAGCCAGGAAAAGTCCACCGCGATCTGAACACCCGCGACGCGAAAAAGATCGATTCCCGAACTTCGTTTGAATGACATGGTTGATTCAACTCCTTAACTTGAAAGAGCATGTGATCCGGTTAGCGCTCCTGAATCACCGGAGATTGTTTGCCGATCCCGCCCATGAGCCTGTGCAGCACGGCGCCAGTTAAAATCATCGCGATAATGAGCGGCCAATCGCTCGATGGAATCAGCAAGCCGACCATGATGCCCGTGAAAAACGTCACGAGCGTTGCCAGGCCTTGGGCGCGCCATAGCTGCTTCATCACGCTCGCCAGGCGAGCCCTCGCGAGCGAGAAATCTTCGTAATTGGAAGATTGAAACAAGCCGCGATTGAGCGATGAAAACAAGTTCATAACAACCACTCCGTCCGCCGAGGTGTGGCGGGCGGCCACGCGCAAGTTGTGCGCGTGGCCGGAATATGGCCCGGTGATGACCTGGGTGATGACTTTGGTCGAGCCGCGGCGGCAAGAGCAGCGTCTTAGCCCGCCTGCTTCGCCGCCCTTGCGGTTACTGTGGCTGAGCTCTTTCGTGGCTTTTCGGATACGCTGACGGTACGCGTCACCGCCATTCCGAATGCTCCAACTCCGGCCCGTATGGCATCAGGTAGGCGGACTATCACGCCGGTGGTTTCCGCTGCCTCGGCGGGCACAACGATCGTACGTTCGGATTCCGCGCTCCAATTGCCGCCGGCCACTGTGACAACACCGATCCACAGGAGCAGGATGCCGAGCATCGGCACTAACAAAAGTGCAAAGCCGAGCAATATCAGCACGACCCCGATGCCTCCCAGTGCGGCCCTATATAGCAACAGAAGCGCCCTTTTGATCTTCGGATAAGTCCTTGCCATGCTGTTCAAAACTGCGTAACGGCAAATCAGGCGGTTTGCGCTAAGCCGCGCCATCGGAACCACCGGTGCCTTCACGCATCCTTCCGTCATGGAACTGAAGCCTCGACGAAAACGTGCGATCACCCAGCCGACGATCACGCTTGAGCATGCCCCCCGGCCTTCGGCAGCGCGGGCAGGAGAGCCGGCGCCCTAGAATCCCGACGTTCGCACGCGTAATCGTCAGATCGAACCCGAATCCGCAACCGGGGTTTTCACATATCGTTTGGTAGACGACCTCGCCGATTTCGGACCTTTTAATTGAACGCCGGCTTGCCGCGATCTTCATAGCGTTTTTCACTCCCACTTTTTTATTGCGCCACTTGGCGCCGTTACTTGTGTGCCTCGACCATCCACAGCCACTTCTCCGCGGCGCGGCTGATCCCAGTGAAGATGTCCGCGCTTACAGCGTCGTCGCGATGCGCGCATTCATCGATGGCCAGGCGAATCAGCTCCGCATACTTGCCCAATGTGGCCGTGAACCGCTCTATATGTTCTTCCCCATCCGAAAGCGCGATCGGGTAAGGCGCGATCTGGCTAATACGAACCACAACCTGAGCAGTGCCTTCGGCCTTCCCGCCAAGCTGCATGACGCGTTCGGCGAGGTGGTCCGCATTTTCGCCCGATCCGGCCGCGATCCGGTCGAAGAGTTCATGCAGGCTGAGGAAGTTAGGGCCGCGCACGGTCCAATGAACCTGTTTGGCCTGAAGCATCAGGTCCAGCGAATCCGCCAGGCGCCGGTTCAGGAGGTCAATTGTTTCCTTGCGTGCCAGAACCGAGAAACCATTGAATAGTCTCGGCGCGATAGTAATATTGGCTGACTGCGTAGCGGCCAACTTAGTATTCAACATCAGCTTGCTCCTTTTACATATTCGCTTGAGGCCGTTCTACTTCCGCATAGAATCGAGTCAAGCGGCCTTCCGCGCTTCCGCACGCGTGCGAACACATACGTGAGGCTCACGAAGGTGGCCCGGTATGCGTTCGTCGGCATCAAGCCTCGGAAGTGCGCGTTGCCAGTTGAGCTCGGCATTCGCCACACGCTCAGGCGCAATGACCGTACATTCATCACTGGCCAACTCGGGAAGCGATATGGGCAATCGCCGAGCAGGCGTCGTTTGCATTGCAGTCTCTCGCTCTAAGCAGGTCTGTCTGTCCGCGTCATACGCCATTGTGCTCCGTCTCCTTGTGTTCATTATGGAATGCGAGGTTTATCGCATTGCGAGGAACGGCCGCGTCGCCGCTCATCTCAGATCGTGCCGTGTTCGCACTGTATAAAGCAGGGGGCGTGCCAGATATCGGCGGATGATCGGCCGGAAACACTAGCTATTTCATGGAGACGAGCGGTTCTTCTCAGAGTTCTCATTCATCGGCGTGGTGGAACGCAACGCGCGCGTGGCGCTTTACCCCGTGGGAACGGTGATTGCGGCTTGGGTTTAGCGATCCGGCTCGTCGCCGTTGAGAGCTTAGGTTGCGCTGGGCGGCGCCAGCGGGATGGCCAGCACCTTCACGATACGCATTCGATCCATCGCAAAGATCTGAAACTGCCAGCCGCCGAAATTGAAGGCATCTTCCACGCTCGGAATTTGCCCGATTCGGTCCAAAACGAACCCTGCAAGGGTGTGATAGCCGCCGCGCGGCAGCTCCGCCAGGCCCAGAATATCTTTGACGTCGTATATGGAAATGGTGGCATCGAAGATGAATGAGCCATCGTCGCGGCGCGTGAATTCGGATTCATCGCCGCTTTGCGCATCCGGCAAGTCGCCTGCGATCGCCTCAAGCAAATCCGTCTGCGTCACGATGCCTTGCAAACTGCCATACTCGCCGACCACCACCGCCATATGGACAGGCTTTCGTTTGAACAATTCGACGGTGTTCAGGATCGATGCCCCCTCGTACACCACCACCGGCGGCTGCGCCGCGGCACGCACGTTCAGCGGCTTGCCATCGATGCGGAGATCAAGCAGGTCCTGTTTGCGCACGCTACCGACGATATGATCGATTGAGCCCTGACCAACGAGAAGCTGCGCGTGCGGACTGCGCCGGATCGCGGCGAGAATTCTTTCCTCGGAATCGTCGAGATCGACCCATAAAACCTGATGGCGCGGCGTCATGATTGTACCGATGTTACGTTCAGCCAGGCCGAGGACGCCGCAAATCATCTCCCTTTCAGTGGGTGCAAACACATCGTCACCGCCTCCGGGCAACGGCGCGCTTTCGTCGGGGCCGGTAACGGGCGCCGCCGGAGCTATGCCGCTGAGCAGGCGCACGACCGTTTCCGCGACCCGCTGCCGCCGCGGTATGCGCGCCAACAATCGGCGGCGGTTACGCAGAGCGATTTGATTGAAGCTTTCAATCAGGACGGAAAATCCAATCGCGGCATAGAGATAACCCTTGGGAATGTGAAAGCCGACGCCGTCCGCCACCAGGCTCAAGCCAATCATCAGGAGGAAGCCGAGGCATAGTACGATCAGAGGTGGATGGGCATTCACGAATTCTGAAAGCGGCCCACTCGCAAGGAGCATCACCACCATGGCGATGATCACCGCCGCCATCATCACCGCGAGCTGATTAGTCATGCCGACGGCGGTCAGAATGGAATCGACCGAGAAGACCGCGTCGAGCACGACAATTTGCGCCACCACGGAGGCGAAGCCCACCTGCGCGACGGCGTCGCGGTGGTCGGCTGTTTCAGCCTCCAACCGTTCATGAATTTCGACGGTTGCCTTCAAAAGCAGAAATAACCCGCCGCCAAGCAGAATCAGATCGCGTCCCGAAAATCCATGCCCGAAAGCCCAAACGAGCGGCCGGGTCAACGTAGTCAGCCAGAACACGCCCGCCAATAGCATCAGGCGGATCAGCAACGCCAAACCGAGGCCGATCCGTCTGGCGGCGTTGCGGTGGCTGGACGGCAGCTTGTCCGACAAGATTGCGACAAAGACGAGATTGTCGATGCCGAGA
Organism: Binataceae bacterium (SeqCode); assembly: GCA_050736615.1. Lineage (GTDB taxonomy): Bacteria > Desulfobacterota > Binatia > Binatales > Binataceae > JBOHWJ01. The sequence goes on along the minus strand of JBOHWL010000221.1, from coordinate 16,256 downwards.
ACGATCTCGAGCAGAATCAGAGTCGCGAGACCCAACCACATGGCCGGATCTGTCAGCCATTCCATTCGTTATTGGCCCCCGCCCGAGGATCGCCGCTTTCGCGATTTTCGTGGGGAAAGACGCTATCTATTTTGCGCCGTTATACCCTTTGAGCAGGCGGGAGCGGCGAGTCATCCGGCCACAGCTTCTTTTCCGACCCTTCGAAGCGGCAATCCTCCCGCTCACGAGGCTGCTTCGTTCTCGTCGCTCGCCGATCGTGGCAAGTTTGCTGACATCGGCGAATACCACTCCCATACCGGAATTAGCTTTCGCGCCATCGCCGCCGTATACCAGCATACCTTCGCTCGCAAGCCACAGGATTGCTGGCGGCATGTAATGTACAAAGGCATTGCCCCGCGAGACGGTCAATAACAACCGTACGATGACCGGCCGCGCACACGTGGACCGTCATGGTGTTGCCCAATGACTGATACCTTCCTTCCGCCAATCTATTTCGCGCAACCGTTGCTTCATGACCGTGCTCGAAGGAGCATCACCTGTGCCAGCTCCGAACATCCAACAAGCCGCGGCCGGTGCCGAATTAATAGCGGCGCGCCATGCGCGTTCGGCCGCACGCCAGGATGCTGCTCGCATTCAACTGAGGGGCGAAAGGCAACGATGCCAGTGGCAATTCGCCCTGCTCGTTGTCGATGGCCGGCAAAAAACATTCGAGTCTCGATGCAAGTCGTTAGGCGGGCGATGGCCGCAACCTTGCAGAGATAGTGGAAAAACGTCGGAGGCTTTTGAATGCATCCAGCCAATTATGTCGAGCCAAACCGTTACGCTGTAATACTGGCCGGCGGCGACGCGACCAGGCTGATGGCCCTCAGCCGTCGAATCACCGGTCAGTCCATTCCAAAGCAATTCTGCCCTATAGTCGGCGAGAGCACGCTCCTCGACCAGACTCGCCGCCGCGTCGCTCTGATATTCAACCCCAAACGCACCATCGTGGTGTTGACGCGTAAGCATGAAGAATTTTACCGCGACCAGGTGGACGACCTGCCCGACTCGAATCTGGTGGTTCAGGCCGAGAATCGCGGAACCGCCGCCGCGATCCTTTACGCACTTGTGCGGATCGCGAAGCTTGATCCATACGCGGTAGTCACGGTGTTTCCGTCAGATCATTTTGTCGACAATCAGCGACGTTTCATGTCACACGCGGAGACCGCCATGCGCGCGGCAACGGCGCACCCCTCGCAGTTGGTGTTGCTGGGAATAAAGCCGGACCGCGCCGAGTCGGGCTACGGTTGGATTGAGCCCGCCGAAAGCTCCGGGGAGGGTTCCACCTTTCTGAGAGTTGCGCGATTTTGGGAAAAACCGCCGACAGCCCTCGCCCAGAAACTTTGGCGGCGGGGTTGCTTGTGGAATAGCTTCGTTATGGCTGGAACCGTACGAGCCTTTGCGACGATGGTGGCAAGGAGCTTGCCCGAACTGAAGCGAACATTTTCTTCGGTCTGGCTCGCTCTTGGCACCTCCGACGAGCAGGCGACAATGCGGCAGGCATACGCCAGGCTACCCTGCCGCGATTTCTCTAGCGAAGTGCTCGCGCGGAACGCGCGCGCCCTCGCGGTTGTGCCGGTCGGAGGCGTTTACTGGAATGACCTCGGCGACCCGCACCGCGTCTATGAAACGTTGGCGCGGACGCGGGGCCGCCCGAGTTGGATGTCGCAGCGAACCCCGCCGAACCGGAACGATTTCGTCCGCCGGATGCTCCCACGGATTATTAGACCGGCACATTAGAGTGCGAAGATCGTCCGCGACTTCGACCGCTTGCCCCGCGCGGCCGCTACGATCTTTCATCGTGAGGCACAACGCCGGGCGCCGGGCGTGCTAATGCATAGCGACAGCCGAATGCGCCCGGTTCCTCTATAATGGGCCGTGTGAGAATTGGTCGGCGCCTCGCCTTGGTTCTGCTGCTTACTGTAACCCCGGTTGTGGCGGTTTATACCTACTGGAGTGTCCAGTGGTCCAGGCAAAACTACGTTGCCGATCTCAAAAGCGAGACGCGCGCCACCACACGCGGCCTCGCTCCGGTGCTCGCGGGCTATGTGCACAATCGACAGTGGGCGCAGGTCGATGAACTATTTCAGCGCATGAACGCGGACGGAACCAAGAGCGCGCTGCTGAAGAACAATGGCGAACTCTGGCATGCCGCGGCGGGGTTTCCGTACGGCCTGATAAGCACGGCTATCGAGGGCGGCATTAACCGGGATGGGTTCGAATTTGAGCGGGCGGACGCGAACCGCTACTGGTTTTGCCGCATTGTGCCGCTGAGCGCCGGCAAACCGATCGCCTATCTTTTGGTTGCCCAGGACTGGAGTGGGCTTGGCGAGAACCTGCGCCAGAGAATGTTGCCGCCCATCGGTGCGGCTTTGATTGTCGTGGCCCTGATCGCCGCGTTGATACCTATTCTGGTGAGCCGCTATGTGTCGAAACCGCTGGCCGACCTGTCTCGCAAAGTGGTGCACTTTTCTGAAGACGAACCTGGCGATGGCACAGAAGACGAAGTGAAGCTAATTAGCGAAGAATTCCAAAGACTCGATCAGCAACTCACCAGGGCACATTCCGATTTGCTCGAGCGCTATCGTTACCAGTTGGAACTCGACCGCAGGCTGCAACGTGCCGATCGGCTTGCCACAATCGGAACATTGGCGTCCGGCCTGGCCCACGAAATTGGCACGCCAATGGGTGTGATACGGACGCGGACTGAACTTTTGCTGCAAGGAAGCCCGAACGTTGAAAAAGTTCGGGAAAGCCTGGAAGTTGTCCTTGGCCAGATCGATCGCATCTCGAAAATAGTTCGAATGCTTTTGGATTACGCCCGAGGGAGGGAATCGCGCCGGGCCTGCTACGACGTCAGGACAGTCATTGGACACGTGCTGAAATTAGTTGAGGCGGAAGCGAAGCGCGGCGGCATTCGCATAATTGCGGAACTCGGCGACCGGCCCTTGCTGGTTGAGTGCGACGCCGATCAGCTCCAACAAGTCTTCGTAAATCTCGCGGTTAACGCTTTCGACGCCATGGCGCCGAGCGGGGGCACGCTGCGAGTCAGCGCGACAATCGTGCAAAAAGATTCTCGCAGGGATTCGCTGAGGGTGATCTTCGAGGACAGCGGCCCCGGCGTGCCCCGGGAGTTTCGCGAGCAATTGTTTGACCCCTTCTTCACGACCAAGCCGCCGGGCAAGGGCACCGGGATGGGATTGGCGGTCAGCCAATCGATAATGCGCGACCACGGCGGCCAGATAAGCTACGAGGCGAGTGCCGCGGGAGCTCGGTTTTCTGTCACAATACCGATGACGAGCGTGGACGCCGGGCGCCGTGCCAGCACGAATACCGGGAAAGACACCCGAACGTGAATAAGCAACCCGCAACAGTTCTCGTGGTTGACGACGAAACCGAGATGGTTCGCGCGATATGTGAGCTTCTGCAAGGGGCCGGCTATCGCGCGCTCAGCGCGAATTCCGGGGTCGAAGCGCTCGAGCTGGTGAAGCGGGAACCGCCCGACCTGCTGATATCGGATCTTCGCATGGCCGAGATGACCGGCCATCAGTTGCAAATCGAACTCCGTCAATCCGCACCCGATCTGCCGGTGGTCATAATCACGGGATTCGGTTCCATCGAGAGCGCGGTCGAGTCGATGAAGCTGGGCGCGCGCGATTTCATCACCAAGCCCTTTGGCAATCAGGAACTCCTGCGGGCCGTTTCGCGCGTTCTGGAGAACCGCAAGTTGCGCCAAGAGGTCAGCCAACTGAGGGCGGAGTTGGCGCGAAGCTATGGCCTTCCCAATATCATCGCCGCCGATGCGAAAATGACCGCTCTTTTGGAGATGGTCGAACAGGTCGCGGACACTCCCGCGACCGTCTTGATCATGGGCGAAAGTGGCACCGGGAAAGATCTGCTGGCGCGCGCGATCCATTTTTCGAGCTCCCGCAGCCAGGGGCCCTTCGTACCGATAAACTGTGCCGCGATCCCCGAGAACCTCATCGAGAGTGAACTGTTTGGTTACGCCAAAGGGGCCTTTACCGATGCGCGGCAAGCCAAGATCGGACTATTCGTTGCCGCCCGCGGCGGCACTCTGTTTCTCGACGAGATCGGCGAGATGCCGTTGGCGCTCCAGACCAGATTGCTGCGCGTGCTCGAAGACAAGAAGGTGCGTCCGCTAGGGGCCACCGAAGAGATCGCGGTTGACGTGCGGATCGTCGCCGCCACCAATTCCGATCTGGACAAGGCGATAGAGCAAGGAAGATTCCGTTCCGATCTCTATTACCGTCTCGCCACGGTGACGCTCTCGGTTCCACCATTACGCGAGAGACCCACGGACATCCCCCTGCTCATCAAGCATTTTTTGAGCAAAGCGAGCGCCGAAGCGGCACGCCCGGTGCCGCTCATCGACGAGGACGCGATGGCGCTCATGTTGCGTTACCCCTGGCCTGGAAACGCCCGCGAGCTTCAAAATGCAATTCAACGCGGCGTTATTCTGAGCCGTAACGGCACCATCGGTATTAAGGAATTGCCGCCAAAGGTCGCCGGTCTGGAGCTCTCATCGGCAAAAATGCTTAGCGAGGCGGTGGATAAGCGGATGAGCCTCGATCAGCTTGAACAGGATTACGTCCGCGCCGTGCTCGACTCGGTCAACGGTAACAAGACCGAAGCTGCAAGTATCCTTCGCATTGACCGCAAGACGCTCTATCGCAAGTTGGAGGAGAGTGAGCCCGTCCGCTGAGAGGTGTTGAACCTGTGCGTTCGCGGTTCGCGAACGCTACGGCGCGCGATATTTTTGCAAGCCGCCGTACGTCTTGTGACGGCATTCCGCGAGCGCTTGCCCAAGAGCCGCTGCACGATTTCCGCGCCCCGTTTTCCAAATAGCCGTCGCGCGATTTTAACGGTTTCGTACCGAAAGCGGCGGAGGAGCCGCCGTGCCCATAAGAACTCAGTCGCCAGGATCCCCAGCCCAAGCGCTATTGTCACAAAACCAGGCCCTGGCGCAACGAGCATCACGATGCCCAAAAGCACCACGGTGAAGCCCCCAACTAATACAACAATTCGCTTCACCCGCTTAAGATCAAAGCTCATCTCGATTTCACTCCTGGCGTCCGGTGCGAATTGGAACTCGCATGACCTGAATCGAATATCGTCAAAGCGAAATTCAGGCCATCGAGACAATGGGAGAGATCGCGCGGCCCCCGCAAATCTCGCGCATAAGGCCGCGCGACCGATGCTCGCGAACTACTGCTGTGAATCCTGGCCGTTCGCGCTTTCCTCGGACGTTTGCGCCGAGGATTGCGCCGCCTCATCCTGAGGTTCCGGTTCCGCGTTCGCGTTCTCCTCAGATGACGCGGCCGTTTGTGCTTCCTGCTGGGCATTTTCGGCGCCAGCCGATGACTCGCTTACAGGAGTTTGCTCGCGCTCTTCCGCCGCGGTCTGCGCGAAGGCTGGAAGCGCGAAGCTCAGTGCGAGCGCTCCGGCGAGCAGCAGTGCTCCGATTTTTTTGATGCTCATACCCTCTTTCTCCTGTGTTGTGCTCTACGTGAGAGAGCGGCTTCCCACCGCGCGTGTTGGCTCACCCCTTCCAATTTCACGTTACTGGCTTCATAAAAGCTTCACCTCCAAATTCGTTCGTTCCTACGAAAACGTTCATGACCGTTGAGGAAGCCGTCGATTGCCGGGCGACTTAGGCGCTTTGCCCGAAGCGCGTCATTCCTTCGAGCCGCCGTATGCGCTCTTCAATCGGCGGATGGGTTGAAAAGAGCCGAATTAATCCGCCGCTTCTGAGCGGGCTGACGGTGAAGAGATGTGCGGTGGACAGGTGACTCTCAAGAGGCTGACGCGCATTGAAACCCGCCAACTTGCGTAAAGCCGAGGCAAGCTCAAGAGGAGCACCGGTTAGGGTTGCGCCGCTGCTGTCAGCTTGATATTCGCGCGCTCGCGAGATTCCGAGCTGAATCAGTGTCGCCGCGACCGGCGCTAGAACTATCAGCGCAAGGGTGCTCAACACTCCGCGGCCATTGTCTTCTCGATGGCCGCCCAGACCGAAAAACATTTCCCACCTCAGGAGGGATGCCAGCACCATGACCGCTCCCGCCAAGGTTGCGGCGATGGAACTCACCAGGATGTCGCGATTGTGAATATGCGAGATCTCATGGGCGATTACGGCTTCAATTTCCGCACGGTTGCATAAACGCAATAAGCCCTTTGTCACGGCTATGGCCGCATTGTGGGGGTTGCGCCCTGTGGCAAAGGCGTTGGGCGTCTCGCTCTCAATCAGGTAGACCCTTGGCGCCGGCACGCCAGCTATTTTCGATAGCCGATGAACAATTTCGTTAAGGGCCGGAGCTTCAGCCGGAACCGCCTGCCGCGCCCCATGGAGGCGGAGTACGATTTTGTCCGAGAACCAATAACTCGCGAAATTGGTAATGGCGGCAATCAGCAACGCGCCCAGCATGCCGGGAGTTCCTCCGACGAAACCACCGATCCCAACGATCAGCGCGGTCATCGCGGTAAGTAAAAGTGTGGCCTTGAGCGTATTGGTCATCGCTTTTCTCCTCATCGATGTTGTGCAACACGCATGCCGGTAAGGCAGTGCAACATCCGGTTGGCCGGGAGCTTACAAACGTAGACGATTGCCCCCGCGCCCGTGGCGTTCCGCCACGCAAGGCCGCTATGCCACGAACGCCTGCGCCAGCCGCGGACTCGAGCACCGTTACCGACCGACCCGCAAATGCCCGTGTTGGAGTTGCCATTGAACTTCGGTTGGTCAGCGAGAGTCCGCCACGATATGCGGTTCACTCTCAAACAGTCCGCCGGGCCAATTCGCTACGCTCCTGATGGAGATTCGCTACGGAACCATCCGGATGGGTGCCCATGAGGGAGTGGGTTCAAATGCGAGAAGGTTCAGAAACCGTAGGAATTGAGAACACCGCGTTCCGCCGACGCATGGCAAGATAATTGCGCTTCTACACTCTGCTGCCGCCTTCCTCGAAGAGTGCGAAGCCGTAGCGCTGGACGACATTCCCGGTAATCACGTGATCCGGGCACGACCGGCCCTGTTGGTCAATACACAGATGGCGAAGCGGAGCACTGGACTGGTTCACCAGCCGTACACGCCGTTAGACCACTGAAGGAACGCGATAAGGGCGGTGAATAACGCGGCCTGGGCCTCCGAGGCCACTGCCGCAAAGGTAAAAGAGATGAAGACAACACAAAGGGTGCGAGTTCTTTGCCCAATCGATTTTGACGTTAATTCTCTTGCCGCGCTGGACCTGGCGCGCGATTTGGTTCGTGAGAATGGTGGGACACTCTATGTACTTCACGTAGTGCGGCCTCCAAATCCAGTCGTCATCCCCGCGCCGATGCTGCTTGAGCGCGCCAGCCATTTTGCCCGTATACGATTGGATGAAGTCGCGCTGGAATCGCTCGGCGATATCGATCATCGTCTGCTTCTGAGGGCAGGTCGTCCCGCCCAGCAGATCATAAACGCCATCAGGGAATTCGACGCACATATGGTGGTTATGGCTACGCACGGCCGCTCTGGCGTGCCACGATTTTTCCTGGGCAGCGTGGCCGAAAGCGTGATTCGTGAGTCCCCGTGCCCGGTGCTCACGAACCGTGGTGTGGCGAAAATCCGATCAGAGCGAGGTGAAACTCAGCCCGAAACCGTTGGCTCGTGATGAGCGGGCGGCGGGACACAAAAGAGAGGTGCCGCAAGTGCGAAGCGATAAGTTCGATCTCGAACGATGGGAGAACGAGGGCGGTCACGTCGGCGGTTTGCGAAGGGACAATCGCCGCGCCGAAATCTCTGATGATAGTCGGCTGACACTGGGATTCTCACCAATCGGCGAAGATGCGCAAGATGACTCGAAGGCCAAGCCGTCACGGTAGAGACGCTGGATCGCAACATGATGCGAGTTGTCCGAGGCCAGCTTTCAATAACCGCGCCGGCATTCTGGCGCTTCTTGGTTCACAACAGTGCGCGCCGCAGGTCCCGCAGTATCGCGCAAAGATAGCTGGTAAATCGGGCCGCCATCGCCCCGTCGATTACGCGGTGATCGTAAGACAGTGAAACCGGCATGATTAAGCGGGGCGCAAGCGCGCCGTCGCGATATACAGGTTTGAGGGCCGCGGTCGAAAGTCCCAGAATCGCGACCTCAGGTGCATTGATAATTGGGGTGAAAGCGGTGCCCCCGAAACCGCCAAGATTCGACACGGTAAAGCTGCCGCCCTGAATATCGGTTATTTTGAGTTTGCCAGCCCGTGCTGATGCGGATAACTCGGCAATTTCGTTCGCTATCTCCAGCACCCCCTTGCGGTCCGCGTCACGCAGCACGGGTACAATCAGGCCATCCGCGGTGTCCACCGCAACACCGAGATGAAAGTATCTCTTCAGAACAAGACCGCCGCCCTCGAGCGATGCGTTAAATTCGGGAAACTCCCCCAACGCGGCGACGCACGCCTTCAGCACGAATGCCAAAATGGTTAACTTCACACCTTCCGCAGCCCGCCCCTCGTTAAGCTGTCGCCGGAACTCCTCAAGTTCGGTGACATCGGCTTCGTCAAAGTGAGTGACATGCGGAATCATTACCCAGTTCCGCGCCAGATTCGATCCGGCAAGCTTTCTGATCCGCGATAACGGCTTCACTTCGACCGGACCGAATTTAGCAAAATCCACTTTGGGCCAGGGCGGCAAGCTCAATGAAGCCGCCCCAGGATTCCCTGCCGCCGCATCCGCCAACCGCGCGAACTCGCCTTTGACGAACTTCTGAACATCCGCCTTCAGAATTCTGCCGCTGGTGCCGCCTCCCTCAACGCGACTGATATCAACGCCCAATTCCCGGGCGAAACGACGCGCCAGCGGGCTAGCAAGCGGTTTTCTTGCGACAGTTGCTTCAGCGGGCGGCGGTTGAATCGCCGTTTCAGACATTCGCGCCAACGCGGGCGACACACGCGTTGGCTCGGATTGGTCCGGCGGCGGCGAGTCATGGAGCTGCGCCGGGGGCGGCCTTTCTCCAACGGCCGCGCCCTCTTCAGACTCGATTACAACTATTGGCGACCCTTCAGAAACCTTGTCGCCCAGCTTGACTTTGACCTCTTTGATCACCCCCGCATGTGGCGCTGGGACATCCATTATTGCCTTGTCCGATTCCAGCGTGATTAACGGATCGTCGATCTCAACCTTGTCGCCGGTCTTGACCATCACTTCGATCACCGGGACATCCTTAAAGTCGCCGATATCGGGAATCCTGATTTCGACCAATCCTGCCATCGTCAACGTTCCGTGGATGTTCAGCCTTGCGGCGGATATGGCTTCTCTGGATTTATATCGTAGCGGACAATGGCCTCTTTCACCTTTGCGGGCGACAATTCACCTTCATCGGCAAGGGCCTTGAGCGCCGCCAGCACGACGAAGTGGCGGTCCACTTCAAAGAACCTGCGTAAGCGCGCGCGGTAATCACTGCGGCCAAAGCCGTCCGTGCCAAGCGCGATATACCGTTTCGCCGCGAATCCTCTGATCTGGTCCGCGTACACTTTCATATAGTCAGTTGCGGCGATAACCGGCCCCGCACGCGGCGCGAGGCAGGTTTCGACATAACTTTGGCGTGGCGGCTCGGTGGGGTGCAACATGTTCCATCGATCGCACTCGAGCGCGTCGCGCCGTAGCTCGTTGAAGCTGGTGACACTCCACACGTCGGAGACGACGCCAAAATCGTCCCGGAGAAGATCGGCGGCGGCGATAACCTCGCGCAGAATCGTTCCCGAGCCGAGCAATTGCACGCGCGGCGCTGTGCCATCGCCGCCGTCCTGTAGCAGATACATGCCTCTCAGTATTCCCGGCGCCGCCTCCGCCGGCATCGCGGGTTGCGCATAGTTTTCATTCATGACCGTCAGGTAATAAAAGACATCCTCCTGCTCCTGAAGCATTCGCCGCAGCCCTTCCTGAACGATCACCGCCAATTCGTAGGCATATGCCGGATCGTAAGCGAGGCAATTGGGAATGGTGGAGGCGAGAATGTGGCTGTGGCCGTCCGCATGCTGTAGTCCTTCGCCGTTCAACGTGGTGCGTCCGGCGGTGCCGCCAATAAGGAACCCGCGGCAGCGAACGTCGCCGGCCGCCCAGGCGAGGTCGCCTACACGTTGGAATCCGAACATCGAATAAAACATGTAAAACGGTATCATCGGCTGATCGTGCGTGCTGTATGACGTCGCGGCGGCGATCCACGATGACATCGCGCCGGCCTCGTTGATTCCCTCCTGAAGAATCTGTCCTTTCTCGTGTTCGCGGTAAAACATCAATTGCCCCGCATCCTCGGGTTTGTAGACCTGACCGGCCGGCGAAAATATTCCGAGTTGACGGAACATACCTTCCATTCCGAAGGTACGCGCCTCGTCCGGTACGATTGGGACCACGCGCGGGCCGACCTTTTTATCCCGAATCAGAGCACTGAGAACGCGGATGAAGGCCATTGTGGTCGAAATCTCGCGGCCTTCCGTGCCGTTGAGCAATGTTTGAAAGGCGGTTAACGGCGGAACTTCCAGCGATTCCGATCGGCGCCGCCGCCGGGGCAAGCTGCCTCCCAGCGCGGTCCGTCGTTCCTTCATATATCTGGCCTCGACACTGTCCTCAGGTGGCCGATAGAAGGGAACTTCCTCAATCTTGTCGTCGGGAATCGGAATGTTAAATCGATCGCGGAAAACCTTCAACGCCGCGAGATCCATTTGTTTCCGCTGATGAGTGATGTTCATCCCTTCGCCAGCGTCACCCATCCCATACCCTTTAACCGTTTTGGCGAGAATCACGGTGGGTTGGCCGCGATGAGCGACGGCGGTGAGATAGGCCGCGTACACCTTGTGCACATCATGCCCGCCACGCCGCAGCCGCCAGATTTCTTCATCACTCATCTCCGCGACCATTTCCAATAGCTCGGGATATTTGCCGAAAAAGTTTTCACGGGCGAAACCCCCGCCCTTGGATTTGAAAGCCTGATATTCGCCATCGACGCACTCTTCCATGCGTTTGAGCAACAGGCCGTTCTTGTCTTTGGCCAGCAGTGGATCCCAATTGGCGCCCCAAATCACTTTGATGACGTTCCAGCCGGCTCCGCGGAAAATTCCTTCAAGTTCCTGAATGATCTTGCCATTGCCGCGCACGGGGCCATCCAGCCGCTGCAGATTGCAGTTGATCACCAGGATCAGATTGTCGAGACGCTCGCGGCCGGCCAACGAGATTCCGCCCAGCGCTTCGGGTTCGTCCATTTCGCCATCACCAACGAACGCCCAAACCTTGCGCTTGCGCATATCCGCGATACCGCGCCCGTGCAAATACTTCATGAATCGTGCTTGATGAATCGCCATTAAGGGCCCAAGTCCCATCGATACGGTCGGGAACTGCCAGAAATCAGGCATGAGCCACGGATGCGGGTACGACGACAACCCTTTGCCTTCCACCTCCTGCCGAAAATTGCATAACTGTTCCTCACCAAGCCGGCCTTCAACAAACGCTCTCGCGTAGATGCCGGGAGACGAGTGGCCTTGAATGTAGATGAGATCGCCGCCATGTTTGTCCGAGGGTGAGCGCCAAAAATGAGAGAAGCCGATCTCGTAAAGGGTGGCCGCCGACTGAAAGCTCGCGATATGTCCGCCCAACTCGGAGGATTCCCTGTTCGCCCGCAGAATTATCGCAACGGCGTTCCAGCGTATGATCGAGCGAATGCGATGTTCGATGTCAGGATCGCCCGGCATATGCGGCTCCAACGCCGCGGGGATGGTGTTGATATACGGCGTGTTACGGCTGTGTGGCAGATACGCGCCGCGCGAGCGTGCCAGGTCGATCAACTTCTCGAGCAGAAAATGCGCTCGGTTCGGCCCCTCAGCGCCGATCACGGCCTCCAACGAGTCGATCCACTCCGCGGTTTCAAGCGGATCCAAATCTTCGCGCACCTCCATCTCGTCCGGCCCACCATTTGATTTCAAAGGCTGCCCGGAAATTGTGATACTTTCAGAGCTGTCATACTTTGTGTGTGCCATAGAACAGGCTCGGCGCGGTCAACCGCGCGGCTGATCATATTTCCACGATGCGGCGTGCGTACGCCGTGACGGCATTGCTCAGGTTTGAATTCTCCGATAGCTACTGGTGATGGCGGTTTTATCAAATTGAAGGCGCGTGATTGATGTACCCTCTCGTGTTCAGGTCTCCGTCGTGTCATCGACGCGGCGGCGCTCAAATATGACATTTAGAGTTTGAAGATAAAAATTTGCGCTGCCGTGCTACCCAAGTATGACGATCGCCAGGATGTGCGCGCTTTACGCGCGCTCGCCACCAGTGCCTTGTCGCGCGCCGCCGGCGCGGCGCTGGTCGCGAACAATCATGTGCGCTTACTGAAAGATGCACAAGAGAATTATCCCGCCTGGCTCCAGGCTATTAATGCGGCTGAGCATTACGTTCATTTCGAAAGTTACATCATTTACGAAGATGATGTGGGACAAGAGTTCGCCGACGCCTTGATCGCCAAAGCGCGCGAGGGCGTGCGCATACGGCTTATCTACGACTGGATGGGCGGGTTCCGCAAGGCGTCGCGGCGATTTTGGAACCGCCTGCGGGCAGGCGGCGTTGAGGTGCGTTGCTATAACCCTCCCCGCTTTGACAGTCCGTTTGGTTGGCTGTCGCGCGATCATCGCAAGATGCTGGTGGTGGACGGCCGCGTGGGATTTATCACAGGCCTGTGCGTGGGACGGATGTGGGCCGGTGAACCCGAAAAGAATATCGAGCCGTGGCGTGACACTGGAGTGGAAGTGCGAGGCGCGGCAGTCTCGGAAATAGAGCAGGCATTCGCGCACATCTGGGCCATGATGGGCGACCCGATTCCAGCGACCGAACTATCAGGCAAACACCTCACGGTCGCGGCGGGCAACATGGACGTGCGAATCGTGGCGAGCTTGCCCGCCACCGCTGGGATGCTTCGGTTGGATGAGCTCGTTGCGGCACTGGCGCGCAAACGGCTGTGGTTGACCGACGCTTACTACGCCGCCACCACCTCCTATGTACAATCCTTGAGAGCCGCGGCCAGGGACGGCGTTGACGTGCGACTGCTGGTGCCGAACGCGACCGACATTCCGATACTCAAACCTTTGTCGAGAGCTGGCTATCGGCCGCTCCTCGAAGCGGGAGTTCGAGTGTTCGAGTGGAACGGCTCCATGCTTCACGCCAAAACGGCGGTTGCCGACGACCACTGGGCGCGCGTGGGTTCGACCAACCTGAACGTCGCAAGCTGGTTCGGCAACTGCGAGTTGGACGCCGTGATTGAAGATGATTCCTTCGCGCGCGAGATGAAAGAAATGTATCTGCGGGATCTGGCCAATGCGACGGAAATCGTCCTGGATGCGAGACACAAGCTACTTGCATTGGGCGAACCGCCCCACCCGCATGCTCTGATTGCTCGACGTGGAAGTGCCGGGCGCGGCGCGGCAGGAGCGATTCGCGTTGGCAACACTCTCGGCGCGGCTTTCACCAACCGTCGCGTACTGGAACCGATCGAAGCGCGTATCATGCTAGGCGTCGGCGGGGCGCTGTTGGCGTCGGCGATCCTCTTCGCCTTCTTGCCGCGCCTGCTAGCTTATCCGCTCGCGCTCCTTCTCGCATGGATCGGCATGGCGCTGCTTCATAGAGGGTACAGATTGCACCGTGAGAAGAAATGAAAAGCCTTCCGAAGTATTCAAAAAACGACTCTCGGCGGTGGAATCCTTGCCAGCCAGCAGCTTACTAAGCGCGCCTCTATGCTCAACCGCAACAACCTAATCCTTGCCTCGCAGGTTCGCCCCCGTAATCAGGGCCTCGCTTTGAGAGCTTCCGCATACGGATGGCCGCGTTTTTGTGTGTCAGGCCTCGAGTCCGCCATTGTCGGCATGACTCAAGAGCCGGCGATCGAGCTCGAAGGCGGCGCTGATCAGAGAAACATGCGTAAAAGCCTGAGGGAAGTTTCCCAAATGCTCGCCTGACGGTCCCAGTTCCTCGCCGTAGAGGCCCACGTGATTGGCATAGCCAAGCATTTTTTCAAATATCAGCCGCGCTTGGCGCACGTCACCCGACCGAGATAGACACTCAACGTACCAGAATGAGCACATGCAGAACGTGCCTTCGTCGCCGGGAATTCCGTCAGCCGTCTTGTAGCGGAACATCAGCGAATCGTCGAGTAGTTCCTGTTCGAGCACTCGCATCGTGGAAAGCCAGCGCGGGTCCACCGGACTTATGATTCTCATCAACGGCATGATCAAGCACGAGGCGTCAACCGCGGTGGAGCCCTTGTGCTGAATGAAAGCACCGCGCGCCGGATTCCAGAAATGCTCCATGATGTCGCGATAGATCGTGTCACGAACTTCGTGCCAACGCGCGATAGGAGCGGGGAACGATCGTTTCCAGGCGAGCCGGATGGCCCGATCCAGCGCGACCCAGCACATCAGGCGTGAGAATAAATATTCTTCGCGGGCGGTGCGGAATTCCCAGATGGTCTCATCCTTGTCGCGCCAATGCCGGCATACCCATTCGATCATCCGCGTGATATTCAACCAACCGTCATACGATATCGGCCGGCCGTACTTGTTGTACAAATAAATCGAATCCATCAACTCGCCGTAAATATCCAGTTGGAGTTGCGCGACCGCGTCATTGCCGATGCGAACGGGCGTGGACCGGCGGTAGCCTTCGAGATGCGGCAGGATTTCCTCGGGTAGATCATGGCGTCCATCGATGCGATAGATCACCTGCAGCGCGCCGTCCGGCTCCAGTTCGGCGACGCGCTGTTCGAGCCAGCGCATAAACGCCGCGGCCTCGTCGGTGTAACCCAGGCGCATGAGCGCGTAGAGTGAAAAGGAAGCGTCGCGGATCCAGGTGTAGCGGTAGTCCCAATTGCGCACACCGCCAATATGTTCGGGTAGACCAAAGGTCGGTCCAGCTACCATTGAGCCGTACGTGCGCGAAGTCAGGAGCTTCAAGACTAGAGCGGAGCGGTTGACCATCTCACGCCAGCGCCCCCTGTATGTCGAGCGCGCTACCCATCGCCGCCAATAATTGACCGTCGCTTTGAACGATGCTGGCACGAATTCCGGAAGGGCCGCTGGTGATTCGTTCTGTCCCGCGGCCGCTTCGAGCACGAAATTCGCGCACTGCCCGGCGGATAAGGTAAACTCCGCAGTCGCGTCACCGCCCACTACCCGAAGCGGAATTGTGGTTCTGAGCCTCAATGCGGTGCCATCGCTGCCTTCGGAAGTGAATAACGCACCGTCTCGTTCCAGTTCGACCTTATGGTGGGCGCGCGCGTAATCGAATCGCGGCGCGCAGATCATGCGGAATCGGATTTCACCTCGGACCGTTCTGGCCCGCCGTACCAGGATATGTGCTTCACCGCTCTCTTCGATCGGCATGAAGTCGGAGACTTCGGCAACTCCCTCATCGGACAGAAAGCGCGTCAACAGCACGTTGGAATCGGGCAAATAGAGTTGCTTATGCCGGGCCCGTCCGAGGATCGGGGCAATGCGAAAGAATCCGCCCCGGGCTTCGTCGAGCAGGGCAGCGAAGACCGCCGGCGAATCGAAACGCGGAAAACACATGAAGTCAACGGATCCGTTCTGGCCGATTAAGGCGACCGTGTGCAGGTTTCCAACAATCGCGTAGTTTTCGATCGGCTGATATGGCATTTTCCGATACCTCCATGTGGCGCAATGGTTCCCCGACGCCGAAGTTCTTAACGAATCAGAATCTCAGAGCAAAGTCCGATTTATGATAACAGGTGCGGCTCAATGACTCTCTCCGCAAGGGAAGCTCTGCGCAAGCCCATTTGTCATTCTGAACGGAGTCCGCCATTAGCGTAGCCGCAGGCGAAGCGAGCACATCAGGCGGAGCGAAGCGGAGCCGAGCGAGCGAGTCCGCGAGTCGCGTTCAGGACAACGAGTCTGCGAGGTGCGGTTCAGGAAGTGAAGAATCCCGATAAAAAGCCCGCACAGTCAAAAAGATCCGGGATTCCTCGCGGCGCTCGGACTGATAGATAAGACTTGTGCAGAGCTTCCCTAGCGGCCAGATCAGCCTTAACGCAGCTCGCGGACTCGCCTTGCTCGGCTTCACTGCGTTACGCCTGGTGTCGCATCGGCGACACGCGCAAGCCCCGCACTCGTGGGTAGCCTGAAATGCCAGTGTGGCACCAGGCTCTTTCCATTGACCCACTTTTATGACAACC
>JBOHWL010000220.1:0-6099 GCA_050736615.1 Binataceae bacterium (SeqCode) | reverse complement strand
ACCCTGACCAGCTCGGACTTCAGCGCATCGACGCCCGGCCACCGGGCCTCGGGATCGAACAGCAACGCCCGGCGCACCACCTGCTCCAGCGCGGGCGTGACCACGTGCGGCGGATAGAACCGGACGGTTCCGGCCTCCCCGCGCCAGGTCTCGGAATCCAGCCGCTCACCGGTCAGACAGGTGTACAGCAATGCGCCGATCGAGAAAACGTCGGCGCGCTTGTCGACCTTCTTTCCCCGGTAAATCTCCGGCGCCGTGTAGCCGTCGTTGAAAATCGGCTCGGCCTGCAGCTCGTTATCGTTGCTAACATACTCAAGCCCTGTCAGCTTGATGCGTCCGTCGGCGCCATAGGCGACTGAATCAGGGCAGATGTCGTTGAGACGAAGACCGCGCCGATGAACAAATGCAACCGCTTGGCAGACCTGGATGCCAACATTGATGGCGGCGGCCTCGCGCATTGGCTTGCCTGCCAGACGGCGTGACAGCGGCGTCAGGTCTTCATCCCGATAAGCCAGATAAACCCGCCCGTTATCGGCAAACCCTTCAAACGCGCGTTGCAAGGCCGGATGATTAAGTGTGAGTGAGAGCGCCAGGACACGGCCGAAGACCTCGCCTAAATCGTCCTGTTTCGGTTCCGAAAGCGGTTCGTTCGCTTCCATCGCCGGAGCGGCATCGGACGCCTCAGCGGGCTCATCCGCAGCCGGCGCCTCGTCGGGCGGGGTCATCATCACGGTGGCCTGCGCGCCGGCCGTGTCGGTTTCGCCCACCTCGTGATTAGAGTCGCCCGGTTGCTCGTTTCCCATCACCCACGCGCGGTCTTCATCGGCGGTGGCATCATTCGCGGTATCCGTCATGGCGGGCCGCGCGGAGGATTCGGAGGATATGACAGCCTCGTCGGGCGCATGCACATCCGTCTCGCCGCCGGTACCATCTTTGAGCTTCAGCTCGGCGGTTTTGGCATGCGGTCCGGCAGGATTCTCCGAAGCTTCGTCCGCGTCGGCGCCGCCGCCGGATTCGAATTCGGGAATTGAGAAGTCGCCTGCGGTTGCGGGGCCACCGCGCTCACGTAATTGGAAATACTCAACCACGCCATCGCTGACGCGCTCGGCGTGATAGCGATTCTCAAGCGAACTTTGACTGATCAAACCAGCAATTTTGAAACCACCGCTCAGCTCCATGCCATCTTTAAGCGGGGGCAAGGTGGGAGTTTTCGCGGCACTGTCCAAGCCCTGTCCGCAATGATCGCAAAATCTTGCGCCGTCGTTTGCCTGCTGGCCGCATTCGGGACACGTAATCATGCCGACTCAGCCTCTTCGGAACTGCAATTTGGTGCCACCTAGAATGATCTCGTCGCGGTCCCTGAGCTTATATAACTGATCGCGCCCCAGGCGGCCGCGACCGCCGATGTAAGTACCGTTCGAACTCCCGAGGTCACGGATATAATACTCGCCGGCCTGATTGATTATTTCGGCATGGCGACGCGAGACGAGGTCATTGCCGCGTTTAAGTATCGCCAAGTCGATATCGACCGGCTCGGCGGGCACGGTTCTCCGTCCGATGGTGACACGGCCGCCGCTCACGCCGAATTGCACTCCGTCGACGGCAATCAATTTCGCCCCAGCGATCGGCGCGGCCGTCTCACCATAGCCGTTGTTCGGCGGAACGTTGGTATCGCCCCGCAATGGATTTACGTTTCCCGACATCGATCGCGATGAACTTCGCGATCCGATCGCCGGGCCGCCGGAGAGTGGCCGCTGCGCACTTGGCCGCGGCGGTAGAGCTGCTGCACCCTGGTTGGATAGCGGTCCAGTCTTCGCGGTGGCGTCGAGGCCAGCGCCGCGAGATGATTGCCGCACGGCGGCGCCGATCGCCCCGGCCGCTTTGGCCGAAGACATACCAATCGCGCCGGCGACTTTTGCCGCCGAACCGATCGCGGTGGCAAACCGTTCAATCGCCGATACCGCTGCGGGTGACTCGACGGACCGCGGCGGCGCCGATGGCGCCGGTCCACTTTTCATCTTGCCGGAGGCGGACGATGCGGCGGCTTTCGAAACCAGCTCCCGGGTGGGCGCCGTTGATGATGCCGGGCTGGACGGCGCCGGACCGCGGCCCTTAACTGAGGGCACGCTTGCGCCGGATGAAGGCCGAGCCGCAGGCGTTGAAGGTGGTTGGGCCTGGGACGGCGCGGGACTCGCCGAGAGCGCCGGTCTGGGGTCGGCCGAGGATAATCCTACCGGCCGATTGAGCACGATGGTGGCCATCGCGCCCGGAGCCGCGTTTGCGCCGCCGGCCAGCACCGGCGCGTCGTTCTCCTCAGGCCCTGGCGGCGGCAACTCATCGCGCATCGCGCGGGCCGACTGCGGACGTTTGAGCAAATCTTTTTCCAGCGCGCGCATCACCACCCGTTCCGTGGCGACCGATACCTGCGGAGCCAGTTGCCGCACGGGCGGGAAACTGAACGGCGGCTCGACTTGGGGGTCGCGGCCGGTCAGCAAATGGTGCATGGTCGCGGCCAGAGAAAACAGATCCGAGCGCGGTTCCATCTTGCCCATGTACTGTTCGGGTGGCGCGTAGCCGATTGAACCGATTTTCGTGCCGCCGCCGCCGGAAGGCAAAAAACGCGCAATCCCGAAGTCAATCAGCATCGCGCGCCCGTGCTGGTCAATCATAATGTTGCCGGGCTTCAGATCACGATAAACAATCGGCGGGCTCTGCCCGTGCAGGAACATCAGCACATCGAGAATCTGGCGCGCCAATTTTAGGACCTTGGCCTCCGGCATCCGCGCCCCTGAGCCAAGCTTGTCCAAATGGCTTTGCAGGTCGCCCCCAGCGACAAATTCCATCACCAGGTAATGACGACCGAGTTGGGCGAAATAATCGATTATCTGTGGAATGCTCGGATGGGACAGACTCGCCAGCACGCGCGCCTCGCGATTGAAATCGTCGATCGCCTTTTGCTCCTGGAGGCCATCGCCGATGATCATCTCCTTGCAAGCCACCGGGCGATTGGCCAGGCGCGTGTCGTTGGCGAGATAGACCCGTCCCATCCCGCCCTGCCCCAGCACCTTGTGGATGCGGTAGCGACCGTCCAGCATCTGGCCGACCGACAGCGACTCTCCCGGTTTCATCGGGTTAAGACAATTCCAGTTTTTACGAACTCGCCGCTGGTTGCTTTACGCTGGCCAGCCCCGTGCCGCGAGATACACCCGCGGGCACGTCCGGGACTTCCGCACTCATCGGGCTTCAGGAAATCGGATCAACCACCAACTTTAGGAACGTCTTGCCAATGATGATCTCGTCACCAGTCTTGAGTTCGAGCGGATTACCGGGCGCCAAACGCGGCTGACGGTTGACAAAAGTGCCGTTGAGGCTGCCGATATCCTCGATGGTTATCCGGCCGGCATCCATGCGAATGAGCGCGTGCCGGCGGGAAATCTTGGCCTCCGGGTCATCCTGATCGAGGTCGACCTCGGGAAAGGCGCCGGTCTCCGGGTCCCAACGCCCGATCAGATTATTACCCGATTCCAATTCGAATTCCCGGCCTTTGCGCCCTCCACGGAGAATCGAGAGCTTGGCCTTGAACTGTGGCACCGCACCCGCCGCAGGCCTATCGGAGGCGGCCTCGGGCGCCCCCGCGGCGGCCGTGGCCTGGGTGGCGGCGCCCGCTTCATGAATCTCGCCAGTAGATATTTCTGACGCTGGCGGAGCGGTTTTTTCCTGCGAGGCGGGCGCGACCGCTTCCTCGGTCGGTGCCGATTCAACCACCGGCGCCGGTTCTTTCGCCTCGCTCGGTTGGGCGGTGGCCGCCATTTCAGGCGCTGGCGCGGATGCGGCCCCGGTTCCCGAGCTTTCGCTAAGCTTCGCGCCGCAACCGTCACAGTAATCGAGGCCGTCCATATTTTCGTAGCCGCATTCGCTGCACTTGATCATATGCTTAAGTACCTCGTCCGCCCTCGACCGCTGGTCCAGGAACGGCTTTCAGGCTTTTAGACTCCTGACTATTCGCCTTTTTGCAAGTCCTTGAGCGCTTCCGGGTCGAGCATCTGGGTCTTGCGTACCACGGCCTGCGCCTGCAGCAATGTGGTTTTGGCCGCGCCGCCCTGCAGCGTCTGGGTTTTCTTGACCTGGTCCATCAGACCGGCCAAGGCCTGGGTCGCCTTGATATTGCCGAGCCGCTGGGTGCCCTGGATGGCGTTGCCGAGCAGGCGGGTGGCCCGCTCGACGTTGCCGGCCTTGAGCTCCTCTTCGGCCTTGGACTGCAATTTGGCGATCGATACTTGATCCACCAGATTCATCACGCGTCCATTGGCGCGGCTGGTAAGGGTGCGGTCGAGCGTATATTCGACGGTAATATCGACGTTGGTGGAACGTTCACCCTGGCCCGGCACTTCGTAGCGGAATACCGACTGTCCGATGCGCACGTTGCCAGGCCGGCGCGGCGGCAAGACCAGCGTCAACAGCACCGAGCCGGGTACGCCCGCCTCGAGATCACCGATGTCGTACGCGATTTTGCGATCGTCGCCGACCAGCGGGGCACCCAGCGTATAAATTTCCGGGCTGGCGCGAAATGCCTCGCGCACCTGCACACCCTGTGCGAGATTCACCTCGATCCGTCCATTGCGCATCGAAACCGCGCGCAATCCCTGCAGCTCGTCGTCGAAGATGGTGGGAATTTCCGCCGGGTCGCCAATGAAATGATACTTGCCGTGCGAATCCTGGGCGATTCGCATCAATAACTTTTCGTTGAATTCAGCGCCCACACCCATCGCCGAAAATGACATCTGCTCGCGATTCTGGCTGGCTAAATCCAGGCAGGCGGTCTCCTCATAGGTTTGCCCGTCCGTAAGCACCAACACCCGATTGAGCCTGCCCGGGGCGATATTGCGCTTGACCTCGTCAATGGCGGCGCGCATTCCAAGCGCCATCTGGGTGCCGCCGCCGATTTCCAGCAGATCAATGTCGTTGAGCGCGCCGTCGAGCTTGCCGCGATTGTGGATTTCCTCGGAATGCAGAATCACCTGGGCCTTGTCGGCGAACGCCACGAGCGCGACTTTGTCATCGGGGGCGACGTTGCCGGCGAGAAATTTGACCGCTTCGACCACGAATTCGAGCCGGCGCTCGTCGTACATCGAGCCTGAGCGATCAACCACCACCCCGAGATTGAGCGGCAGGCGCGCGCCACCGCCGCCATTACTACCGCTCGCCAAGGCTTCGAGTAGCACGTAGAGGACGAAATTCTCCGCACTCGACAAGACGTAATCACGGCTTGCGAGCGCCCGAAAGGATAGCGGCTCGGCCATCTATGATTCTCCCGGCGTCAATTTTAAGTGCAACCTCGTCAAATAGGCAACAAGGACATCGTATTTGTCGGATTCGCGGCGCTCTCCAAAGTAGCCCGAAGCGCACCATAGCGATCATACCGGCGCGACGGAGGCTTGGTTTCGTTTTTCGCTTCCGTCACACCGCCGTCCGAACGTATCCAGCGGTACGCACAAGTGCTGCCGGCCGCCTCCATGGATTTAGCGAGACTCCCCATACCGAGCCCATTGGGAGCGATCCGTGCTGCCGGATGACCCGGCTTTTCCGCCAATTGTAACCTGGATGAGCGTTGAGCTAGGATGCCGGGTTGCGCTTAGGTATGGAAGGATTGATTTCCCGAGGAGTTCGCCGCCGAGCTTACCCTGCGGCATGAACGAAGGGTTGAAGAGGCCGCATTGCACATCGACGTGCGATAAAGTAGACGTAATATAGAATGTTTCGAGCGGTCAAGTCTATTTCAGGCATCACTCGGCGGAGGGTGTCTCTTTACTAAGATGCGCCCAGCGTGCGGGATGACCGTGGTTATGCTTAACGATAGGGGCAGGGCTGCGATTTCACTTCATCCTCGTGGCGGATGGGGCCGCGAAGACGCAAGTGGCGGATGGGGCCGCGAAGACGCAAGATGTGAAGTATACTGGGGGGGGTGAGGCGGTGTTGAAGAAAATGAGCGTTCAAGCGAGCCTGCCGAAAATCCAAACACACTTCTCACGTTAGGGTTAATACCAACGTCAGACTCCTAGCGAGCGCGCGCGCCCGTACGGAGGTTAAACGCCTTTAATG
>JBOHWL010000219.1:0-8773 GCA_050736615.1 Binataceae bacterium (SeqCode) | reverse complement strand
ACGATGCTCACGCTCGCCCAGTAACTTAAGAAAAGGACCGAAAAAGAGCCATCCGAATATAAACCAGAAAAGCAGGAAGGACACAATCATGACAAAGAATATGCCCCATTCCGGCGGTATGTGCATATTACAACATCATCTCCCCCGGAGATGCTAATAGAGACCGATGTAGCTTGTAAACGGGGCGCCTTGGCGAGGGCGCGGGATCAAGCCTGCTTTTGCCCGGCGGTCTGCGCCAGACGTTCTTCCTTCGGGAAGATCGTCACTTTGCGCTCGTCGCGCGCTGCCTCGGACTGCATCGAGCAATGTCCCTCGAATAGCGCACCCTCATGCACTACCAGCACGGGCGAGGTGAGATTGCCGACGACTCGCGCCGTCGGTCTGATTTCGAGGCGCTGGCTCGCGGTGATGTCGCCGCTGATCTTGCCGGCCACCACGATCGACACCGCTTTGATTTGTGCCGTGACGACGGCGCTCTCACCGATCATGAGGCTGTCCTTGGCGATAATCTCGCCATCGACCTGGCCGTCTATCCGGGTCGGTCCGTCAAAGGAAAGCTTGCCGCTGATTCTGGTGCCGGCATCCAAATAGGCGCGCGACTCCGACGGATTCGGCGCGGGACGGGCTTGCGTAACGGGCTTTTCGGGCGTGGGAACGGGGGGTGGGGGCGTCGGCGACAAGGCCTGCACGGCGGCTGGCTGAGCCTGCGGCTTGAAGGGCTCGGACACGCGCGTGGGTTTTTCCGCTTCCTTGTTGAAAAGGGCCATCGTTAATTGCTCCTGGCTGGAGTTTACAATGTCGCGGGGACATAGGGCGAAGCGGCGCTGAGCCGCACCGGCCCACTGCGATCGCTGGTTCGCGGGCGGATAATAACCGAGTCTCGCCAGGTCCTCCGCCGCAAACTCACCCCAAGTTGCTATTCCCCCCTCGCCAATTCAGCCTCAGACTTGCCTATTAACGGATACTATCGGCAGAGTCAAATTTCCCGCCACAGCCGCCGCATCCCTCGATACACGACCGGTTGATTAAGCCCGATCGCTATCCACAATCCATTCTTTTATTGCCGGGAAAGGGTTATTGCAATACTATTTGGCGGCTCTCATACGGTACCGTCCGGCAATGCGGCCGCGGCTTCAAATCAATCAGGCCGGGTGCGCAGCCGCAGCGCCGCGAGAGGCCCTCATTACCTGACGCGTCCGTATTGTGAACGAGCCTCACGGGCGCGCAGCCAAGGAGAAAGTCAGGTGGCGGTGAACAAGGCTTTGGAGATGGAACGTCCTCAACTGAAGACATTGCGGGATTATCTTGCCGCCAATCCGTCGAAGTGGCGGCCGGGCACAATCCCGGGCCAAACGCCACGGACAGATCCACTCCTGGCGACGGTGGACCATCTGCTGGCTACCCTGGATCTGGTCATCAAGAAACCAGAAACCAAAGCCAATGTCCCCGAACTGGCCAGGTTAATGGCCCTCGCGAAGCAGGATACCGAGCGGCTGGCTAACGCCGGTCTCGGCACGATCACCATCGCGAACACAACCGACGATAAGCGCGAGCTCCCTCTGTACGGAGATTATTTCCGCAAAGGATACGCTTTCTCGAAACTGCGCGAGCACATCGAAATGGCCTTCCAATGGTACGATCGCCTGGCGTTCTATTTGACGCCGGAGGGCAAGGATTATCTCAAGAGCGTGGTCGAGGTGAGGAGCGAGGGCGAGGGCGCGGAGCTCAAACTGCATCTCTTTGAACACAAATTTCACGAGAACATCAATCCAATCGTTGGCGAAAATTGGGATTACCTCAACTGGGCCGCGGGGCTGGCGAAGCAAAACGAAGATCCGCTCGACTATGTGGTGGACAAGCTGCTGCAAAACAGTCCCAAAATCCTCTTCATCGATCCCGACAAATCACGCTTGTCAACCACCGGGGACCTGCGCGGTTCCATCCTCGTCCGCGTGCTTTCCCATGTCGCAGGGAACGAGCAGTATGGGGCGCCAGGCGGGCCGCCGCGCATGTGGACCTTCCAGGTCAAAGTGGCGAAGAGTTCCATTGATCCGGGCGTGCAATGGTCGCCATTGATCGACGCGAAACACGCGGTCGGCCTGCCAACGCTACGCGTGGTCAATTCGGAGACCACTAATCGCCACGTCGGCAGCGATTTCACCGCCGGAACCATTTACGCGATGGATGGGCCGGCGCACATGTATTGCTATCCGCCAATAGCGTTCCATTCCGCCCTGATGAGCGGCGAGCCCATTACCGCGGCGGGTATTCTGGTGGTTGAAAACGGCCGTGTGATTGCGGTGGATAACCGCAGCGGCCATTATCAGCCGGGATACATGCAGCTTAAATTCGCAGTCGACTACCTGCAGACCAACCAGCTATTCGAGCCGGAGGCCTTCGTCTCGCTCTATCTCGACAATAGCGATGCGATGTATTTCTCGCCCGCCGATTTCATCGCCGTCGCCGGCGCTGGCCTTCCCTATCCATTGGTCGCGGCGAAGCTTGCGGAGCGGGTCAAAAAATACCAAGGGCTCCCTGTCACGATGACGTTTCACGAGCGTCTGCTGCCGAGTCAACTGAAATTTCCCTCCGATAGCAAAGGCCGGCTCGCCCGTTGGGATCGCATGCTGCTCAAGCTCTACTCGCCGCCGGGCGTCAATCTCAAAAGCCTGGTAAATGATCTGAGCGGGTTGCTGGAGGCGCAGTTGCGGACGCCATGGCAATCCGCAAAGCCGGGCGTCAATGCGCCAGGCTATCAGTCCCAATCCTCGCGGCAGGCAGCTGGTGCTGGTGGCATTTCGCCCGCGAACGCACAACGCCGGCTGGCCGATGGCGGCGCGTATTGCGAGTTGATTCCACTGATCGATGGCTTGACTAAAAACGCACAGACGAGTTCGAAAAACCAACCGCAAGCCGGCAGAACCATCACGGCTTACCAGACGATTCAGACCAGGTTGTTTAATCTCAGACCGGCGGAAACGATCATGACCGGTTGATCCGCGATCGCACCCGGGCCCTCCTCGCCGGCGGCTCGCTCAAATACGATTGGCCTTACTCGCACGCGGCTTGACTCCGGCCATCGCACGGATAAGCGTGGCAGATAATTCTCCAAGGGTTGGTACTCGAAAATGACCACGGTTCCAGACCAATATCTTGACCTGCTCACAGGGAAAAAAGCCTTTGCGAATCTTGCCACCATAATGAAAGATGGATCACCGCAAGTGACGCCGATTTGGTTCGATTACACTAATGGCCAGATTCGACTCAACACCGCCCGCGGCCGCGTAAAAGAGCGCAACATGCAAAAAGGTGCGCGCGTGGCCCTTGCGATCATGGACCCCGACAATCCCTATCGTTACGTGCAGGTGCGCGGGCGCGTGATTACCGCGAGCGAAACCGGCGCCGACGAACATATCGATTCGCTTGCGAAGAAATACCTGGGCAAGGACAAATATCCGTTCCGTGGTCCGGGTGAAGTGCGCGTGATGTATCAAGTCGAGCCCGTCTCGGTATCCGGCAACGGCTAGCAGGAAGTGGCGGATACCCGGCCCGTAGTCCGCTCCCGCACGACTGGAATACGCGAAAGTTGTATGGACGTTAGAGCTGTGGTGAAAACGCCGCGCGGCGTAGTCGCGCGGCTAATCCTTGCCTGCGCGGCGCTGGCGATGGGCGGGCTATTGACGCTCGCGTCACTCGCCTACGCTCAAAGCGCGCAAAATTCGATTCGTATCCGGGTCGTCAATTTGCGCGGCAGCCGTGGTCGGGTTCACTGCTCTTTATTCGACGGCAAGGGTAATTTTCCGAACAGCGGCTCGTTGCGCGACCTCTCGGTGCCAATCGCCAAGGGCGCGGGAGTTTGCGAATTCCACGGGTTCACTCCAGGGAAATACGCCGCCGTGGTATTCCAGGACGAAGACGCCAGCGGCAAGTTCAAAACCAATTGGCTGGGCATGCCGCAGGAGGGCTACGGCTTTTCAAACAATTTGCGTCCACATTTGAGCGCGCCGAAGTTTCAACCCGCCAGCTTCCATTACGAAGGTGGCACCCTCGAAATGACCATCAAACTGCTCTACGGCCCGTGAGCGGCGCCGCGCTTTACATCGGTCGTCGCGTAACGGGTTCGTCCTTTTGGACCGTGCTGCCACAGGTACTGCCGCAATGCGGACAGACGTATTCGTATTTGTCGCCCTCGGGCAGGATTAGCAAAAGGCGCTTGCGCACCTGTACCGCGCGTTTGCACTTGGGACAGGCGAGCAAGGTGGCCTCGATGCGTTCGAATGATGCTCGTCGTTGGTTCATATGCGCGCCATGGAGTTCTTTTCAAGGTTAGTCATTGCGCCACCGCGCCGCAATTCCAATCCAAACAACATGACCATTTAGTGCGAAGCCGATAATAAAGCCCGCGCGCTACTTGGCGTCGTGGAAAATTACCCCGAGGCTAAACCGCCGCCCCGATAAAATGGTGCTGACGCCGTGACGCAGATTGACCCGATAATAGCCGCGCCCGCCTTTGACCGGCCGCTCCCGCGTGGCGAACAGAATTATCTCGCCTTGTTCCAGCGCGATCGCCTCGGCACGTGATTGCGCCCGCGGGCGCTGCTCCAAAAGCAGGAACTCGCCGCCACGAAAATCAATCTCCCGCGCACTCAGCACGCAGGTGAGCTGAAGCGGAAAGACCGTCTCGCCATAGATATCCTGATGCATGCAGTTGTAGCCGCCGGTTTCATAGCGCAGTAGCAGCGGGGTTGGCCTGCTCTGTCCGTTGCGATGGCAAAGCGCGAGAAAGGCCGCCAAATCAGTTGGAAACGGGCGCCCACCCAAAGCCCGCGCCCATTGATTCGCAATTGGTGCCAGATGCGGATAAACCGCCGCGCGCAACTCGGCAACAATCGGGGGTAACGGATTGGCGAAGTACTTATATTCGCCGACGCCGAAGCGAAAGCGCGTCATATCGATCCGGCTCCGAAACCGCTCGCGGTCGTCATACAGCGCGGCCAGTCCGGCACATTCGTCGGGCGTCAGCAACGCCGTGGTGGTGGCGAAGCCTCGCTGATCAAGCGATTCGCTGATCTCCGCCCAGGGCAGCTCTTCGATTCGCTCTGAAATGCTCTGATTGATAGTTGACCTATTCTGCGTGTCCATTGATGTAAAATTTGGTTAAAATAGGCTCCAGCGTGCCATGGTCCGATCAGCCGGACAACTATCAGCGGTTTTCAAATCCGAGATGCAACCCGGAGCCGCGGACTCGTAAGTTATCGATGGATTTCCTTTTCGACATCCTGTGTTCTTTGTTGATCGTGATATACGCGGTCCAATGGTTTTGCAGATGGTTGTGGCGGCAGCTTTTCCCTAAACCGAAAATTAACACGGCTAGTACGCCAGCCGCACGGGCACAGCGATTGCTCGACCAGACTCGCGATTTTCTGGCCCATATCGAAACTGAGGGTGCGCTGCCTTCGCTCAGCGCGCCTAATCTTCATCTCGAATCCGGAGAATTCGTGATACTGCATGAGGGCGGCGTTTGAACAGATTATTGTTCTCGCAGCTCAGCTCAATTTAGACACGTCGCTCCTGCTTAGCGAGATCTTTTGGGCTCTTGGGGAAGAGCGGATCAATCGGGTAACACCATCGCACAGTCAGTTTCGGGAGTGGAGCCGTCAGGCCGATGGCTTGCTGCTGTTCTGGAAGTTTGCCAATTCCGCACTCGGTATCTGCCTTGAGCAGGAAGAAGTCCACGATATATGGGCATGCATAAGCCTCACTCTTACTTCAAGAACTCGACAACCGCTCTCGTTCCAAGACTACCTGCTGGTCGCGGCACGATCCGACCAGAAATGCGGAATATGCGAGCGGCGCCCGCCGGAGGTCCGGCTTGAAATTGATCATATCTTGCCGGTGACTCGGGGTGGTTCGGATTCTCACCTCAATCTTCGCTTCCTCTGCGAACATCATAACCGAGCGAAGGGCAATCGGTTTCATTGGGCGGATATATGGCGACAGGCCAGGTGAAGAACGACGAACAAGTTGGGGAAGTCTCGTATGAATGTCCGTGCCTTTACGTTCCAGCAGAAATCCACAAAACTGTATTCTTTCACCATGAGTGCTGTGCTGCTGAAGCCGCTCTGTTACGTTGAGGCTGCGACGCGCGATAATAGGCGTGGTCTTCAGCGCGTGACCGAGGTTTCCCGTCTACGTGATATCGTCGAATACCTGAACAGCGGCGCGAATGCCCTGCTGCCGAATAACATCATTCTCAATTTAAGTCCGGAGGTCACGATCCACTCCAGATGAAGACGGGCCCACCGTGACTATAAATTTTCCGTCATCCGAAGGCGAGTATGCGTTTATTGTGGACGGGCAGCACAGGCTTTTTTCATTCGACGATCAGTATCGGCGTTTGCCTGATTCTCAGACGTTCGAGCTCTCCGTTGTCGCGCTTCACAATGCGACCGAAGAGGTGGTTGGAGCCACATTCGTCGCGATAAACGTCAATCAGAAACCAGTTAATCGTGACCTCTTAACTCAGATGAAGGCCATTCTTGGCTTGCTCGATAGTGATATCGAGAAAACATCAATCGAGTTAATCCATGCTCTGGATGAGGACCCAAGCTCGCCGCTTCGGGGACGAATACTTCGTTTTCCCAAGGAGCGCGACAAGTGGATCAAAGTCAATCAATTGCGGCCGGTTATTGTTGGCCTTTTGTCGCCCGGCGGGTGCCTCCACGATAAAGGCCAAGCCGAACGGAAACGTCTGCTCATTGCGTACCTTGAGGCTGTGGAGGAGACATTCCCAGATGCCTGGTCCGATGATAAAGCCCGATCATACTCTTTGTTACAGACGAGTGGCATACAACTGATTCTCAGCTTGCTTCCGGATGTAATGCAGCGGTGCGACTTTCTGGAAACCTTTACGTACACTTCGGAGACTTTCAAGCGCCAGCTCATGCCATTGATAGATTTCGCTCTTTTGGCGGGCTGGAAGAAGATTGCGGTCGAAGATGCCATCTCAACGGCTGCGAAGCGAAAGATGTTTTTCGGTCAACTGAAACAGGCGCTGAAAGTAGCCCCTCCAGTGACCAGCTCTTAAACTTAAAAACTGAGCTTTGTTGCGTCACAGCAGCCTACCCGCGTTCGTTTTCGCGAGATAAGTGACACCTGGCCGTTGCGAGGCTGTCGCGACAGTAATCTCACGCGTTGTACCGACCGCGCCACGTAGTCTAGGATCCTCCCAACGACGATGGCAGCATCGATCACGAAGGATAGTAGTACACACGTCACGGACTCGCCCGCGCACTTCGCCGGGGGCTCCGCCAATATACCGCGCGTCTATCTGGAGACTTACGGTTGCCAAATGAATATCGCCGATTCGCAACTGGTCACGGCGATACTGCGCGGAGCCGGCTACGGCAGCGCTTCGACCCCCGCGGATGCCGACGTGATCCTGCTCAATACGTGCGCTATCCGCGAACGCGCCGAAGAGCGCGTGCTGGGACGTCTGAGCGACCTGGCGCGGCTCAAGCATGTGCGACCTCATTTGAAGCTGGGGCTGCTCGGATGCATGGCGCAGCATAATCGGGCGGAGCTGGTTGAAAAGGCGCCATGGCTTGACCTCGTCGCTGGTCCCGACACTTATCGCCGCTTACCCGAATTGCTCGGACGCGCGCAATTCGATCCGGCCATTGACGTGCGGCTGGACCGCGGCGAGACCTACGCCGATATTGCGCCTGAATTCGAGGGCGGTGTGCGCGCCTACGTCACCGCGATGCGCGGATGCGATAAGTTTTGCGCGTTCTGCGTGGTGCCCTATGTACGCGGACGCGAGCGCAGCGTGCCTCCCGCCGATATCGTGCGCGAGGTGCGCGCAATGGCGGCGCGCGGCGTACGTGAAATCGTGCTGTTGGGGCAGACCGTAAACGCATACCGCTTCGACATGGTCGATTTCGGCGGCTTGCTGCGTATGGTGGCGGCGGTCGACGGAATCGAACGCGTGCGCTTCACGTCGCCCCATCCCAGCGACATGAGCGACGCCGTGATCGACGCGATGGCGTCGGAGCCGAAGGTGCAGCCGTATCTTCATCTGCCGGTGCAGTCCGGATCTGATCACGTGCTGGCCGCGATGGAGCGCGGATATACGGTCGCGCACTATCTTGAGCTGGTTACGCGCTTGCGCCGGGCAATACCGGGACTCGCGCTTTCGACCGACATCATCGTCGGCTTTCATGGCGAGGATGAACCCGATTTCAAAGCGACCTTGGCTCTGATGCGTATGGTCGGGTACGATTCGGCCTTTATGTTCAAGTATTCGGTGCGCGAGCATACGCGCGCCTTCAAATTGGGCGATTCAGTCAGCGAAGAAGAAAAGGCCCGCCGGCTCGCCGCTCTCATCGAACTGCAGGAAGCTATTTCGCTGGAGCGCAATCGCGCCTTAATCGGCGCCGCCACGCCGGTCCTGGTGGAAGGGCCGGCGCGACGCGGCAACGGCATGCTGGCGGGCAAGACGCCGCAATTCAAAACCGCGATCTTTGCCGCCGAAGCGCGGCCCGGCGACACCGTCAGCGTCCGCGTCGAGTCGGTCACGGCCCATTCATTGATCGGCACCGCACTCGCTTAGCCTACTTGCTGCGGGCGGTGCTCGAGCTTGTGAATTTTTAGCGCTGTTGAACTGACGGCTGCTTAACCAGGATATGCCTTAATTTTGTCATCCCGAGTGCGCTAGCAAAGCCGAAGGCGAAGCGAGCAAACGAGTCTGCGAGCTGCGTTCAGAAAGGCTGCC
>JBOHWL010000218.1:0-22149 GCA_050736615.1 Binataceae bacterium (SeqCode) | reverse complement strand
ATAACAACTTGAATTATGCTTGTACAATTCCTATGTGGCAGCCGGTCGCCGCTTCTTCATTTAGTACATCTAGTTGGGCCGAACGAAAATCCGTGTGATGCCGCCGCCTTCAATGTCTCCACGGTTACGGCACCGCTATGAATGACCAACCCAAGGCGCCCGCCCCGTTGGAAAACGGTGAAGAACTGTCCGGAATGGGTCATGCGGCCCGGCCGATCATCGGCATCATTATCGCCACCGCGGTTCTCTATCTTGCCAGAGACATATTGTTGCCGCTCGCGATGGCGACGGTGCTGGCGGTCATTTTCAGCCCGATCGCGGGACGGCTAGAACGTTTTTTGGGACACTTCCTCAGCGCCGCCGTGGTCGTGTTGGCGGCGATCGCGGCGCTCGGCGCGATTGTTTATTTTCTGACCGTCGAGTTGACTTCCGTAGCCGTGGAAGTTTCCGGTTATTCGAACAATATTGCGGACAAACTTAGCTCATTTGAAAAGAGCACGCCCTCGTGGCTGCAACATATTGAGAACGGAATTTCGGACGTCGAGCAGCAGCTCGGTCGCTCCAGCACCGCTACGAATAAGAACAAACCGACCGAGGTGCGCCAGTCCAGTTCGACGCTCTCCGACGTGCTCAAGCCGGCCAGTTCGGTATTGACCGCGGTTGGCGAAAGCCTGCTGGTCATCGTGTTGCTGTTTTTTCTGCTGTACGCCCGGCACGATTTTCGTGATCGCTTTGTCCGGTTGGCCGCGCGTGCGAACATCACCATAGCCGCGCAAGCGATGGATACTGCCGGCGATGCTGTCGGCCATTACTTGCTCTTGTTCTCGCTGTTCAATCTCGGCTTCGGCATCGCCATCGCCGGGATCATGTGGTTGATCGGCCTGCCGAACCCGGTATTCTGGGGGGCGCTCGCCTTTTTGCTCCGGTTCATCCCGTACGTGGGCTCCATCACTTCGGCCATACTGCCCGCCCTGGTGGCCTTTGCCGTGTTTCCGGGATGGAGCAAAGTCTTCGAAGTGCTGGGGTCATTTGTCGCGCTTGATCAATTTTCGGCGCAGCTACTGGAGCCGATTCTCATCGGCCGCGGTGTGGGTCTGTCGCCCGCCGCGCTGCTGATCTCCGCGATGTATTGGGCCTGGCTGTGGGGGGTGGCCGGATTGTTGATTGCGACGCCACTAACCACTTGCCTCAAGGTGGCGGGAGACTACATTCCACCGCTCGGATTTTTATCCGTGCTGCTCGGGGCGGAGAGCAGCCATGGCAGCTACGACGACTACTTCCGCAAGCTGCTCGAGCTTGATCTACCCGCCGCGCGCAAGCTGGCAATTCATTACTGCGACGAACACGGTTTCGAACCGACCCTGGATGACATGATTATTCCGGCGCTCGCGGCCATGGGTGAAGAGCGTGCGGAAAACCATATCAGCCAGGAGAATCAAGAATTCATTATTGACGCGACTCGGGATTTGATCCTCGAATTGGGCGATCGGTTCGAAAAGCCGCAAGGCCCGCCGCGGCTGCGTGTGCTCGGCGCCTGCGCACCGGGCGAAATGCATAGTATTGGACTCCTGATGCTGCTGGTGGGACTGCGTCAGGATGGCGCGGCGGCGACCTTTCTCGGTGACAATAAGTCGGCCGAAGAGGTACGCAATTTCATTCGGCGCTTCACACCGGACGTGCTGTGCATCTCATGCACGATGGTTGACTATATGAAAGCCGCCACGGAACTGGTGCACTCGCTTAAGGGCGACGCCCCCGACTTGATCATTATTGCGGGCGGCAGAGCGGCACTGGGCGCGCCGTCGCAATTACTCGCGGCGGGCTGCTCGCACGTTTTCTGGACACGCGGCGAGGGCCGCCGCGCCTTGCGGCGCCTGAGTCAGCAACGGACACGCCGGCCACCAGGTCAAGCCAACGCGGTGCAAAAGGTGCAGGAAAAATCCAGCGCGCAATCCTGATTACATCTGAATCCTTGTGCAAAACGGAATCCCCGCCCGGCAACGCGCATCCATGGCGGCGTTGTAAAGGCGCAGCGGCTTTGGTCTATTTGTTGATCAACGGACCGAAATTATCCCCCGCCGGCGCATTAAGTTGCGTGCTGGTGCCGCTAATCAGGGTATGCGGCTTGGGGTGCATGGCGTTCTTCCGTAACTGTTTGGGGTTGAACAATGCGATGCCGAAGGGGATCGCGGAATTGGCCGCCGCAAGGCGCCCTCTTCGGTCAAACGCAATTCCGTTCGGTGCGATCAGGGTTGGCGTCGCGCGTTTCCGCAGCGTGGTAGGGCTGATGGTTATCCGGGGCGTCGGCGCGCCGGTCGTGGTCAACTGATCGGGCGCAAACGCGACCAATGTGAACGGCGGATTGGCGTTGCTCGACCAGAGATTGCCGGTTGCATCAAAGACCAACGCCCACGGCGCCTGGATTGAATTACCCCCATCGTTGGAAAGAATGACCGACGGCGTGAGCGTAACCGTCGCGGAAGTGGTCGGGGAAGGGAGCGTGTTGGCCGCGAATTCATAAATGTTGGTATCCGCGTTATTGGCGATAAACAGATCGCCAGACGTATCAAAGACGATTCCCAATGGACCACTGAAAACAGGGCTTGAGCTAATTATCACGTTGGGCGTGATGCTTCCTGAAGTGCCTAACTGATTGGCCGCGAAGGCGAACACCTGATTCATCAAGTTGTCGCTGACCCACAGGTTGCCGCCCAGAAATACCGCCTGTTGCGGAAAGCCAAAATTAACCGACGTGATCTGGACGGCGGGCATCGGATCGGGCGTCTTCTTCAGCGCGTTGAGTTGCGTAGGCGTGAATTCGTCGAGCGCGGGTACGACGTTGCCGCCGGCTGCGACCGTGCCCCCATCGATCACCCATAAGTCACCAGCCGAATCAAAAACCACCCCCTGGGGAGCGCCGAAAATCGGGCTGTTCAGCACGAGCAGTGGCTTGGAATTGGTAAGTCCAGCCCTGAATTGCCGTGGGCCATATTCCAGCACATTGGTTCCGTTAGCTACCCACAATCCTCCGACGATTTTGCGAGCAGCTTCGGACGATGCGCTATAGGCACTTGCGACCAATGTGAGCACAATAATGCAAGTGCTCAGTGCAGCGATAAAATTACCGCTCCTTAGTATTCCGCGATGTGCAAAAGTGCCCCGATATGCCATATTGTCTCCTCCTGTTTAGGTTCACCATGATGCGGAAATTACGGCTCCGTTATTGACGCAACATACGTACCGATAACAACGGCGATATCATCGTGTTGACGCTGGAGGCTCTAAGGTGCAGTACGATCGCGTGGTGTGATTAGTCAAGATAGAGCAATGTAAGCTGAGCTGAAAAAGGTCTTTGCGAGTTATTTGGAGCGTGCTACGAAATTTCCGCTACAACTTAGTCACGCCTATACGCGGAAAATAAAATAATGTAAGACGGCTGCTCACCGCATCGACCCACTCTAGCCAGGGTGAATATCCTTTTCCGCCAGTTATTCTTTGATTTTCTTATCTTCATAGCCTTTATCTTTGCGGTTCTCAGCTTTTGAATATACCGGCTGGACGAAGTTGCTTGCTTCTTCTATCTGATTTCTTCTATATGAACCTATCAAATCGTAGCGAGTGCGACTTAAAGCACGCTCAGGGAGGGATTATGAAAAGGGGAATTTTCGCACGAGCGATAGCTGTGTTCCGGGGCAAGCGCGCAGTATGTGGTCTGCTGATGGGTGCGACGATGCTGCTGCCATTCGGTGGCATCGCGCTTGCCGCCGGAAGATCTGGGCCTTTGCTTCCGATACCGGTCTCGACGGCGCCTGGCAACGGCGATCTGAATCCGTATGGTGTTCAGTTTATCCCTAATCGGTTCTCGCCGCTCAGGCCCGGCGATGTGCTTGTTTCGAACTTCAACAATTCGTCAAATCAAATGGGCACCGGCACGACCATTGTCGATATTCGAAACGGGCAGCAAACGCTCTTTTATCAGAGCGCCTCAACCCCCGGGTTTGACCTCGCGTTGGTCTTGCTCAAGGCGGGATTGGTGGTGGTCGGCAACGTTCCGGAGACCTATCCCTCGTTGACCACGATGACCCCCAGCGCGATTGGGCCAGGGCAGCTCTCCTTTCTGAGCGCCAATGGAATGCTGGTGACCAGCTTGACCGACAGTACCGGCAATTTCATTAATCAGCCGTGGGGAATGACGACCGGCAACGATCGGGGAGGCACGGTACAATTGTTCGTGTCCAACCTGAATAACGTATTGGTCAACACCACCGGGTTTGTATCGCGTATTGACCTGTCGATTAACAAAAAGACCGGAATACAGGTTACCAATAAGGTTGTGATCGGCGCCGGTTATCTGAATAGCAGGGGTCCAACCGGTCCGGCCGGCCTGGTTTACAATCAGGCAACCGACACTTTGTATGTCGCTTCCCAGAATGACAACGGGATTTTCGCAATCCCTGGCGCCGGCCATATTTCAACCAATCAGACCACTCCCGGCACCGTAATTTTTAATGATCTAACGCATCTGCACGGACCGACCGGCTTGATCATGGCGCCCAATGGCGACCTGATCACCGCTAATTTTGACGGCGTCAATGCGAGTACGGCCGCTCCGTTTGCATTTAGTGAGTTGACCGAGTTCACGGCTGGTGGTCAGTTCGTCACCCAGTTTTCGATTGATCCGAACGCGGGCTCGGCTTTCGGACTTGGCTTGCAGCTACAGGG
The DNA here is from genome assembly GCA_050736615.1 of Binataceae bacterium (SeqCode). GTDB lineage: Bacteria > Desulfobacterota > Binatia > Binatales > Binataceae > JBOHWJ01. The sequence goes on along the minus strand of JBOHWL010000218.1, from coordinate 17,427 downwards.
AAATGCTCTAAAGCTTGCCTACGTGGACGACACGCTGGCGGCTCTGAGTATCCTGCCGTTTGCCAAATAGATTTAGCGGATCGGGGCGCTCGCGGGCGTACAGGTTCGGCGTCCGCGGGCGTGCCTGGCCGTGGCTTCGTAAGATCGCGCTATTTGGCTTTTCGCGATTGATGGCGCATTGCGTCCAGCTACTATTATCCTGGCGTTTATTTCCGCTGTATTGGGGTCTTGCCGGCCCTGGTGGAACGCTGCGCATCAGAGTGCCCCCTTGAACTTCTGGAGCTAAGCGTGGGACTGCGGATGACTGTTGCTCAAGCTGTAAATATCGAAGATCTGCGCAAGATGGCGAAACGCCGCTTGCCGCGCATTGCGTTCGATTTTATTGAGGGCGGGGTCGAGGATGAACGCGGCCTGGCGCGCAATGAAAATGCTTTTTCCCAATATCGTTTGGTGCCGCGCTATCTGATCGACGTTTCCCGCCGCGATCAGTCCACAAGCTTGTTTGAACGCACCTATGCCAGCCCTTTCGGCATTGCTCCGACCGGTTTCGCCGCGCTCTTTCGGCCGCACGCCGACCTGTTGCTGGCGGAGGCGGCGGCGGCGGCGGACATTCCGTTCATCATGTCGGGCACCAGTACGACCTCGGTCGAGGCGGCCACGCGCGTTGCGCCCGCGCACACCTGGTATCAACTCTATGTCGCGCGGGACATGAAAATCACCGAAGACATGATCCGCCGCGCCCGTGACGCCGGCGCGAGTGTGTTGGTACTTACGGTGGACGTGCCGGTTTCATCCAAACGCGAGCGCAACATCCGCAATAACTTCGGCCTGGCGCTGAAGCTTAAAATGTCCGCCACCATGGAAGCGCTCACTCATCCGGGATGGATTGCCGGTTATCTTCGTCATGGCATGCCCCTGTTCGAGAACTGGGGCCATTATGCGGCCAGTGGAGCCAACGCCCGCGAGGTTGCGCGGCTTGTCGTTGAACAAACGCCCGCTACCGTAACCTGGCGCGATCTCGAGAATTTCCGCCGGCTGTGGCCGCGTCATCTCGTCGTCAAGGGTATCTTGCATCGCGACGATGCGCTGCGCGCCGCGGAAGTCGGCATCGACGGCATCATGGTTTCCAACCACGGCGCGCGCCAGTTGGACCAAGCGCCGTCGCCGCTGGAAGTATTGCCGGCGCTCCACGCGGCGGTAGGTGACAAACTCACGCTGATGCTCGACAGCGGTGTGCGCCGTGGCGGCGATATACTCATTGCGCGATGCCTCGGCGCGCGTTTCGTATTTGTCGGGCGTGCGACGCTGTATGGAGCGGCGGCCGGCGGTCTGGCCGGAGTGAACAAGGCAATCGAAATTTTACGTGACGAGATCGATCGCATTATGGCCCAGATTGGCTGTCCGCGCCTTGAGCGGCTTGACGCCAGTTCCATCAGGAGGCCGGGCTGAGCACGCGTTGTGCGCCGGCCAGCACTTATTCGCGCGCGGCGGCTTCCGAGGCGCTCTCGAGATGTTCGCGCGCTTGCCGATATTTCGGAAACACGGTGAGGGCGCGAGTATACATATCGATCGCCTGATCGTATTTCCCGCTGTTTTCCAAAGCCAGGCCCTGCTCGAATAGATCGCGTGCATTGCGCGGCGGGCCACCGGTGCCGATGGTCTCATGCTCCTCGCGTTGTGCGACGATCCGATCCAGCGGCGTCAGAAAAGCAACCGCAAGCTGCCGCGCCAGCGCCGCCATCTGTTGTGCGCTGCCGCTGACGCTGCTGGTCTGGACGATCTGGCCGGTTTCGACATCGTCCATCCGCGCGGTCAGCACGGCCTGGTTCGCCACGATCGTGTAGGTGCCGAATATGAAGTACTTCGCGCCGATGATTTTTCCGACGCGCAACCGTGTCGCCGGATCGGACAAATCGCTCAGCGATAGGCGTTGCTCCCGCAGGACGGCGGCCAGGTGGGAGCGGTCGACCAGTTCGAGATTTCTAGATGCGCCGAGATCGGCGATCAGGAAGCCCGCCAGCGCGGTACTCCAGTAATCGGTGCCTTTGTTGCGTGGAACGCTGCCACCCTCAAAGTCACTCACCGCCACGGTCGCGCGCGCCACTTGAGGAGCGGACGCCAAGGCAAGTGGCGAAGGAATCCCGCTCATCGCGGGGGTTGAAGGCGAGGGCGTGGCCGCGGCAACCGTCGCGGGCGGCTTAGTCGGCGGGACGGTCGTCCCGCAGCCCGCGATAGTCAGCATCACGCTCACTGTGAGAAGTCGTGCGGCCTTCACGAGGCGAAGTCTAGCCGCGCGCGACCTTGAGCGGAACCAGTCGGCGGCCATCATCGCACCAACATAAAACCGAGATGGTAAATGCGTGTAAGCCAATTGCATTCAGGATGCGCGCGCAATAGATTATTTCGTCCCTAAGAACCGGCGCACAATCTGGTCGAGCGGCGCAAATTAGCCGTCATGCTGGCGCTGGCTGATGCGATCGGCCGAGGAGGCTCGGGTTTGGCACGTACGGGAGCGGAACGCAACCTCAATCGGCATTATCGCGCGGCGCGTCTGGCGGGCCTGATCGCGGCTTTAGCTGTCATTTGCACCGCGTTGACGTTGTTCGCCGATCAACCCCCCGCCAATCCCGTCATTAAAGAGAAAGGCACGCTATGGGTATTCGCGGTTGGCGTGAGCAAATACCGCAATCCCATGATCGACCTGCAATTTGCCGACAACGACGCCAAAGTGCTGGCTGCCACGCTCAAAGAGCGCGGCGCCGGAGTCTACCAGGACGTCAAGACCGACGTTCTGCTCAATGATCAAGCCACGCGCCAAAGCATCATTGACGGAATCAACCAGTTCTTCGCACCAGCCGCCGCCGGTGATACGGCGGTGATCGCGCTGATGGGCCATGGCGTCAGTTCCAATGGTACGTTTTATTTCGTGCCTTATCCGGCTGACCTCTCGAATTTGACCACGGCTGGTCTGCCGGTGAAGGAATTCGAGACGGCCGTGCGGAAAGTTGGATCACGGGTCGCGCGCACGGTGTTGGTGGTCGACACTTGTCATGCCGCCGATCTGAATTTCCAGGTGCGCGGCCTGAGCCAATTGCAAAGCCGTACGCGCAAGGCCCGAGGCATAAGCCTGGTCTCCGCCATTGCGCCCAAATTGCCCGAAGCTTACATCCTGAGTTCCAGCGAAGGCAGCGAGAATTCATGGGAGGATTCGAAGTACCGTTTACCGGGTGAAACCGAAGGTCACGGCGCATTCACGTATGCATTATTGCAGGGTCTGGACGGCGCCGCCGCGCACAATGGCGTCGTTAACGTGCTTGACCTTTTCGCCTACGCTTCCGATCAGGTGCCGTTGATCACGGGTGGCAAGCAGCATCCATATGTTCGTGGCCAGGGAATTAATTTCCCGATAGCGGAAGTGCGGTCGGTCTCGCCCGAGGATGCGGTTGCCGCCGCGGCGCTGGTGCAAAAAGGCGTGCGGCTTCAGAACAAGGGCCAACTGGGCCAAGCCCAGACCGTACTAGCGCGCGCCGGTGAGCTTAATCCGCGTGACCAGGTTTCGCGCGTGCTCCACGACGAGGTCAGCGCCGACATCAAATATCGTCAGGACCCGCAGGCTCAACAAGACATCATTGAAGAGACAGCGGCGCTGCTCAAAGGCAAATATAACCGCGGCCCCTCGGATCCGTGGACGCCGCGGCCCATGATCATCGCCTTTCTCGATTTCAGCACCGCCGGCAATTCGCCGCAATTGGCCGGTTTGCACGAGGCGCTGGTCGCGCGCATCCAGCAGGCCTTGGCCGGCACCAAACGCGTGCAAGTGGTAGATCGCCGTTTACTTGACCAGGTGTTGCAAGAACTCAGATTGAGCATGAGCGATCTGTCCGACCCCGCCACGCGCCTGCGCGTGGGAAAAATTCTGGTGGCGCGCCTGATCGCGACCGGCAATCTGGTTTTCCTTGGCAAACAGAATTATCTTGCGAATGTTCAATTGATCGACACCGAGACTACCGCGGTTGCGGTCAATCTCTCACAACCGGGCAGTGGCCCTGATCAGATCCTGACTGTCGCGGATAAGGCCGCCGCCGGCATCCTGCAACAGTTGCAACAGGCCTATCCGCTGCGCGGCAAAGTTATCGCGCTCGACGGCGACGACGCGATTCTGGATATGGGATCCAAGGATGGCGCAACGCTGGGAACCACTCTGAACGCAGTCGTCGAAGAGTCGATCAAAGTCAATGGTGAGGTTGTTGCCCATCGCATGAAACCGGTGGGCTCGATGAAAATCACCGAGGTTCACGACAAGGTTTCATTCGCGCGGATTACCGGAAATCCCAAGGCGGTGGTGGCGGGGACCAAAGTGATCCAGACCGCCCAACCACCAGTCAAGACGGCCGCCGCGGGTAAAAACCCGGAAAATGCGACGCCGTGAAGGCCGCGCGAATTAGCACTTGGAGCGGAAAGGTGAGGAACATGAAACGAGCAATCACGATCCTGGTGCTGGCGGCTGCCGCCGCGCTCGCGCTCGAGCCCTTCGCCGCGGCGCAGCAGGTGAGGGATTTGACTGGCCAGAACCTGACCACCGGAAAGCTCATCGGCGTGCTCACACCCAAAGGCCCGCGTCCCCGCGGCATCGGGCTTGCGCCGCCCAAGTGCACCCACTACCACGCCGAGGCCGCGCGCGGGATCGAGCTTGCGCCCAAGGCGGACATCGCGGCGATCACCGTGGAGTTCAATGTTGATTCGGCCACGCTGACTCCGCAGGACCAAAAGACGCTCGAGACACTGGGCCAGGCGCTGGAATCGGCGGAATTAAAGCCCTGCTGCTTCGAAATCCAGGGCTACACGGATTCGACCGGGTCGAAATCGCTGAATAAAAAGCTTTCCCAGGCGCGCGCGGAGACCGTGGTTGATTATCTTGCCCAGCACGGCGGCATTGAGCACGATCGGATGATGGCGAAAGGCTACGGACCGTCCCATCCAATCGCGAGCAATGCCACCGCGCAAGGGCGGCAAAAAAACCGCCGTGTGCAGGTCGTCAATCTCGGCTACGGCACTGGCGCGGAATAGCGTAAAGGATTGCCCTAGCAGGCTGTTGAAAAATCACGCCTGCACCCCCTCTCTTTCTCCCCCGCACAAAGAGCGGGGGGAGAAGATTGAGGAAAGAAGCATCTTTATTCAGGGTGTTGAGAATGATCAGGCATTCAATTGTGATGATCCGCCTTTTTCAACATCCTGCTAAGGAACCTCTGCGCAAGCCAAGTCTTGTCATTCCGAACGGTGTCTGCGGCTAGCGCAGCCGCAGGCGAAGCGAACACACCAGGCGGAGCGATGCGGAGCCGAGCGCATTAGCGAAGCCGAAGGTTTCGCTAACAAGCGAGTCTGCGGGCCGCGTTCGAAACAGTGAGAAATCCCGGATAAAACCTAAGGAAAAGAACAGACTCCGGGAGCATTCGTTGCGCTCGGAGCTTGTGAATTTTTAGCGCGGTTGGACTGCCGCTGCTTAACGAGGATGCGCCTTAATTTTGTCATCCCGAGCGAAGGCAGCCGGAGTCGAAGGATGACGGACAAAGTGTCTTCGCTTGCCCATAAACTCGGGCAATCCAAAAACTTCACACACTCTCAGAATGACAGAATCACCACTTGCGCGGAGCCTCCCGTAGCGGCCTCCGTGCCGATACTAAGTTTAGATTGGGTTTCGGTTTTGCTCCCCGACGAACATCATCGGCCCGGAGAATACCTTCGCCGCGGGTACTTCATCGGGCTGTGTTACGGGCCGCCACGGCGCCAGCATCCTTGGACGCGCCGCGTTTGCTGTCAAGTGCGGCGCGGATGCGCGCGCCGCTGCATCTCGGGTTTCACTTGCCGGCCAGAGCCTCCGCCCCCGCCACGGCGCCAGCGGGTTCGCGCCGATAAAAGCGCCCGGTTTGTGCCCCAGCACATCGAGATATACCATTCAAACGCGGCGAACCTCTTGGGCGTAATGTCCCTCAGTGTTATTGGCAGTTGTCGAGCGTGATGAGCCGATCTCCGGTCAGGGCGGAAATTCGGGCACAACCGGCACAAAATTGGGCACAGCCTTGGTCTCCTTTTGCTGGCGGTTGCGGCGGTTAGCACTCTTCCTAACGTGGCAAGTGCTCGTACCGGAGGCTGGCCGCGGGTCAGCTTGCATCTATCGAACCCGCAAGGGTATTCGTCTCCTGCGTACACGACCAGGAGGGCCGTGAAGGCCCATAATATCTGGTTGCTTTATTCCAAAGAGTGGGCCAGGGCGGCGGGCTCTGGCGGCTGCTGGAGAATTGACCTTTGTTCAAACGTGTATTGATTGCCAATCGAGGTGAAATCGCTATTCGCATTGCGCGCGCCGCGTCGGCACTCGGCGTGGAGTCGGTGAGTGTATACGCACCGGCTGATGCGCTCTCGCTCCATACCCGCGTATCCACCGCTTCGCGCATGCTCGGTACGTCGCAGAAACCGGTGGACGATCCGGTGCGCGGCTATCTCGATATCGAAGCTTTGATCGAGGCTGCGAAGGCTGACCGCTGTGATTGCCTGCATCCCGGCTACGGGTTTCTATCCGAGAATCCGGCCTTCGCGAAGCGATGCTTTCAGGAGGGCATTGTCTTTATCGGGCCGCGACCCAAAACGCTGGCGTTGTTTGGGGACAAGATCAAGGCGCGTAATCTGGCCCGCTCAGTCGGCGTCCCGATAATTCCAGGCAGTGCGCAGGCCCTGGCGAGCGCTGAGGAAGCGATCGCGTTTGCCCAAACGATCGACTATCCGGTAATGCTGAAAGCGGCCGGGGGTGGCGGCGGCCGCGGCATGCGAGCGGTCACGTGCGGCGACGAGATGCCGGCGGCTTTTGCCCGCTGCCAGAGCGAAGCATTGGCAGGCTTCGGCAATGGCTCGGTCTTTGTCGAGAAACTGGTCGCACGTCCGCGCCACATTGAGGTTCAGATTCTGGCCGACGGCCTCGGCAACGTCGTACATCTGTACGAGCGTGACTGCTCTATTCAGCTTCGCCACCAGAAAGTCGTCGAGATAGCGCCGGCGCCCGGCCTCGAGGCGGGCCTTCGAGGACGCATCCTGGACGACGCAATTCGCCTTGCACGGGTGGCCGGCTATGTCAACGCGGGTACGGTCGAGTTTCTGGTCAGCCCGGAGCGCGGCGAACATTTTTTTATCGAGAGCAATCCGCGCATCCAGGTGGAACACACGGTCACGGAGCAGATCACCGGCATTGACCTGGTCGAAGCCCAGTTCCGCATCGCCGCCGGTGAGTCGCTGAAAGCTATGGGGATACCGGATCAAGCGGCGATCGCAGCGGCGCGCGGCTTTGCCGTACAGGCGCGCGTTGTCGCACGCGGAACGGGCGTGCTGACCGCGTATAAGGAGCCGGCCGGTCCCGGGGTGAGGGTCGACTCGTGCGCCTATTTGGGCTACGCGCCGCCTCCGCAATTCGATCCGATGTTCGCGAAGCTCATTTGCCAATCGAACTCGACACACTCGTTTGCTTCGGCGCTTGACCGCACTTTGTGCGCGCTGGATGAGTTCCACATTGCCGGTCTGCCGACCAATCTTCGGCAGCTCAGAGCGGTCCTGGCGCATCCCACAGTGAGAGCGGGCGACGCCCGCACCAGCCTCTTCGCCGATTATCCGGAGCTCGCCGCGCCTATCCACGCGCCGGTGTCCGCGTCAGGCTCGCTGGCATTAATGGAACAGCAAGCGATGGTGCTTCGCGGCGGAAAAACCGCACTCAACCTGTCCGGTGCGCAGCCGGCATCAGCCGGACTGATCGTGCCCAGCGGGGACGAGGGCGTCGAAAGCCCGATCGCGGGCACGGTGATCGACGCCCCCGTGAAAGCCGGCGCCGCAGTGGAGGCCGGCGCGACGCTCATGATCATCAGCGCGATGAAGATGGAAACCGCGATTGTGGCGCCATGCGCCAGTATCGTGAGCCAGATGGGACCCGAGATCGGTGCCGCCGTGGCGCCCGGCCAAATCATCGCCACCATCACGCCAGCCACGCGCGGCGGCGACCTGGCCGCTCCGCGCGGCGATGGCGCGGACACCTGGGCGCCAGTGCTCGCCGACGTGCATACGTTGCAGGCGATCGCGCATCGCCGCCTCGCGTCCGGCTCCAATGATCCGGGCGTTGTCCGCCAACGCTCACGCGGCAAGCTGACCTGCCGCGATCGGATCGATCTGCTGCTCGACCCCGGCAGCTTCCGCGAGGTCGGCAGTCTCGCGGGCTTCGCGGACTACGGCGAGGATGGGCGCGTAATAGGCTTCACCCCCGCCAATCACGTCGGCGGATGGGGTAAGGCGGAGGGCCGGACGGTTGTGGTTTGCGCTGACGATTTTACCTCGCGCGGCGGGCATGCCGACGGCGCGATCGGTGGAAAGAGTGCCCATCTCGACCGCTTGTCGCTCGACTTTCACTGTCCCTCTATCCGCTTGCTGGACGGCTCGTCAGGCGGTGGCAGCATCGCCGCGATGGTGCCGAGGCAAGCGAGGGCTGGCGAAAGCAGCGCGAAGGAAAGCTCCGGCGCTATCGTCGCCGGCCGGCCGCGGGTGTCCGGCGAGGGTGGTTCGTTTCTGCCCGGCCATCTCGGCAGCAGCATGTACGTGGAGCAGCTCAGCCAAGTGCCGGTCGTCAATCTGCTGCTCGGCAGTGTAGTTGGGATTGGTGCCGCGAAGGCCGTGCTCGGGCATTTTTCCGTCATGGTACGCGATATCGCCCAGCTTTTCGTGGCGGGTCCGCCGGTGGTGAGCCATGCGATGGGTTATGAAATCACCAAGGAGGAGTTGGGCGGTTGGCAGATTCACTGCCGCAACGGCAGCGTCGACAATCTCGCTGACTCAGAGGAACAGGCAGCTTCAATGGCAAAGAGGTTCCTTTCCTATCTTCCCTCGAGCGTCTACGAAGCGCCGCCGGTCATCGCACCGGACCCGGCTGATCCTCCCGATCGTCGCGCGGAAGAGCTCTTTACCATCATTCCCCGCAAACGAACCACGACCTTCGACATCCGCAGGGCGATTCGGCTGATGGCGGACCGAGGTTCGTTTTTCGAGATCGGGCCGCTTTGGGGCACCGATCAGATCGCCGGCCTGGCACGCTTCAACGGCTACCCGATGGGAGTGATCGCATCGGACAGCCGGCACATCAACGGCGGTGCGCTCACGGCCGACGGCTGCGACAAGCTCAAGCGCCATCTCGACCTATGCGATTTGTTCCATCTTCCGGTGCTCAATTTAGTTGACAATCCGGGATTTGCGGTGGGCCTCGAGCATGAGATCGCAGGCACGATCCGCAAAGGCGGAGAGTGGATGATCGCTTTTGCGCAGGTCGCGGTACCGATCTTCACGGTGATTATGCGCCGCAGCTTCGGCGTCGCCGGCAATAACTACGCAACCCCTCGCAGCGGCGCCAGCGCCCGCGTCGTGTGGCCAGCCGCGGACGTCGGCGGCATCCCGCCCGAAGGCGGCATCGAAGCCGCCTACAAACGCCAACTTGCCGAGGCGGTTGACCCCGCGGCCTTGCGGGCCGAAATCAATGCGCGTATCGAAAGCGCGCGAGGGCCGATCGGGCCGCTGAACCGTTTCCAGATGGAGGAAATGATCGACCCCCGCGACACCCGGCATTGGGTATGCGAGTGGGTCGAGAATGCCTATCGAATCGTCTCACAGCCCGCCCTGCTCGTCCCGCGAGCGCTGCAGTTCAGGCCCTAAAAAGGTTCTCAGGCGACCCGGCTCGACCGGTCCGGCATGATGTAGTGCCAGTCGAACCGCCCTGCCTTTCTTCTGGTGGGACTCCATGTGCATAGTGCCGCGTTTAGGCCCTTCCGAAGCAAGTCATCCGTTGGCCTTGCGATGTGTACGATTTCTGCCTAATGTACACATCAGGCGGGAGTCTATGCGGACCAATATTGTAATCGACGATGACTTGATGAAGCGCGCGATGCACGCCTCGGGCGCGAAGACCAAGCGCGAAGCCGTCGAGCGCGCGCTCGAACTTATGATCGCCCTCAATCGTCAGGAGCGGATTCGCCGTTATCGGGGCAAGCTCAAGTGGGAAGGTGACCTTGAGGCGATGCGGCGTGACGACTGAGCACCGCGGCCGGTGACGGTCGTCGACACTTCGGTATGGGTCGATTACTTCAACGGCCGGATGACGCCTGAAACCGGCTTGCTTGATCGGTTGCTCGCGTCCGAGCGCTTGATGATCGGCGACTTGATCCTTGCCGAGGTATTGCAGGGGTTCCGCACCGATAAAGATTTCGAGCGCGGCCTGGACCTGCTGACGGGGCTTGAGTTCAGGGCGATGGCGGGGCGTGGCCTCGCGGTCGCGGCAGCGCGGAACTATCGGACGCTGCGCGCACGCGGCCTCGCCGTGCGCAAGACGATCGACGCGTTGATCGCAACCTTCTGCATTGTTGGAGGACATCGGCTGCTTCATTGCGATCGCGGCTTTGATGGATTCGAGCGTCATCTGGGTCTGCGAGTGGTCAGAGTATAACCGCACCGCTGGCGCTTGAGCCGACCGAGGGATTGATCGGGACGGCGGCGTTTTCATTCGCGTTAGCCGCTTACGGTGCGGCTGTGCAATCGATGACCTGCGACATACCTTACTCGGGCACGTGCCGACGATTTTTCCCGGCCTAAGCTCTGTCGGACGCATTCGCCGGCATTGTTCGTTGCGCCTGAAGCGCGCATGACTCGTCTAAATGAAGCATAAGCATTCAATCTTTCAATTACGTATGGCGCCGAGCAGGGACATTTGAATAATTAATTTGTGCGTACAATGTGCCAAGGCACGGGGGAGGTTCGCGTGACCGTAACGAGTGTGGCCGTGATAGGCGGTGGCTTGGGCGGATTGATGACCGCTTTTTTGCTCGAAAAACGCTCCCATTATCCCTGCGGGATTACGATTTTCGAGGCCAGTGATCGGATTGGCGGCAAACTCGTCACGTGCCAATTCGATTCGGCTCCGATTGCATACGAAGCGGGCGCGGCGGAACTATACGATTATTCGCGGCTGGGGCCTGACCCGCTGCGTGAATTGATCGCCGAAGTTGGCCTTTCGGTAAGCCCGATGGAGGGTCAGACCGTCGTCCTGGACGATACCCCGCTCACCTCTGAAGCTCACATTCGAAAAAAGTACGGTGATGCCACTTACCGGGCACTGCGGAATTTCAGACGGATGGCACGCGCGGCGATCAGTCCGGCGGACTATTACGAATCGGACTGGCAGGCCGGCAACGGCGATCCGCTCTCACATCAAAGCTTTCGTGATCTGCTCGGGAGCATCGAGGATGCCGATGCGCGCCGCTGTCTGGAAGTCGCGGTTCATAGCGATTTGGCGACCGAACCTCATCTGACCAGCGCCATGTATGGGCTGCAGAACTACCTGATGAATGAGCGGGACTACATGCGGCTGTATTCAATTGACGACGGTCTCGAGCGCCTGCCGCGAAAATTGGCCGAGCATTTGAAGGCACGCGTCCTGCTCAATCATCGCGTAGTACGGGTGGAAAAGCTCCCCGATACTTCGTACCGGCTATTCTTCCGTGAAGACGGCAATACCCATTTCAATGATTTCGACTACGTGGTGGCGGCGTTACCGAACAATTGGCTGCCGTCGATTAGCTGGGGCGGGACGGCGCTGGCCGACGCGATGCATCGTCATCACGTTTTTTACGACTACCCAGCCCACTATCTACGTGTCAGCATCCTCTTTGAACAGCCCTTCTGGCGCGAACATATCACCGGATCATATTTTATGCTGGAGGCGTTCGGCGGATGCTGTGTCTACGACGAAAGTTTACGCAACTCGCCGGGGCCGTATGGAGTGCTTGGCTGGCTGCTTGCCGGTGACGCGGCGCTCTCGATGAGCAATTACGATGATGAAACGCTGATTGCGGCAGTGCTCGACTCACTGCCGTCATGGCTGCGCCATGGTGGCCAGTACCGCCGCGAGGGGCGCGTTCATCGCTGGGTGGGTGCGGTCAACGGGATGCCCGGCGGCTATCCGGCACGCGAGCCGGATTCACGTCATCAGCCCGACCCAATACAGCATGCGGAACTGTTCGTCGTCGGCGATTACCTTTTCGATTCAACCATCAACGGCGTCCTGGATTCGGCTGAGGTGGTGGCGGAGTGGATCCGGGAAGACATTGAGGAGGACGCCGCGACCATGGCGCAAGTCACGGCGGAGGCAACCAACGGCCGCCCGAGCTCGTCGGAACCCGACTGATTCGAGTCCGGCGCAACCATGAGCAAATCACTGATTCATATTTCCGATGCCGCGCCCGCCCCGGGACAGCGCCGGACGATCACCGCCAGGCGCATCCGCTTTGTTGCCGAGGCCCCGCCGGGAGCGAAGGTGCTGCGCTCCTATAGCCGTCCGCGTCCGTGCGTGGCGCTTGAGGAAGAGCTCGATCTTGCGGAGCTGCCACCATCGGATCTATGGCCCGAGCCTTTCGATCAGATCGTCGTCGTGATGGTTCCCTCCAACGCGCTCGAAGGTAAAATCGACGAAAATTGGATGAGTACGCCCGGTCATCCGCAAGCGGCCGTGACCGCCTCATCCACCTGCAACGCGCATAAGATCCAGTGGCGCTCGGGCCGGGCGCTGATCCAGGGTCCGGTTGAAGGCTTCGCCCCAATCTTGCTCGCGCTGGTTGATTTCGCCTTTTACGAGGGTGAGCTGCGCGCCCTCGAACAGGCGTTGGACAAATACGAGGAACAGGCTGAAACCGATGTTGCGCGAGCGCATCGCATCCGGATACGGGACCGCGGACATTGGCGCCGCTTCGCCGAAACGATCGAAGAGCTCTACCGCATGCGCCTCTCCCACGCGCGGCTCGAATCTCAAGTGGCGGCGGCCGAGCGTGCGCTACCGCCGGCGGGCCGCGAGGTGATGACTCGGCTTAACGATGAATCCCGGCTGGCCGCCCGCCTGGAGGCCTTCTCGGATCATCTCGAGGCTTTCGAAGACCTCTATGAGGGTGCCAACGACCGCGTTACCGAACATCGCTGGTATCTGGCGAGTCAATGGCTGGAGCTTGGAATTGTTCTGATCCTGATCATCGAGGTCGTGTTGTTGGCGGTGGGGCCTTATCTCTGGCATTTGAAATAATTGTCTCACCCATTATCTTGCGAGGTTCTGGTAAGCAGCACCTATTCGCATTTTGTGGTCCCGAACGCTTTCATCGGCGTATCGCGATTGTTCGCCGCGCGCATACCCGATCGCATGAATCGCACCCGCATCGTCCGGCGCCCGGAGCGTAGTGAAACTCCGGCCAGGCCGGGTGGATATTATCGGCTCGCGATAATCTTGCCGCTGGCAATGTTACTGATATGCGGCCATTGCCCATCAGCCTTTGCGTTCGGTGAATTGCCGCTGGTCTCCGAGGACCCCAGCAGCCCATGCGCATCGACGCTGGACGCGGCGAGCGCGTATACGCTCGATCTCGTCGGTCCCGGCCAGGACCAAATCGGACAGCAGGTGTTTCGCAGCCATCTCGACATGTCGGTGCCAATCGTGCAGCTCAATTATGGCATCACCGATCGCATCCAGGGGCGCGTCGCGGGCGCGATTCCGATGACGACGGTCGCACCCGATCACGGCCAACTGGCTGCCGGTTTCGGCGACGTAAGCGCGGGAATCAAGTATCGATTCATGGATCAGCGCGGCGGCCTCGCGTACACCGACACCTGCGATCCGCAACAGAGTGAAGCGGCTTACGGGCTGCGCGGACCGGTTTCGGTTTCACTTTTTCCGCAGTTCAGCTTTCCCACCGGTTCGGTAAATCGCGGCCTCGGGTTCGGTGAATACTCAATGGAAGTTCCGGTCGACGTCGCCCGCGAAATCGGCAACCTCTACCTTGTCGGTGAAGGGGATTTCCTCTGGCAGTACCACGATCGCTCATCGCCTAATCAGTTCGCGGCCGGCTTGGCGGCTTACTATTCGATCACGCCCGATTTGGATTTACTCGGAGAGCAGCGTCTCAATATACCAACGGCGGGCCGCGGCGGCACCGTCTGGTTGATGAATATCGGCGGTGAATACCAGGTCAATGACTATTTCGCCATGTTTGGCGCCGTCGGCACGAGCGTAGCCGCCAGTTCCAACGTGGCCGCGTCGAACTTCGCGATGGTCCTGGGGACCGACATCACAATTCCGCTCGGTTGGTGAGAACATTGGCGGCCGCGAGGATTCAAGTGTGCCGAGCGGCAAATGTTCACAGGTTAGCCTTCGCCATGGCGCTCGAATAGGGTGTCGCCTTCGGCGCTGTGAACTCGGCGGCGGGGCGTCACCAGCGAGCGGCGAAAACCTTGAAACAGGCTGAGCCGAACTGGCCGCGCACTTGGTATCGCGATGGGAATCGCTGGAAAATTCGAAGCAGCCCTCCGTCCGCGATGGTCACGTGATCGAGCAGACAGGCGGTTCGACGGGCGCGATGAGGTTCGGCGCCACTGCCGATTATGCGTTTCCCCAATCCCGATTCAGGCGATTGCGGAATGCTCCACCGGCAGACCAGCCGCACGCCACTCAGGATATCCTTCTTCAAGACGAAAGGCCTTGAACCCGCGCTTGCGCAGCTCGGCGACCGCTTCGTAGGAGAGCACGCAGTAGGCTCCACGGCAGTACGCGACAATCGCCTGGTCGCGGGGTAGTTCCCTTAGCCGGCGCTTGAGTTCGCGTAGCGGCACATTGAGCGCGCCGGGTAGATGGCCGGCGGCAAATTCGTCCGCCGGACGGCTATCGATCACGGTGACAAGCCCGTCCCGCATCCGCCGTAACAGTTCCTTGCGCGACACGGCTTCGAGACTGTCGCGCTGGCGAAAGTAGCTGTTGAGCACCTTTTCGACTGAACCGACATTGCGTTCGGTGAGACGACGGAGGGCGCCGAGCAGTGCGATTATGTCGCCGGCGGCGAGCCGGTAGAGCACTCGCTTGCCGTCCCTGCGGGCCTCGACGAGTCCCGCGCGGCGCAGTTGCTGCAGATGCTGTGAGGCGTTGGCAATCGTTAGTCCGCTCAGCCCGGCCAACTGCTCAACGCTTCTCTCGGTTTGTGCGAGCAGCTCGAGCAGCTCGAGTCGGCGGGCCGACCCGATGGTACGGGCGACGGCGGCGAACAGTTCGAACATTGCACGTTTGGGATTTTCGCTTGACATAGAATGAAGGCCACACTATCTTCATTCAATGTATTAATTGAATGCTTGAAGCAGATCAAGCGCATGCTGACTCACGAAGCCGCCATACGCGTGGCAGCGTTTATCACCGTCTTTATCGCGATGGCGCTCTGGGAAGCGGCGGCGCCCCGCCGGCCCCGGTTATATTCGAGGTTCAAGCGCTGGCCCAGTAACCTGGCCATCGTCGCACTGAATACTGCATTCGTCCGAGTCTTGCTTCCCGCCACGGCTGTGAGTCTGGCGCTGGCCGGAGAACGACGAGGTTGGGGGCTGCTCAACAACTTGCCGGTTCCCGCCTGGATGGCTGTTGTAGCGTCGGTGGTGCTGCTCGATGGGGCTCTCTACCTTCAGCACGTGATGTTTCACGCCGTGCCGGCGCTGTGGCGGGTGCATCGGATGCATCATGCCGACCTCGATTTTGATGTGACCACCGGCGCGCGTTTCCATCCGATCGAAATCGTGCTCTCGATGTTGATTAAGTTCGGCGTGGTGGTGGCGCTGGGGGCGCCCGCGCTCGCCGTGCTCGTCTTCGAGGTCCTGCTCAACGTCACCTCGATGTTCAACCACGGGAATGTCCGGCTTCCGGTTAAACTCGACCGTTGGCTTCGCTGGTGCTTGGTCACGCCCGACATGCACCGGGTCCATCATTCGATCGGGGTCAACGAAACCAATAGCAACTTCGGCTTCAATCTGCCGTGGTGGGATAGATTGCTCGGCACCTATCGCGATCAGCCCGCCGCCGGCCATGACGGGATGACCATCGGCATCGAGCAGTTCCACACAGCACGTGAATTGTGGCTCGACCGGATGCTCTTGCAGCCGTTCCGCGGCCCCGCGGGCGCTTACGCGATTACCTGGAGGCGTGCGGCATGAACCGGCGCGGTCTCGTCTTTCGTCTGATCGTGATGGCGACGCTTGCCGCGGCGATTATCTGGCTTGCACTCCAGCGCGAACTGCTCGAGCCCGCGACGATCGAGCGGGAACTGGGGCGCTTCGGCGACTGGGCGCCGATCGTGTTCCTTCCGCTGTACGCTCTGGCCGCGACGCTATTCGTACCGGGCGCGCTGCTCACGGTGACGGGCGGTGCTCTTTTCGGCTCCATCTGGGGTACTTTGGGGAACCTTACCGGCGCTGCGTTGGGTGCCACCATGGCGTTCGTGATCGCGCGCTACGTCGCCTCCGGGTGGGTTGCAACGCGCGACGGCGAACGCCTAGGCCGGCTGATGCGCGGGGTGGAGGAAGAAGGCTGGCGTTTCGTCGCGTTCGTCCGGCTGGTGCCGCTGTTTCCGTTCAATCTGGTGAATTATGGCTTCGGGCTGACGCGCATCCGCCTGCGCGATTATATCCTGGCTTCCTTTGTGTGCATGGCGCCGGGCGCGTTGGCCTACAACTATCTGGGTTACGCGGGCCGCGAGGCGGCCTCCGGACAGGCGGGGGCAATCCGCAAAGCCCTGCTTGCGGTGGCGCTGCTTGCGGCCGTCGCTTTCCTGCCGCGGCTGGTGCGCAGTTTGAAACCGCAACGTTTTACAGATCCGGCGATTCTCAAACGTGGGTTGGAGAGCGACGAAGAAGCCGCCCCGATAGACGTGCGCAGCGCCCAAGAGTTTAGCGGACCGCTCGGCCACATCGCAGGCGCGAGTAACATTCCGATCGCGGAACTATCGCTAAAAATCCGCGAGCTGAGCGAGATCAAGCGGAAACCGATAATAGCCATTTGACGAACTGAAACGCGCTCGTCGAGCGCTGCGGAAATGCTCTCGAAAGCGGGCTGTGAGCATGTATCGGTTCCGCGTGGCGGGATGGAAGACTGGAACAAGGCCGGCTATCCGGTTGAGCGGGGCTGAAAATTTGGTTGACCACGACGGGTCAGCGCCGCTCGATTTCACTTTCCAATGCTCACTCGAAACCGATATCAGTGTGGCCTCCCGTAAATGAGTTACGCAAATTGCGGTCAGCCTGAGCCGGCGAGCAGGGCGCGCCGTGTCGCGCCAGCGGAGTCACAGGCGGAGCGATTATTCGTTTTTCAATAAAGACACGATAAAAAATTCCTCGCTTCGCGTCCATCCCTCGACTGCGCTTCGCTTCACTCGAAGTCTGTGAACTTTTAGCGCTGTTGAACTGACGGCTGCTTAACCAGGATATGCCTTAATTTTGTCATCCCGAGTGCGCTAGCAAAGCCGAAGGCGAAGCGAGCAAACGAGTCTGCGAGCTGCGTTCAGAAAGGCTGCC
>JBOHWL010000217.1:0-17389 GCA_050736615.1 Binataceae bacterium (SeqCode) | reverse complement strand
TGATTGCCGCGGCTCGCCGCCCGGATTACTTAGAGCAGGTTGAAGTTATACTGGAGTTGCGCGGTCAGCATGCTTTCGCCCTTGAACAAGCCGCCACCAATACTCTGGTAGTCGCCACCCAGCACTTCGATTGCCTGAAGCTTAAGGAAATATTTCTTCGTCCACGGCGGGGTCAACACCACCGAGGGGAACATCAGGAAGGTGCGTCCTTTGGGGTTGAAGATCATCGTCCACGTCGGCGCGAACGCGGACCAATACCACGAGGTGCCCAGATTGAGCAGCGCGTTAACCTCGTTCTTGTTGACTGTCTCGGTGAGATCGCCGCCGACGCCGGCCCACGGCGAGCCGCCCGTCAGCATGTCGCCGTTGGCGTCGAGCGTGATGTAGTCCTGCACTTCGACATTGGCGGTCAGGTTGCCGGTCGTGGTTAGCCATGGCGCATAGGCCTGATCGAGATCAACCGCGTACATCATGTCGAGCGTGTCGGAGTAACGCACCGCCGTCTGATTGAACACGTTGAAATCCCCATAGGGCTGATGATTGGCATAAACCACTTCGGCGCGTCCAACCAAGGGGAAATATTCCGCCAGCGAGGTCGGCATCGGCAGCGGCCGGTCGGCCGTTACGCCGACGTATTGCACCGGCGTGAAGCGCGCGCGCCACTGGTTGCTGAACGGCTGCCAGAAGAAAGCCGGGTAGTCTTCCCAGGTATTGAAGTAGAAGACGGTCGCCTCCGTATTGCCGAGCAACGTATGGTAGCGCACGCCTTCTTCCCAGTTGGACAGCGTCGCCGCCGGCACTTTCCATTGCCCGATATCAACCGTGCCGCTTCCGGCCGTCGGACCAAACTGCACCGTGCCGTTGTTGGTGAACGGGCAGACCCGCTGCGCACTCGGCTTGACCGGATTGAAAGAACCGGGCGCCGCGGCCGCCTGCAGGTTGCTACACCAGTAGAATTCGTGCGAGAAGGGCGGCGCCACCAAGCCCGCGCCCTCGGGGCCGAATGGCCCCTTGGTAGTGCCGGGAGCCAGCGCCACCGTGCGGCCGGCATAGTAGTTGTGCACGTAATGCACATCGAAACGCGCACTCGGCCCGTGCATCGCGGACGGGAAGCCCTGGTTCACACTGCCTGACACGCCACTCTCATTGAAATAACGGCCATCGGCGTAATCCCACGACCATTGAGGCTGGTAGCGCGGAATGATCACGCCCTCGATGAAGTTCGAGTAGCTCCCCCAGAAATCCGGCAGGTTCAGGATTGGATGAATCATCCATTGCGGGATCCGTGATTGCTCGAGGTTGGCAAAACCGAAGTTCCAGGTGGTGTCCTGCGGATTAACCACGTCGCCGACGCGAAAGGCGATCGACTGGCCCCACACCACGATTTGATTGCCCAGATAGAGCGAGAGCGGACCATGAGTGGTTTCCCACCAGGCGTCACGCACCGTGTATTGATTATAGAAGTCGTTCATGAAGTGGCCGTAGCTCGCCGGGCCACCACCCGCGGGCGGGGCACTCGCCGCCGCGTAATTGTCGTTGTTAGCCGAATTGAACGCGTAGGGCGGTTCATAGATGAACCAACTACGCAGGAAGAAGCGATTGTTATTGTTGAGCTGGTAGTTTGTATCAACCTGCAGCCAAGTGCGGGAAATCGCCAGATTGTTGCGGCTGGAGGTGAAATCCCGCAAAGCCGACGGATTCTGCCACATGCCGAAGGTCTGGTTCAGAAAACCCGACATGTGCAGGCCGCCCAGCCATGTATTCTCAGGCGAGGACGAACCGGCGGAGGTTCCCACACCCCCGCCTACGCCCTGCGACTGCATCAGGCTCTGCGTCGGCATCGCCGTGATATTCAAGGTATCACCCGTGATGCTCTGGCCGCCCGCAAACGCCGCCATCGCGCCAAAAACGATTACGCCGGCGGCAAGCGCCGCTATACTTGACAATTTCAGGACATCCCCCAACGGTCGGCCCTGGCTAGATCCGGTAAACATGTACTTCCTCCCTGGTGATGGACATGGGGACATCGGCGCACTGCGTGAACTCAACCGCTTCGCGCCGGAGCTCCAACCTGCCGATTCTGGCGTCTGAATGTTTACATCGCGTGTTTTGTAGGCGTCAGCCAAAAACCGCCCAGCGGCGAGCGCCGCACACAAATCGCGTTGGAGGCCCCGCGCTAATCCGCGACAGGCCACTCAACCAGCTTAAATTTTAGGATGCGGCTTACTTACTGACCGAAACTACTCAAGTGCTGACTAACCAATCCTGCGGAATGAACCAACAGTCCGTGCCAACAGCCTACTAACTACCTCCACTCCGGGCGACGTTCGCGAGCGCGAGCGAAGCCGAAAACCCCCCATGTACGACACAACCTTCGCATTTGTTAACAGAATTTAATCCAGCGATCAATTTCTAACAGTTGCCTCCGGCGCGCGCGTTGTGATGTTAGATTTCGCGAATGCGCGGATAAGTACGATGTACCACAAAACGCATTGAAGCTGCCCGACGTCCATTAGGGCGCGCATCGCCGCGGCCGCTTTCGACGATGCTCAACGCGGTACGCGGACTCGCTCGCCTCACCCGGAGACCCGTTCCGCTGGTGCGCGCGCATAGCCGATTTGTTAGCGTGAAACCGCTCGCGGCTGGCGGAGGTAAACCCGGTGCGTATCGCGTTGATTGGACAGGCGGCTTTTGCCGAAAAAGCACTCGAAATGCTGCACGCGCGCGGCGAGGAAATTGTCCACGTATTCGCACCGCCGGACCCGCCGTCGGGACGCCCCGATCCGCTCAAGAGCAAAGCGGTCGCACTCAAGCTGCCGCTGAGTCAGCCCGCCTCGTTCCGCTCCGACGCCGCGTTCGAGCAGTTCAAGGCGCTCAACGCCGACCTTGCGATCATGGCCTTCGTCACCACTATCGTGCCCGAGCGCATCCTCTACGCGCCAAGGCATAAGTCGATCTGCTTTCATCCCTCAATCCTGCCGCGCCATCGCGGCGCCAGCGCGATCAACTGGGCGATCATTCAGGGTGATAGTGAAACCGGGGTGACTTGGTTCTGGCCCGACAGAGGCATCGACACCGGACCGATTTTAATTCAACGCCGCGTGCCCATCGGAGCGGCCGACACCACCGGTTCGCTCTATTTCAATTCCTTGTTCCCGCTGGGTCTCGAGACGATGCTGGCCGCGATCGATTTGATCAAGGCCGGCAAGGCTCCCGCGCTCGCGCAGGACGAGCGCCTCGCGAGTTACGAACCACCCTGCCGCGACGAGCACGCGCGGCTCGACTTCAGTCGTCCCGCCAGCGAGATTTATAATCTCGTACGCGGCTGCGATCCGCAGCCCGGTGCTTACGCGCAACTTGGCGGCGAACGCATCCGGCTGTACGAGGCGGCCCTGGAACAGGGCGGCACTGACGGCGCGCCCGGCACCATCATTGCCCTCGACGATATCGGCATGCGGCTTGGGTTACGCGATGCGACGATGCTCGTGCGGCGCGTGCGCTTGGAGCCAAGCGTGAAGAAAATCGCACCGGCGGAACTGGGACTGCGCCCGCCCATCGGCACGCGCTTAGTATAGCCCACGATAGACTGGCGCGGCGCCAAGACGCCGCGTGAAAATAGCTGGAACTGACTCATAGCTGACGTTAAGATCAGGTTGAAAGTGCGTCTATTCGATTTGGCCATGATACGCTGGCAATTGGCGTAGCGAGGGTCGAAGCGGACGCGGGCGGAGGTGTTCGGATGCGGCTGTGTGTCGGCACTGCCAAAGGGATCGTAATTCTCAATCCCGAGCGGGCGGCCACGCCGCTCATGGTGCTCGCCGTGCCCTCGTCGGTCTGGTGCCTGGCGCGCGATTGCGCCGACCCTAATTTGCTTTACGCCGGCTCGGTGCATAACCCCCAGATGGGCAGCGCGCGCGGCAAGGGCTCGCTGGCGCGGTCGGCCGACGGTGGCCGCGCCTGGCAGGACGTCACGCCGGGGCTGATGCGCGACGAGGACGTGTGGGCGGTCGCGACCGCGCCCGACGTGCCGGGCGAAGTTTTTATTGGCACGTCCCACGCGCGCGTCATGCATAGCCTTGACGGTGGGCGCGGCTTTAGTGAATGCACCGCGTTTTTGAAAATGCCGGGACGCGAGCGCTGGACCTTTCCGCCCGCTCCGCACGTTCCCCACGTCCGCGCCTTCGCCTTCGATCCGCAACATTCGAATGTCCTGTATGCCGGGGTGGAGGAAGGCGGCATTTTTCGCTCGCGCGACCGCGGCCTGAGCTTCGAGCCGCTCAGCCAGGGCGTCCACCCCGACGTGCACGCAATCGCGGTTGATCCAGCGGACTCGCGGCGGCTCTACGCCACCACCGGGCGCGGCTTTTATTACTCCACCAGCGGCGGCAATTCGTGGCAGTTCGTCAAAGGGCTGAGCCGCGGTTACGCGGTGCCGCTGATGGTCCGTGGGGAGGGTGTCATATATATCGCGGCGGCGGCGGGACCGCCGCCGTTATGGTCGCTGGGCGCGCTCGGCGCCGACGCGGTGATTTTTCGCAGCACCGATCAGGGCCGCGGTTTCACGCCCTTGGCGGGCGAGGCCGGCGGAATGTATCGCACGCGCGGGATGGTGATGCGGTTTTTACCGATGCCGGGCGCACACGAATTCTACGCCGCCCTGAGCGACGGTTCGATCATCAGCATTGACGAACCTAACGAACGGATCCTGACGGTGGCGGAGAAACTTCCGCCGGTTTACGACATGATTGCCCTAACCTGAAGTAGTATTTCGTAGCCTTCTCCAGCAGGCGAGGGTGCGCCGCCGTCGATCATCCCGGGGTGCGCATGGCTGGTCCGGAACGTCACCAGCGCACCAGCAGCATCTCCGAACAAAAACCCGGGCCCATCGCCATGATCATGGCGGGCGTTCCCGCCACCGGACGCCGATGATTCAAGACCTCCTCCAGCACCATCAGCACCGACCCGGACGACAGATTGCCACATCGCGCCAGGCACTCCCATGACACTTCCAGATCGCGCTCGCGCAAGCCCAGCGCCTGTTCAACCGCGCGCAACACCTTGGGTCCGCCCGGGTGAATTATCCAATTGCCGATATCGCGGCGTTGAAGCTCGTGCGTCGCCAGAAAGGCGTCGACGTCATCGCCCAGGCGGCCAATGATCAGCTCGGGCAGTTTCGGCGAGAGCACCACCTGAAAGCCCTTTTCCGAAATGTCCCAGCCCATGATTTCCTCGGTGCCGGGATAAAATACCGAACGCGTGTCAACCACGCGCGGACCGCTAAAGGCGGTCTCGGCCCCGGCCATAATCGCGGCGACGGCGCCGTCACCGAACAGCCCAATCGAGATCAGATTGACGATCGAATGATCGTCACGCTGGATCGTCAGCGAGCATAATTCCACCGACAGGATGGCGGCGAATTGCGACGGATAGGCGCGCACGTAATCGGCGGCGCGCGTAAGCCCGGTGGCACCACCGACGCATCCCAGACCGAAGATCGGCGTGCGCTTGAGATCCGTCCGCAGGCCCATCCGGTTGATCAAGCGGGCGTCGAGCGATGGGCTCGCAATCCCGGTAATCGAAACCATAAACAAAGCGCTCAAGGCGTCGCGCTCAAGCCCCGCGCGGCGCAAGGCGCCGTCAAGTGCGGCCGCGCCGATTTCCTCCGCCGCTTCCATCCAGGCGCGGTTGGTCTGGCCAAAATTTTCGAAGGCGGCGTATTGTTCCATCGGATACGCCAGATGGCGCTGACGCACGCCGACACGGGCGTGCAATCGTTCGAGCAATCCCGCGTTTGGCAGTTTGCCGGACCAATGCCGTTTAAACGCCTCCGTGATCACTTCCTGACTGTAAACGTGAGCGGGAAGCGCACTGGCGGCGCTGATTATTTTCATTTTTGTCGGTGGTCTCCTGAAAAATCGCGAGGGCTGGCGCGCGCGGTCGCGCGCGCCTGAATGCTATCATCAAAAGCGTGCGCGAGAAGCCTGGCAACAACCCCGCGATTGTTCCGAGCCCACGCAACCTTTTCCCCCGTCGCCGGAATACCAAGCGGCGGCTAGCGGGCAGTTTTCGTGTCATAGCATGGCCGCCCGCGCGCAACCGGTTGCCTGCCACGTGCGGCTCGTGGTGCATTGGACAGGTGTTGATCAACAGCAACGCGCCAAGTCAGCGCTGGTCCAAGCCGGCTTCGGTGCGCTGAGGGTCCGCGATGCTCCGCGCGATCTGGCTGGTCTTTCAGAACGAATTCCGCCTGCTTTTGCAGGACCGGACCGGCGCCTTCATGCTGCTGCTAGCCCCCATCGTGATCATCGCCGTGGCGGGTTTTTCCCTAGGCGGCATTTACGGCGCTCATACGCGCGCAGGCACCTATCTGATTCCGGTGATTAATCGCGACGATGGTGCGGTCGGCCAGGCTGTGCTCGCCGCGCTGCGCCGCCAGCACGCGCTCAGGATTTATGAGAGCGCCGATCTGACGAGCGCACGCCGCATGCTCGAAAGCGCCCAGGCGGCGCCGCTGGCCGTGCTGATTCCCGCCGGCACCAGCGACGCGCTCAAGGCGGGCCATCCAATGCACCTGACGCTCTATGTTGATCCAGTCAAACGGCTGGAGGCCAACGCGATCGAACTGCGGCTGAGCAAATTATGCGCGGCGATTAACGCACACGCCCGCGACCAGGCGCAGCGGCAACTGGACGCCCAGGCAGTCGCGTTGCGTGCCGGCCTTGAACATCTGAACGCGCAATTGTCGGCGCTTCAAGCCAGCGCGCAGGCTTATAGCAAGCAACTCCGGCGCGCGCGCGACCGGGCGCAAAGCGAACTCGAGGAGCGCCTGCTCGCCGAACAACAGCGGAGTGAGGCGCTGACGCGCGCGACGATCGAACAAGCGCTGGCGCAAAGCAAATCCACTTTCACCAGCGAGCTTGCGCCGCGCCGCGCCGCGCTCAGTGCGCTGCGCGATTACCTGCTGCAATTGCAATCGCGCGAACGGGATTTTGATCGCTGGCTCGTCCAGCTCAAAGCTGCCGCCGGCCGCCATGCGGACGCGATTCCGCCACCCCCGCGATTTCCCGCACCGCCGCGAGCGCAATTGGCCGAACTCGCGAAACCGCTCGATTTCCCGGCGGTTACACCCACGCTGCCATCGCCGCCCCGGCAGATAAAGATCAGGCTGCCTGAACCGCCGCCCACTCCCGGCTTCAACACCATCATCAGGCCGGCGTCGCCGCCGGCCATGAAGCCGCTGCCGGGCCAGCTCGGATGGCGCGAACTGGGGATCAACCAGCGGCGCGGCGCGCGGGTGAACGCATTTGACCAGTACGTTCCCGGCTTCGGCATCACGTTCTTGCTGATCGGCATGCTGATGGGGATTTCGCTGGGCCTGATCGATGAACGTGATTGGGGCACACTGCGGCGCCTCCGCGCGAGCGGCGCGCCCTTTTCCGCCATTTTGATCGGCAAGCTGCTGTCACGTTTCCTGGTGGGATTGGCCCAATTGATAGTGCTGTTCGTGATCGGCTGGTGGCTCTTCGGCGTTTCGTTGGGTCCGTCGCCCGTAAGCTTGCTCGCGCCCGCCGCCGCGATTTCATTCGCCGCCGTGGCGTTCGGCCTGCTCATCGCGTGCATTGCGCGCACGCATGACTCGGTCATGCCGGTGGGCGCGGTGGTCGCGATGGCGATGTCGGCGATTGGCGGATGTTGGTGGCCGATCGATTTCGAACCGCCGTGGATGCGCGCGGTCGCGCTCAGTGTACCCACGAGTTGGTCAATGCGCGCGTTCAACGATCTGATGATCCGCCAATTGCCTGTCGCCGCCGTGGTGTGGCCGTGCCTCGCCGCGGCCGGCTTGGGCGTGATCTATCTGGTGATCGGTCTGGCCGGCGCCTCGCGCCTCTATGATTGAGCATCGATGATGAGCAACGTGCCTTGACCGCCGGCACCCCCTCTTTTAATCCTCCCCCCGCGTCAACAACGGGGAGGAATCGGACAATGGGTGCGCTGTTCTGTTGCCCCAGCCTTTGACAATCACGGTCAGGGGTTGAAAATCGACGTGCCCCTGTGAATGAGCCTTACACCCACAAGCAAGGCCAGTACCTCGCGTTCATTCATCACTATATGAAGGTGAATGGCCGGGCGTCGTCGGAGGCCAACATGCAGACATATTTCGGCACGGCGCCTTCCGTGCACGCGACGGTTTTAACCTTGGCGGCCAATGGTTTGGTTGAAAGGACCTCCGGCCGAGGACGATCACTTCGCCTGCTTATCTCGCGCGACCACCTGCCTGACTTGGAGTGAGGCAATTTTCTTAGAGCGCGACTCTCCAGCTTCTCGGCGAGGTCAACCGAAACCCGCTTCATGGCGCGCCGACCCTTCAATGGACAGTTGGCGCCGAACATTTGTATGATTGCGACGCTAGTGGAGCGCTACTGCGCGGGTCGAGCAGGTGAGTCCGCGAGCTGCGTTAAGGACTGACTGTCCGCGCGGTGCGTTCAGGGACAGTAGTGGAGCCGCAAGCGAAGCGAGTAAGCGAGTCCGCGAGGTGCGTTCAAGAGACTAGCGGAACTCGGAGGGTTACGTATGCAGCAGCAGGCACTGATGTTGACGGGATATCACGTTCTCGATTTCACCCATTATGTCGCGGGACCGACTTGCACCCGGATTCTGGGCGAGCTTGGCGCCAATGTGATCAAGGTCGAACGCTCGCTCGAGGGCGACCACGTGCGCCAGATGGGCCTGATGAAGGACGGCATGTCGACCTACTATTTTCAGCACGACCATAGCAAACGCAGCCTTGGCGTTGACCTTCACAATCCGCGCGCCAAGGAACTGCTGCTGCGAATGATCCCTAAAATCGACGTCGTGGTGGAGAATTTCGCTCCCGGCGTTATCGCGCAAATGGGGTTTGGTTATGACGCGCTCAGCCGGCTCAATCCGAAGTTGGTCATGTGCTCGGTGTCGGCCACCGGCCAGACCGGGCCGCTGAGCAATCGTCCGGGATACGATTTTATCGGCGCCTCGTTCGCGGGTGTCACCGATTTGCTGGGCGAACCCGACCGCCCGCCGATCATCCCGACCATGGCGATCGGTGACGTTTCGACCGGCGTGGCCGCCGCGATGGCGGTGGGCTTCGCTCTGCTCAACGCGACGCGGACGGGCAAGGGGCAGTATATCGACGCTTCGCTGCTGGATACCTATTTTCATATGCACGAGCTGTGCGTGCCGGTGCTGTCGATTCGCAAGGAGAGTTTCAAGCCCCGGCGCAACGGCTCGCAGCATCCGACCGGCAGTCCTTCGGGCGTGTTCAAGGCCAATGGCGGCTATATCATGTTGCTGGTGCAGCAGCATGAATTCCCGCGCCTATGCCGTGCGATGGGGCGTCCGGAGCTGGTCAGTGATGACCGTTTCAAGAGCAACGGCCGCCGAGTCCGCAATAACGCGGCGATGAAGGAAATTATCGAGACTTGGCTCGCGACTTTTCCGGACCGTGATAGCGCCGTGGCCGCGCTTGACAAGGAGCGGGTGCCGTGCGGACCGGTGCTGTCCCTGGAGGAAGCGATGGCCCATCCGCATTTGCGCGAGCGCCGCACGGTGCGCCGCACGCATGACCCGCGGCTGGGCGAATTCGATTTGCCGGGCATGCCGGTCAGATTCTCGGACTGGCAGGTGTCGACGGAGCTCAAGGCGTCCAGCGTCGGCCAGGACAACGAGACGATTTTGCGCGAGATGCTCGGGTTGGAGGATACGGCGATAGCGGGGCTTTATACGGATGGCGTGTTGCTCAAACATACAAGCCCGGCGGACGCCAGCGAGTGAAACGAACGAAGGAGCTGTAAGCGATACCTTTTGTCATTCCGAGCGCGACGAGAAATCCCGGATGCTCTTGTCTTTCATATTATTCTTACGAGTTTCCCCACTGATTCGGTATGCGCCTCGAGACTCGTTCAATCGCTTCGGCTCCGGCTTCGCTGATGGCGGACCCCGTTCGGAATAGAAACTCGCAA
This sequence comes from Binataceae bacterium (SeqCode), assembly GCA_050736615.1. Taxonomy (GTDB): domain Bacteria; phylum Desulfobacterota; class Binatia; order Binatales; family Binataceae; genus JBOHWJ01. The sequence goes on along the minus strand of JBOHWL010000217.1, from coordinate 7,394 downwards.
ACTCTTTGAATGACGAAAAATAGTACCCCAATTCAGTCCGGGCGGATGCGACCGCGTAGCGCCTACCGCCGGACCCAATACGGAGGACCATAGAGGCAAATGGCAGAATGGCGAGAGGAAATCACCCACGTCGCGGGGACTGACCTCGCAATCATCAAGGGCGGGCAAGGCAAGCCGCTGCTCGTCCTGCACGAGGAGCTGGGTCATCCCGGATGGCTCAACTGGCACACGGCCTTGGCCAAGGAACATACGGTACTGGTGCCGATTCAGCCGGGCTTGGGCAAATCGCCCAAACTTGAATGGATCCGCAATATCCATGACCTGGGCCAGTTCTACAGTTGGGTGTTGCGCGATTTGAATCTGGCGCCGCTCGACGTGATCGGTTTTTCCACCGGCGGATGGATCGCGGCCGAAATGGCGGCGGCCAACTGCGCGCAATTTCGTAAGATGGTGCTGGTGGCGCCGATGGGCATCCATCCGTCGCAAGGCGAGATCATGGATATTTTCGCGGTCACGGCCCGCACCGAACTCACCGCCAGCGTGCATGACCCTGAGACGCCTGAATTCAACAAGCTCTACGGCGGCGAGCGTACGCCCGAACAATTCGAAGCCTTTGAGGAAGCGCGCACCGAAAACGCGCGGCTGGCGTGGGAGCCGATCCTGCACAATCCCGCACTGCCGCATTTTCTCGAGGGTGTCAAAGGGCTACCGGTGCAAATCATCTGGGGCAAGGACGACGCGATTGTGCCGGTCAGTTGCGCCGAGGCGTATCGCAAGGCGCTCAAGAACACCGAGGCCAAGGTCACCTTGTATAACGATTGCGGCCATCGCCCGGAGATCGAAAGGTCGGCCGAGTTCATCAAGCTCGTGCGCGAATTCCTAGCCTGACCATCGTCATAGCGTGAGCTGAAGGAGAGCAAGCCATGCATATAATGTATTTCACCGAACGTCCTTATCGCGACGTGCCCGAGGACGAGGTCATCAAGAACCGCAGTTTCTTCGGCGTGCCTAATTCGTTTTTCGACCCCGAATATGGGGCGCGGATGTACAACGAATATCTCGACGAGGCGGTCTATTCGGAAGAGGTTGGCTTCGACGCGATCATGCTCAACGAGCATCACGGCACGCCGTTCTGCATGGGCGCGGTGATGAACGTCGAGGCGGCCATCCTGGCGCGGATTACCAAAAAGGCGCGCATCGTGCTGCTCGGCAATCCCTTGCCGGTGGTTAAAAATCCGCTGCGCCTGGCCGAGGAGCTGGCCGAGATCGATTGTATTTCGCACGGACGGCTGGTGCCCGGATGGGTGCGCGGGGCGGGCAGCGAGCAGATTTTCAACAATGCCAATCCCGCTTATAACCGCGAGTATTTTAATGAGGCGCACGACCTCGTGATCGCGGCGTGGACGCGTCAGGGCCCGTTTCGTTTCGAAGGCAAGTATTTCAACTACCGCTTCGTCAATCCGTGGGTGCAGCCCTACCAGAAACCGCATCCGCCGATCTGGATTCCCGGCGTGTTGAGCCCCGAGACCGTCATCTTTTGCGCCAAGCATCGCTATCCTTATGTGGGATTGGGCACCGCGCTGCCGGCGACGGTCGAATTATGGAATCTTTACGGCGAGACTGCCGCCCAGGAAGGCTATAACGCCGGCTCCGAAAATTTCGGCTATCTGCAGCAGATCTTCGTGGCCGAGACCGAGGAAAAAGCGCAGGAGCTGGGCAAGGCCGCGATGTTTGGCGGCGGCGCCGCCAACTTCTCACGCCCTGAATGGACCTTCCCGCCGGGATACAACTCGAAAGAAGCGACCCGCCGGCTGGCGCGCTCGGCCAGCGATTATGGTTTTCTCGGCGTGACCTCGGAGAAGCTCGAGGAGATGTCGGGCAAAAAAGACGGAAAGCACCATAGCGACATGCGCCAGCGCCTGGCCCGCGGTGAGGTCAGTGTTGAAGAGGCGAAGAAGAAGATCTACGCCAATTATGGCAAGGCGCAGGCGGGTCTGCAGCTTATCATCGGCACGCCGAAGAGCGTGCTTCCGAAGCTGCGCATGATCATGGAAGTGTTGCGCCCGGGGATCTTCGGCATGTTCCAGGCGCAGGGGCCGCTCAATGGCGAACAGCGCCGCGCCAGTATCCGCCTGATGGGCGAGGAGGTGCTGCCGGCGATGCGCGAGTTTGCCAAGGATCTCGGCATTGTCGATCCGTTCGAGCGCGCGCCCGGCTCACGTTCCTACACGGCGGGCACGCAGCGCAATCAACTGGTCGATCTTGACGCGCTCAAGCGCGTGCCCTCGCGTGACGATTCGGTGCGCGTGTAGGGGTGTCACGGAGAAAATCGCATGATCCTGATGTATTTTACGGAGCGGCCGTATCGCGACGTGCCCGAAGATGAGCTGATCAAAAATCGCGGCTATTTCGGCGTTTCGAATAAATTTTTCGACGCGCAACGCGGCGCGCAACTCTACAACGAATATCTCGACGAGATGGTCTATGCCGAGGACGTCGGTTTCGACGCGATCATGCTCAACGAGCATCACGGCACCCCGTTCTGCATGGGCGCGGTGATGAATGTCGAGGCTTCGATCCTCGCGCGTATCACCAAGAAAGTTAAAATCGTCCTGCTCGGCAATCCGCTGCCGACGTTCAAAAATCCGTTGCGTATTGCGGAAGAGCTGGCCGAAATCGATTGTATTTCGCGCGGACGGCTGGTGCCCGGATGGGTGCGCGGGGCGGGCAGCGAACAAATTTTCAACAATGCCAATCCCGCTTACAACCGCGAGTACTTCAACGAGGCGCACGACCTCGTGATTGCGGCCTGGACACGGCCCGGTCCGTTTCGATGGGAGGGCAAGCACTTCAATTATCGCTTCGTCAATCCGTGGGTGCGGCCGTATCAACAGCCGCATCCGCCGATGTGGATCCCGGGCGTGCTCAGTCCCGAAACCGTGGTCTGGTGCGCCGAGCATCGCTACCCGTACCTTGGGCTTGGCACCGCGTTGCCGGCCACGGCGGAGCTTTGGAACATTTACGGTGATACCGCCGCCAAGCAGGGTTATCACGCGGGTTCGGAGAATTTCGGCTATCTGCAGCACGTGGTCGTTGCGGAGAGCGAAGAGAAGGCCGAGGAGCTGGGCAAGGCGCATCTATACGGCGGCGGGCAGGCGGCTTTCGCGCGTCCCGAGCATACGCTGCCGCCGGGTTATAATTCCAAGGAAGCGACGCGCCGGCTGGCGCGCACGATGACGGCTGGTTCGGGGGGCTTCCTCGGCGTCAGCGCGGAGCAATTGCAAAAAGCTTCGGACGCGCCGAAACACGAAAGCACAAGGTCACGCCTGGCCCGCGGCGAAATTTCGCTCGACGAGGCGCGCGCCGCCATCTACAAATCCTATCCTAAAGCCGTCGATGGTTTACAGATTATTGCCGGCACGCCGAAAACCGTGATTCCGAAGCTGCGCAAAATCCTCGAAGTGTTGCGGCCGGGCGTGCTCGGCGTGTTCCAGAGCCAGGGTCAGGTGAGCTTCGAGGATCGCATGACCAGCATCCGCCTGCTCGGGCAAGAGGTGCTACCTGCCGTGCGCGAGATCAGCAAGGAACTGGGCATCGTCGATCCATACGAACGCAAACCCGGTTCGCGTCCATATACTGCGGGCACCACGCGCGACGCGTTGGTCGCGCTCGAGGCGTTGCGCGCCTGAGCTGAGCGTTTTCGCATCGTGGTCGCATAATGAAGCGGCGGGTGTCGCGTGACGCCCGCCGCTTCAACTTAAAACTGCGGCACAAGGGCGCTGGGGCCGCGTGGCAATGGACGCTGGCGGTAATGCGGCCCGACGCCGGTTTCTGACTTATTCCGGCAACGGAAATTCATCCAGATAACGCAGATAGTCGTCTTCGACGTCGATTTGCAGCGCGGCCAGCAAGCGCACTACACCGTTGTACACCGCGATCGCCATGAACAGATCGACCAGCCGTTCATGATCAAGCTCCCTACGCAATTCGTTGAAGGTCTGGTCGGAAACGGCAAGCTCAGTGGTCATTTCGCGTGCCGCGCGCAGGACCGCCCTGGCCAGCGGGTCGAGCGTGGTCGCGCGGCCGGCGGTTTCCTCCGCGATCGCGCGCAGGTCGTCGTCGGAGAGGCCAAATTCCCGGCCGATCTTCACATGATGGGAATACTCGTAGAGCGAGCGCGTGAGATAGCCGACCTGCAAAATCGCCAGCTCCCGCAGACGCGGATCGAGGCGGCTTTTGAAGCGGATGAAATTGCCGAGTGCGCCGAAGCTGCGCGCCGCGTTAGGACTGTTAGCCAGCGCTCGGATCAGATTTATATTGCGCGCGAGCAGGTCCTGATTTTCCGGCGCCAGATCGGCTTTATCCAGATACGGTAGGCGTGCCATATAATTTCGCTCCTGTTAGAGGTTTAATCACGGCGGTTTTCGTTTTCACATGACGGCAGCATAATCCTAATCGACCTCGAGCGGGGTGCCTGGATGTCCGAGCCTGAGACGATTTTCACGCGCGAACCGCCACTCGCGGTGCTAACCCTTAATCGTCCGCGCTTTCATAACGCGCTCACGTGGGCGATGTACGACGCGATCGTGCGCGTATGCGGCGAACTCGAGCATGATGAGGAAGTCCGCGTGCTGATTGTCAGGGGAGCCGGCGACCGAGCCTTTGCCTCCGGCACGGATATCGCGCAGTTCGAAGAAGTGCGGAACGCGAACGACGGGCTGGCCTATGAACGCCGCCTGGAACGCGCGGTGGGCGCGCTCGAGGGGCCTTCGACACCAACTATAGCCGCGATCGAGGGCTACGCGGTAGGCGGTGGCGCGGCTTTGGCTTTGGTTTGCGACCTACGCTATGGAAGCGTCAACAGCAAAATCGGGGTGCCGATCGCGCGCACGGTGGGCAATTGCCTTTCGACGGCGAATTACGCGCGGCTGCTCGATCTCGTCGGCCCGGCCCGCACGCTTGAATTGCTGTATCGCGCTCAACTGATCACGGCCGCGACGGCGCGGGAGTTGGGTCTGCTCAACGAGACGGTCGCCGACGGCCAGGCTTATGAACGAGCGCGCCAGGTGGGTTTTGAAATCGCCGCGCATGCGCCACTGACGTTGCGAGCGACGAAGCGGGCGCTGCGCCGTTTGCAACAAGCCCGGCGTCAAGTGGCCGGCGACGACCTGATTGCCGAGGTCTACGGGAGCGAGGATTTTCGCGAAGGCGTCCGGGCCTTTGCGGAGAAGCGCAGACCGCACTTCCGCGGCCATTAGGAACGCTTCATGGCGGCGGCGTTGTGGTGCCGAGGGTGATAGGCTCAAAGCCGCAATATCACTGATGCTCGCGCACGACGGAGGGCACAAGATGGCGCAACATTTTGTCTGCCTCAGTTTCGATCTGGATAATTCCTCGATCGCGGCCGCATTTGATCTGAACACGCCGACGATGGTCTCGCGGGGCGATTTCGGCATGGTGGGAACCGAGCGCTTGCTCGAGCTTTTAGGCAACCATTCGATTCGCGGCACCTGGTTCATTCCCGGCCATACTATCGAAAGCTACCCGGCTTGCGCCGCGGCGGTGTTCAAAGCCGGACATGAGATCGCGCATCACGGCTGGACCCATCGCGTGCCTGCCACGCTCGGACGCGAACTGGAAGAACGGGAACTGGAGCGCGGCAACGAAACAATCAAGCGGTTGACCGGCGGTTATGCGCGCGGTTATCGTTCGCCGGCCTGGGACCTGAGTCCGTTTTCAGTTGAACTTTTGTTGCGGCACGGCTTCATCTATGACAGCAGCCTGATGGGACATGACTACCTGCCGTACCAGGCGCGCGATCATGACGTGGTCGCGCTCGAACAGCCCGTCATATTCGGTGTGGACACGGCACTGGTCGAGATGCCGATTAGTTGGACGCTCGACGATTTTCCCGTGTTCGAGCATATGCGTCTGGGCGGCGCGTTGTATCCCGGGTTGATGAACGCGGGGTTGGTTGCGGACAACTGGTTCAACGATTTCGCTTACATGCGCGACCATTATGAATGGGGCATCGTCACGTATACTTTTCATCCGCATGTAATTGGCCGCGGCCATCGCATGATCATGCTCGATGGGTTGATCCGGCGGCTGCGCGAAGCGGGCGCGATCTTCGTGGCGATGGAAGAGGCGGCCTCCGAGTACAAGGCGAAATTCCCACAGGGTAGGAGCGAGCGCGGCCGCTAACCGACTACGAAAGGCGCACGCTGGCTGAGTTCGCACGTGCCGCAAGTTTGAAAAGGCACCGGATTCCGGTCAATCGCCGGGATGAATCATCTTTTCGGGTTTGACCAGGCGATCGAACTCGTCCGCCTTGAGCAAGCCCATCGCAAGGCAGGCCTGCTTTAACGTAGTGCCTTCCTGATGCGCCTTTTTGGCGACCTTGGCGGCGTTGTCGTAGCCAATATGGGGACTCAGCGCCGTCACCAGCATCAACGAGCTTGCGACATACTGCTCGATCCGTTCACGGTTGGGCTCGATTCCGTCGACACAATACTTGGCGAATAGCGCACAGGCGGCGGCGAGCAGCGTGATCGAATGCAGCAGGTTATGAATGATGACGGGTTTGAACACGTTGAGTTCGAAGTTGCCTTGCGAGCCGGCAATCGTGATGGCGGTATCGTTGCCCATCACCTGCACACATACCATGGTCATCGCTTCGGACTGAGTCGGATTGACCTTGCCCGGCATAATCGAGGAGCCGGGTTCGTTTTCTGGCAGGCTCAACTCGCCCAAGCCACAGCGCGGGCCGGAGCCCATCCAGCGGATGTCGTTGGCGATTTTCATCAAGGAGCAGGCCAGGGTCTTGAGCGCGCCGCTGACCATCACGAGCGCATCATGGCCGGCCAGCGCGGCGAACTTGTTGGGCGCTGACTTGAACGGAAGATGGGTAATTTGTGCGATTTTCGCCGCACATCGCTCGGCGAATTCCGGATGGGTGTTGAGGCCGGTGCCAACGGCGGTGCCGCCAATCGCCAGTTCCATCACGCCGGGCAGGACCAGCTTGATCCGCTCAAGATCCTGCTCGAGCATCGCCACGTAACCGGAGAATTCCTGGCCCAGGGTGAGCGGCACCGCGTCCATCAGATGCGTGCGGCCGATTTTGACGACGGCATCAAGTTCCGTCCGCTTTTTTTCGAGTGATTCGATTAAGCCGCGCATCGACGGCAGCAGCCGGTGATGCAGCCCCTCGGCTGCCGCGATATGCATCGCGGTGGGAAACGTATCGTTCGAGGACTGCGACATATTGACATGGTCGTTGGGATGAACCGGCTTTTTCGAGCCCTTGACGCCGCCCGCCAACTCGATTGCGCGGTTCGAAATGACTTCGTTGGCGTTCATGTTGGTCTGCGTGCCGCTGCCGGTCTGCCAGACGC
>JBOHWL010000216.1:0-3464 GCA_050736615.1 Binataceae bacterium (SeqCode) | reverse complement strand
GGATGGGCATCGGTGATGAAAAGGACGTCGAGAAGTTGCGCTATCATACAGTCATCATCATGACCGACGCCGATGTCGACGGCTCGCATATCCGGACCTTGTTGCTGACGCTGTTTTTCCGCCAGTTTCCCGAAATTATCGAAAACGGCTATCTGTACGTCGCCCAGCCGCCGCTCTTTCGCGCCAAGAAGGGCAAGAATGAACGTTATTTGAAAGACGAAGCCGCGCTGGAAGAATACCTGACCGACCTTGGCACCGACGCGGTGACGTTTGAATCGGGCCAGGGCAAGGATGCGCGTCCGGCGCTCAAAGGTGCCGGGCTCAAAACCGTGGTGCGCAAGGCGCTCCATCACGAACGCATGTACGAAGCGTTGGAACGGCGCTCCAAGGAACGCGCGCTGGTGGCGCAACTGGCGCTGCTCGCGAGCGCGAAAGAAGTCACGGCCGACACCTTTCACAGCGAAGACGCGGTCAAGCAAATGGCCGCAGCGATCAAGCGGGAGTTGCCCGAGCTTAACCTGGTTTACCAGGTGATGCCCGGTGACGAATCGAGCTGGCGCGCGGTCTTCACCCATGCGCGCAACGGCGCCACGCCGCCGACCGTGATTGACTCGACCTTGTTTCTTAGCGGCGAATTGCGCGAAATCCGCCGGCTTGGCGCCGATCTCGAAAGCTTCAAGGCGCCGCTCAGGATTAAGAGCGGCGGTGACGAGGAGCGCACGGTCGAATCACTCAAGGCGGTGGCGGACGCGGTGCTGGCGGCGGGGCAAAAGGGCGTCGAGGTGCAGCGTTACAAGGGTTTGGGTGAAATGAATCCGGAGCAATTATGGGAAACCACCATGAATCCGGAGTCGCGTTCGATGCTCCGGGTGGAAGTCGGCTCGCAGGAAGAAGCCGAGGAGATTTTCACCAAGCTGATGGGCGATCAAGTCGAGCCGCGCCGCCGCTTTATTGAGGAAAACGCGCTTAACGTGAAGAACCTGGATATTTAGACGATGGGCGGTAACAGATGCTCAACTCCGCACCCATGGAGTGAAATGGAAATGCTGGCGTGAGTGACTTCGGCAACATTGTCCGCTTGCATGGCGAGGAGCTTGAATTGCCGCTTGCCGACAATACGCCTGAAGCGGTGCAAATCTATCGAGCCGCGAATGAACGATTTCGCGAAGTACCGTGGCCGCCACCGTTTGATCGCACGCGTCATGAACTGGCCCTCGGCGATGCGCGCTCGATGCCGTTTATAATGAATGAGGGCGTCCATTTGGTAGTCACTTCGCCCCCCTATTGGACACTGAAGGAGTATCCAGAGAGTTCGAGCGGACAACTTGGCCGAGTCGAGGATTACGAGGAATTTCTTGCCAACCTGGATAAGGTTTGGCGCGAATGCGCGCGGGTGCTGGTTCCAGGTGGCCGTATTTGTTGCGTGGTGGGCGACGTCTGCATCCCCCGCCGTAGCAGCGCCCGCCGTCATCTCGTGATGCCGTTGCATGCCGATATTGAGGTTCGCGCGCGCAAACTTGGCCTCGACGTGCTGACGCCGATTATCTGGCACAAAATCGCCAATGGTGTCACGGAAACCGAAGGCAATGGTGCGGGCTTTTATGGCAAGCCCTATCAGCCGGGCGCAATTGTAAAGAACGACATCGAGTACATTCTGTTTCTGCGTAAAGGCGGCGAGTACCGATCGGTCAAGCCGCTGCAAAAAGTCCTCTCCATTCTGAACAAAGAGGAAATGCGGAAATGGTGGCGCTCGGTGTGGACCGATATTCGCGGCGCTTCGACCAGAAGCGGCCATCCAGCACCTTATCCCGCAATCCTGGCTGAGCGTTTGATTAGGATGTTCTCGTTCGCCGGCGATACCATCCTTGATCCGTTTGGCGGTACTGGCAGCACCGCGATTGCCGCCGCAAGTGCTGGAAGAAACTCGATCACGCTGGATATCGAGCCGAAATACGTGGAAATAGCCGCGCGAAACATTGGTAATGCGGTGGGGCAGCGGAAAATGTTCGGCGCCGTCCAATCCGAACTGCTAATGCGCGCCGAATCCGGCGCGGTCAAACAGGCCTGAGGACGAGCACCGTTTGGAATACAGGCTGCTCAACGCCTTCGCGAGCTTGTTTGAGGGCCACACTTACCTGCACCGCCGTTCCAATCTTGGCGATATGATTGCCAGGGAATTTTATGAGGATCTCAGGACGCTCGGACGATCACGGTACTTCCTACAGCGGGTCGGCAGCGGCCTCGCTGTTCTGAATACGCGCAACCTGCGAGTTGGTATTGAGGCGCGGCGCGGCGATGGCAGTTTCGGCGAAGTCGTGCCGGGCGTTACGCCGGTTAGTGAAGCGGGTTATTCGATCCTTCGCGGACCGATCGCGACTATTGAAATAGGTATCGAAGTGAAAATCCTTTTCAAGGCGATGATCAAACAGATCGATCGCGTGATGAACGATCTGCGCAAACAAGCCGAGCACTTTAAATCCAAAGGCGGCAATCCGATCTGCGTCGGTATTACAGGGGTGAACTACGCGGACCATTGTACCTCGTATGAGGGCGCGAGGCCGTTCCCTACCGACGGTCGAAAGTACAAGCATCCGGTCCAAGAAGCCCATGAAGCGGAATCACGGCTGGTGAGGCTGGTTGGGCCGGTATTCGACGAGTTTCTCGTTTTGCGCTTCGCGGCAACAAACGAAGAGCCCTATCAATTCAATTGGCGGGACCACGACGCGACCGCAAGAGAATATGGCGCGATTCTGGCGCGGGTGAGCCGGCAATACGAGACTCGTTTTAGAAATTAGGTATTCACGGCAACATGGCTGAGACTAACGGCAACGAACCAATTCGCAACGAACCGGCGCGGCTGAGTATCGAAGACGACATGCGGCAGTCCTATCTGGACTACGCCATGTCGGTAAATATTGGCCGCGCCTTGCCCGATTTGCGCGACGGCCTCAAACCGGTGCATCGGCGCATTCTCTACGCGATGTTTCGCGAGGGCCTGCTCTCGACGCGGCGCTATTCCAAATGCGCCGGCGTGGTTGGTGAAGTGCTCAAGCGCTACCATCCGCACGGCGACGGCGCCGTCTATGATGCGCTGGTGCGGATGGCGCAGACCTTCAGCATGCGCTACCCGCTGGTGGACGGGCAGGGGAATTTCGGCTCGATCGACGGTGATCCGCCGGCCGCCTACCGGTACACGGAATGCCGGCTGACGCGGCTGGCCGAGCGGATGCTCGCCGATATCGACAAGGACACAGTCGATTTCGTCCCCAATTTCGACGGCTCGCAGGAAGAGCCGTTCGTGCTGCCCTCGCAGATTCCGAACCTGCTCATCAACGGTTCGGACGGCATCGCGGTCGGGATGGCGACCAATATCCCGCCGCACAATCTTGGTGAAATCTGCGACGCTTTGCTGAAGCTGATCGTGGAGCCCGACCTGGCGCTGGAAAAAATCCTCGATATTATTC
>JBOHWL010000215.1:0-4442 GCA_050736615.1 Binataceae bacterium (SeqCode) | reverse complement strand
CCTGTGCGACCATCAAGGTCTGGAAAACAATGCCCGCCGCGAGCGCGCATATCCAGGCTCGATGTCCATTGCGATGCACCCGGCGCCATACCTACTGCGACACGGCTTGGGCGCGTTGCCGCTGGAGGTTTTGCAACTGATCGAGAATCCGCACGTCAATCGTGGCGGATGCGCGGTGGGCGACATGCTTAACGACGGTTGTTTGGCTCGCGTGGGCCGGGCTCTCAACGACTGTGTCTGGCGCCGCGGGCATAGTGCCGGTGAGATATAGCCATAGTACCCGGCGCACGTAGGCCCGCGTTTCGGCATACGGCGGTATCCCGTCGTAATGCTCGACCGCGCCGGATCCCGCATTATAAGCGGCTAAAGTCTTCACCAACGCATCCGGCGACGAATGGTAGCGCCGCTTCAAAGCATCAATATAGCGCGCCGCGCCCAAGACGTTATCGATCGGATCGTACGGATTAGCGTCGAACCGTTTTGCCGTGGCGGGCATCAATTGCATCAGGCCGATTGCACCGGCGGGCGATACCGCATTGATTTGCCAGTCCGACTCGACGCGAGCAATGGCGGCCAAAAGATTCGGATCGATACCATACAAATTGCCAATCGCGGCCAGCATCGCGTGAGTATCCAAGGGACGGTCTTTGATGCGCGCCTTTTGATTCTGTGCCGCGGCGGCGGCGCCGTACGACACGATTACGACCGCCAAGCCAGCCATCAGGCCCAATTTTAACTGCGGCCTCAGAGCAAGGTTCCCAGCAAGGCGGCGTAAGTGATGCCCTGCGCCGCGTTCGCGATAATCTGCGTCACGTCGAGCGTTTGTTGAATCGGGTTGACGAACAACAGTTTCGCGGGGACGTAAATGGTGTCGCCGGGGTCGAGATGAGCCGACATCAGCCCGCCTGAGACCACAGGCAGGAGCGGGAAGATACGATTGCGACCCATATCCTTGTAACCATTGAGCGAAACGATCGCCCCGTTGACCTTCACCACAAATATCTGGTTTGCCGCCGCGCCTTCGGTGATTCCGCCCGCACGATCGATGTAGTCGCGGACGGTAAAGGCCGGCTGATAGGCAACGGCGGTGGGCCCGTAAACCTGGCCGAGCACATTTACCCAATTCGGGCGTCTGGGCACAATGACCTGGTCCTTGTCATCGAGCTTCACGTTATCGGATGAGGCCGACAGAGCTGGCAGCGAGTCCATCGAGGCGAGCACGATCCGTCCGGTTGCCTGCTGATGCGACGATTGACTGAGCATCGAGGTGATCATCGAGAGCGCGGCCGCCTTCTGCTCGACATTCACCGATTGCTGTTTGTTTTCCTCCGGCATGAGAGCCGCACGTGCGATTTCGGTCTGCAGGCGAGCGCGCGCCTGGTCGAGATTCTTCTCCTGCGCCAGCTTCACCGACTGGCGTGTCAGGATCAGCGCGGGAAGGTAGGCGTCAGTGCGCAGACCGCCGGCCTGGACGAGAATTGCCGACAGGTTTTCACCCTCGCTAATCGCGTACGGACCGGGCCGCATCACTTCGCCTTTGACCGTAACCGTCCAGGGCTGATGCCAGTTGGCGGCCTGCGCGATAAAGAGCATGTCTTCGGGTTTGAGCACCAGATTCGCATTGGACAGTCCGTCGAAAACCGCGGCAAGGTTGACGTCCTCGGTCAAGTGGCGCGCGCTGCCATCGACCACCGTGGTGCGTGCGAGTTGCGCCTGGCGTTTGTACGCACTTTCCTTGAATCCGCCGGCGAGATAAATCAGGTCGGTCACTCGCATGCCTTGCGTCAGGGGATAGGTTCCCGGCCTGCGCACGTCACCCTTGACGGTGACCGTTGGCACCTCGTTTATCTCGCCTTGACCGTAAATCGTCAAAACGTCACCCGCACGCAGCATCAGGTTGTCCGTGCTGTCCTGGTCCGAAAGCGCGGTTTCGAGATCAAGCGGCATAAACTGCGGCTTGTGTGTGGGGCCTTCGTAACGCTTGACCAAGGCGTAGCCGAGATAGGTGTGATCACCGATTCCTTGGCCGTCCTGGATCAGGTCAGCCACGCGCATGCCCGGATTCCATTGATAGACGCCAGGCTGATTGACGTTGCCTTCAACCCGCACGATATCCTGCTGTTTGGGCAGGACGGTAAACACTTTTACGAGATCGCCGTCGTCAACGTAAAAGTGACGGGCATCGGGGCTGTTGAGGTTAACGTCGAGCACGATCCTGCGCTCGTGATTGAAAATGCGCTCCACCTCAACGCGTTCAGCATAACCAAAAGCGCTCACCCCTCCCGCCATCCTGAGGGCGCCGATAAGCGGTTCCATGCCGTCGAGTTCGTAAATTGCGGGGTCGCGAACATTTCCCGCCAGAGCGACCACCGGTCCCAACACCGGGACGAAAATGACGTCACGCTCCTGCAATTGCACGTCGTTGTTGGTGTTTCCGTGCAGCAGCATCGAATAGAGGTCGACCCGCTTGATGATCCGCCCATGGCGCCGGACCACGATCCGGCGCAGGCTTCCGGTTTTGCGCACCCCGCCGGCCGCCACCAGCGCATCGGAAACGTGCGCGAGCGCACTGACGGTGTATAATCCCGGCTGGTCGACCTGGCCGATGACGAAGACCTGAATCGTACGAATACGGCCCATCGTCACGTCCGTCTGCACGCCGACGATCTGACTGGTCCGGCCTTCGATAAGCTTCTTTCCCTGCTCGAAGGTCAGGCCGGCCAGCGCAATCGGGCCTATCTGCGGCATCAGCACCGTGCCGTCGCGCTGGACCTTGAGATGGAGGGTCCGATTAACCCGGCCCCAGAGGATTACGTTGAGCTGGTCGCCGGGCCCAAGCACATAGCCGCTTCCCACCGGCACGTTTTCGACCGGCGCGAAGGTGGATACCGGAGTTGAGAACAAGTTGTAGCCGAATTGTGACAGATGTTCTAACTGAGGACCCGCAAGCAACTTATAGGGCGTGTCGGCTTCGCGAAACTTCTGCTCGGTCGGCGATGGCTGCTTGCGCTCCTTCCGCCGCTCGCGTTCGGACGGGCTCATCTCCCGACCCAGCATGCCGGGTTGTTTGAAGGCCTTACCGCATTCCAGGAGTTGCTGAAGCTCGGTCTGCGACAGGCCCAGCACGCTGCCGATTGACTGCACCTCCGCGGCGCTCAGATGTTTCGCGGCCACGCCGGCGCAAAGCCTATCCAGTGCCGGCTTTGCCAGCCCGGCTTGCTGTCCCTGATCCTTGAGTTCCTGTAGCTGGTCGGGGCTGATGCCCAAGCCCTGAAGCAACTGCTGCTGTTGAAGCGACTGCGCCGCACCCGCATTGGACAGTTCGCCGCTTTGCAGGCCGCCGACCTGCGCGTAAGCGGATACGCCGAGCACGAGCACCAAAGCGCTTCCCACTAAGAGGGCGTAAGTCAATGTGCTGCGGCGCAGTTTCATGAATACCCCCCGGGCAAATATCCGGCGAGACTTGAACCTCCAGACGCCCCCGGCTTAACGAGATTCATCGCCAGTGACGCTAAGCACGCCTCAAATGCGGTCATTGGCCAATTCGAAACGGTTCCGTGTCGTACACATCCGGCGGAGTATAGCCCTGATTCGGCTGCTGCGAGGATTGAAACTGTTGCGGATATTGATTCTGCCGCGGGTTCTGATTGGGCTGCATCCCTTCCGACGGCAACTGTCGCTGTTCTTGCCCCATTTGATCGAAGGGTGGCAAGTGTTCCCGCTCGCGCTCCTGCGCAAGGCATAGCGTGTTGCCAAACGGCGGGTAACCGTATGGGTCATTGATCGCGGCGCGTTCCTGGGCGCTTATCTCGCTTGGATCCGCAGGCTCTTGCCGCAACGGGTCCGCTTCTTCGCCGTCCGCGCCTTCGAATGCGTACTTAATCACGTAGGCATTGTCTTCCCGGCCCAGACAATCGCAGGCGGGAGTCGAAGTGATGCCGTCGAGTTGATAGCCCTTCGGTATCGCTTGATCGGCGCAGATTTTCATCACCACGCCACAAGCCGGGGCCAGCCTGCGTGCCTGGCAAGAGCCGCTACAATTTGGCGAGGTTCCGGTTGCAGTGATTACCATGCCGGCGGGAGTGACGTTGCCCGCGCACATCAGAGTGTTCCGCAGATTCTCTTGGGCGGAGGCGTACGAGCCGGCAACGCACAGGGATGCTAATGTAGCCGCGCACAGCGCCAAGATGGCTGGCCGCCACGTACGACTATTCATTGAACGAAGACTCCGGAGAACCCGAGCCGACGCATCCGCCGGGCTCCTCCGCGATTCAGCAGTACTCATTTCAGCCAATCAGAGTAATCCACCTGTTTATCGGAAACGTAAAGTCGATCGGGCAGGGTAATTGAGGGTCGATGACGGCTGAAGGCAAGACTAAGAACATCCGCAGGCATGCGTCCGCCATGCCAAATCCATTGGCGACGCGAAATATTAATAAAAC
>JBOHWL010000214.1:0-8971 GCA_050736615.1 Binataceae bacterium (SeqCode) | reverse complement strand
ATTCTTGTACCACTCCGGATGATGTTGTTCGGCCCAATTGCGGTTGTTTTTCGACCACCACTCTTTGTTGTGCCAATGGTGATGCGGACCATAAGCGCCCTCGCCGCGATTTTCGGCGAAGTTGTGGTTATGTCCGTACTCGCCGAATCCACCCCGGCCCATCTCCTGGTTGCGCACGCCAGGATGATTGTTCATGAACCTCTTAACATCCGGATGTTTGCGCAACCATTGCGGGTCGTTCAGTAGAGCGGGGTTTTTCTGCGCCTCGGGATGATTCCGCATCATGGTTTCAAACTGGTTTTCCGCCTGCCTTGATTGTGCGAACACGGGCGGGGCCAGAAACAAAAGACCCAATACCGCGCCTATAAGTAAGCCGCGAACTTTCATTCGATTACCTCCCTCTATTGCGTTCGGGCCGCACCGACTTGATTGCCCGGTTCGGGAACGAATCGCCGCTGTTTATAAGCTACGAGCGTGCCATCGACCGGTTTCGCTCTGGTTTAATTGAGCCCGAATCCGCCAAGTTTTATAAGGGTTTTTTATAGAGCGAAAGCTGTTGTATTCATCCGCAGTGGCGCTCCACTCAAAATCGGTCGACCACTGTACGAAATGCGTCAGATTGCTCGGGGAGCAAAACTTTAACGAAATCAGCCGCGGCGGTCGAAAATAAACAAGGGCACCTGATTGGCCGTTGCCGCTTCGACCGCCAGAACCCGCCGGCCTTCGTCATGACGAATCGGCGCATATGGAATCCCGCTTTCGCTGAACTTCGCCGCCACAGTATCAACGTTGTCGGCTTCGAGCCACAGCGCGGCAAGTCCCTCCGAGTTGCTGGCGATCACGTCGGCGCTCCCGACGGTTGAGCGCAGACGAATCTCCGCGCCGCCGATACTGATGGTCGCCTCGTTCGGGTTGGACCCGGAACGTATGGTGAAGCCGAAATTATCCTGGTAAATTCGGCTGGCTTCCCCAAGCTCCGCAGTAGCGATATCGATGCGGTCGAGTCGTTTGATCATGAGCTGAGCATTCCCTTTGAAAGCGGCGTTTCAGCTGCGGGGCTTCATGGTGAAATCAGCGGTGACCGACGCGTTGGGCTTCACGGTAATCGGCCGCCTCAGGACGCCGAGCTTTTCCTGCCAGACTTGCAGCACATAACTGCCCGGTGGTACGTCATTGATACGGAATCGACCGTCCGTGCCTGTAATCGCATAGTACGGATTGCCAGTTACGTACCACCAGCCCTCCATCCAATTATGCGCGTCGCAGGTGACCTTAATGATTTCCGGTTTTGCGATTTTCACCGTCATTTCACGCTTGAAACCAGGCTGCGCCATATCGACTACGGGATTGATTCTGGATTCACTATGAATACTGTGAAGGATGTCGTCGGAATTGATGATATCGATGGTGCTGCCGGCGGGGAAAACCGCGACGTGCGGGACGTATTCGCAGTCCTTCTGGTCGAACTTGACTCCCTTTTCCGGTTTCAGCGGCGCCCCCTTCGCGATATCGGTCAAGGTCACCACCGCGTTTTCAACTCCGCCATCCGTCCCGACGATCAGTGCTTGATCATATAGCGGTTTGACGCCGCATACTTCCCGGTCCTTGCTGATCTCGACGCGTTGGCGTTTCGGTATCGGACCGTTGTATTTCACTATTCCGGTAATCGTGCCGCCATTGGTCACAGTTTCGGACTGATACGCGTAAGCGCGACCGGCAATTGCGCAGACTGCCGATAAAATCAGAGCGACCGCGAACGTTCGCATGTGAATTCCTCGAAATAAAGGTGCGCCGGCAACCGGGCCGCGAACCGGGCTAGGCGACACAAACGCACCGGGTGCCTGCCGACAGAACGTTCCGACAATGATGAAAAACGCCGTGCCGCCGATTTCAGGCTTCCTTGCTCGTGATGATGCAATAGTGCACGGAAAGTGGTGAGAAGCGCTCGTTGCGTTCGATCCGCAACTGGCGCCCGTCGAGCACATCGCGGGCGCGCAAGCGCGTGGTCCAGCCTAAAAGCTTGGTGATCGGATTCACCACGCAACCGAGAAAGAACAACATCGGATTGGCACTGGCGAAATGACTCACGGTGACGATCCGCCCGCCGGGTTTACAGACCCGAATCATCTCGTCCATCACGCGTCGCGGATCCGGCACCACTGTCATTACGTGAAAGCTGCATACCCAGTCGAAGCTGTTGTCGGGAAAATCCAGACGCTGCGCGTCGCCGTGCCGCAACTCGATGTGCCCCCACGCGTTCTCGTGGGTCTTTTCGACCGCCTGCGCCAACATCCGATCAGAGGGATCGATTCCCACGATATGCACGTAGGGTGGATAGGCGTCGAGCGAAATACCGGTGCCCACGCCAACCTCGAGTACGCGCTGATCGGGCCGGAAGCCAAGCGATTCTATTACTTCATGCTCGTGATCGACGAAGGCGCGGCCAAAGACCGCATCGTAGAAGTGGGCCAGTTCATAGTAGACGCGGCTTTCATGCGGTTCGGCCATCGGTTCATACCTCGGGTTTGGCTCACTTGAAGAAAGGCACAGACCGGATGCCGCAGCGCGTCAGGCCGCCATTTTCTTAAACTAACGTGAACCCTGTCAACGTTTACGCGGCGGCGTTAACGCCTCGCAGATGACGTTTGACGGATGTTATGTCGCGTTTGCGAAACCGCCATTGGCGTCCTTTTTTGAACGCTGGAATGACGTTGCGGCGAGCCAGTTCGTTCACCGTGTCCGGGCTGAGGTCAAGTAGAAAAGCGACCTCCCGCGAATTCAAAAGAATGTCGTCCTTATCGGCCATGGTTGTCCAGAAAGACCCTGTGTACGAGAAACGCATGCCGTATAATCCGGCGCCTTCAACCAAGCCACGCAATTCTGCCAAATTGGCCAGCCCGGTGCCATCCGGATGGAGTCCTTTTTCGAACAAATCCCGAGTCATTCCCGTTCGAATCATCCAAGTGCAATTCAACAAATCGTACGCAAGCTGTATTCAGCTTTGATCGGCTGTATTACACACTAATGGTGTTTAATCTTCGAATTGCAATCTTATGGTCGTACCATGCGCGCGTGACCACGAAACAGGAGAACACGCCGGTCAACACACCCACGCATAGTGTGACGGCGAAGCCCTTGACCGGGCCTGTCCCGAACTGAAACAGAATCAGACCCGCGACAAACGTTGAAATGTTGGAGTCGCGGATCGCGCCCCAAGCGCGTTCGTAGCCGATTTTGACAGCTTCTCGCGGGGTTTTGCCGGCGCGCAATTCTTCACGCATGCGTTCATTCACCAACACGTTGGCATCAACCGACATGCCCAGGGTCAGCACGATTCCGGCGATTCCCGGCAACGTCAGCGTCGCCTCCAACGCCGCCATCACGCAGACCAGCAGCAGGATATTGAGCGTCAAGCCAAAGTCGGCGACGATGCCGGCGCCGCTGTAATAAATCGCCATAAAGGCCAGCACCGCAATCGCCCCAACCGCGAATGACAGCTCGCCCTGCAGGATCGAATCGCGCCCGAGCGACGGCCCCACCGTGCGTTCTTCGATGATCTGTACCGGCGCGGGCAAGGCGCCCGAACGCAATACAATCGCCAATTGATGCGCGTCGTCAAAGGAAAAATCGCCGGTTATCTGGACGTGCCCGCCCGGGATTGGTTCCTTGATGACCGGCGCGGAATAGACCGTATTGTCGAGAATGATCGCGAGGTGGCGGCCGACATTCTGCGTCGTCAGAGCAGCGAAAATCTCCGCGCCGCGCCGATCCAGATCAACTGTGACGTAAGGACCTTCGAGATTACCCCCCGGACGCACGCGCGCGTCGGTTACGGTATCCCCGGACATCAGTACTGGCTTTTCGACCAGATAAGGCTCGGCGCCACCCGCCTGCGGCTGGCCATAGAGGATCTCGTCGCCCGGCGGCGGTCCATTCCTCACCGCATCGGCGATATTATGATTATCGTCGATCAGCTTGAACTCGAGCACCGCCGTCTTGCCGATCAATTCCTTGGCTTGCTCGGGGTCCTGAATACCGGGTAATTGGACCACGATGTCGTTCTGGCCTTCTTTTTCGACGGCGGTCTCGCGCACGCCGAGCTGGTCGATACGATTACGGATCGTTTCCAGCGCCTGGTCCATGGCGTTGTTCTTCACCTGGGTCAGTTCCTGCGGCTTGAAGTTGAGCAGGTAGGCGGGGCCCGGACCCTTGCCTTGGCCACGAGCAACGGTCAGGTCGGGAAATTGCCGGTTTAGTACGTCGAGAAAGGCCGAGGTCTCATCGCCGTTCTTCAGTTGAACCAGCAACGCCCCTTGGTTGTTGAGCGCTAGACCCTGAAGATTAAGCTTACTGCTAGCGAGATCGCGCTTAAGGTCATCGCCGCGCCGTCTGAGCGCGGTTTTTACCGCGTCCTCAATCTTGACTTCGAGCAGGAGATGAGTCCCGCCCTGGAGGTCCAAGCCAAGTTGGATTTTCGGCAGGCCATCGAGCGGCTGCATCCATTCGGGCAGCGTTGGACTGAAACTTGGCACCAACAGTACGATCGCCGCAATCATTAACGCGGCGGCCAAATACAGACGGAGCTTGCCGCTGCCATTGCTGAAGTGCAAATACAAAAAGATGACGCCGAGGCCGAGCAGGATTGCTATTGGAATTGGGTTTTGCGTGTTCACCTATTATTTCCGCACCGCGCCCGCGACGGCGCGCTATTCGCTTTTCTCTTTTTTAACCGGCCCTTTGCCATAGCTCGACAGTGCCGAGATTTGCCCGCGTTCGACCCGCACGCGCACGCCCTGTGCAATTTCCAGGGTGACCAGCTTGTCGCCAAGCTCGGCGATACGGCCGATCAGACCGCCCGCAGTCACCACTTCGTCATTGCGCTTAAGTGCGTTGACCATCTTCTGATGATCGCTGGCGCGTTTGCTCTGGGGCCTGATCATCAGAAAATAGATGACCGCGACAATGATGATCAGAGGCAGAATAGGCCCGTAGATTACCTGGTCGAACGTATTTTGGGCGCCTCCAGAGCTTGCCGCCTGCGCCCACGCGATTCCTTCAACCCACATTGAGATTCCTGTGCAAAACTGTTTCCTCAACACGCCTGCGTCAGGCGTCCCGCTTCAGCGCGCCCTTCTCACCTTTAAGCCTCAGCCGTTGCCCGCATTGCATTCGTCATATACGCGGCGAAGGTTCGATAAGTGCGAGATGCGATAGCAGCTTGAGCCTCACGCATCAAGCCGCCATAGAAATATAGATTGTGCTCCGTCAAAGCGCGTGCCGCCAGTATCTCACCCGATACATGAAGATGACGCAGGTAGGCGCGCGACAGATGGGTGCAGCAGCGGCAATCGCAGCGGGGGTCCAGCGGCCGTTGGTCGCGAGCATAGCGGGCCTGCTTGATCGAAACCGGCCCTTCACTGGTAAAGGCGCCGCCATTGCGGGCGTTGCGGGTCGGCAGGACGCAATCGAACATATCGTAGCCCATCGCGATCGCGGCCAGGAGGTCTTGCGGCGTGCCGACGCCCATCAGGTAACGCGGCTTTTCATCTGGCAGCAGGGAAGCGCTCAGCGCCGCCATTTCGAGCATCGCCGGCTTTGGTTCACCCACCGAAAGCCCGCCCGTCGCATAGCCGTCAAATCCAATGGCGGTTATCTGCGCCGCGCTCATGCGGCGAAGGTCGGCGTAAATGCTCCCTTGCACAATGCCGAACAGGGCTTGCCCGCCACCACGGCGCGCCGCCGCGCAGCGCTCCGCCCAGCCCGCGGTCAATTCGGCGGAAGCGTGAGCGCGCCCATGATCAATTGAATAAGCGGTGCATTCGTCCAGCGCCATCATGATATCGGCGCCGATTTTTTCCTGGATTTCCACCGCGCTTTCCGGCGTCAGGTTCACCGCTGAGCCATCCAGATGGGATCGAAAGCGGATACCGTTTTCGCCGATCGCATTGATTTTGGCGAGGCTCATGGCCTGAAAGCCGCCCGAATCAGTCAGCGTCGCGCCCGCGAATCCCATGAAACGCGCCAGGCCGCCCATCTCTTTCACCAGGTCCGCGCCAGGCCGCACCGCCAGATGATAGGCGTTGGCCAGCACCATCCGATAGCCCAGCGCGCGAAGTTCGTCGGGCGCCATCGCTTTGACTGCGGCACGTGTTCCGACCGGCATAAACGCGGGCGTCCGCACCTCGCCATGCGATGTGGCGAGGCGACCCATCCTGGCCATATCGTCGCGTGCGCATATCTCAAAGGCGATCGGGCTGTCAGGCATTAAAGTACCAGCATCGCGTCGCCATAGCTGAGGAAGCGATAGCGATGACGGATGGCCTCGGCGTACGCCTGTAACAGGAAGTCACGGCCCGCCAACGCCATCACCAGGGCCAGCACGGTGCTGCGCGGCATATGGAAGTTCGTCACCATTCCGTCAATCGCCTTGAAGCGAAAGCCGGGGTGAATAAAGAGCCCGGTAAAACCTTCGACGTCACCCGTAATGGCCCAGGATTCGAGGGCGCGGGCGCTGCTAGTGCCGACGCCGACTATGCGTCCGCCGGTGCGGCGCGCCAGTTCGAGGGCACCCAGGGTTTCCCGCGGCATCGTGTACCATTCGGCTTCCATCGAATGAGCTTCAACTTCGTTGGTGCGCAACGGCGTGAAAGTGCCCGGACCAATATGGAGCGTCAAAAATGCCGTGCGCACACCCGCACCGGCCAACTCGCGCATCAATTCTTCGGTAAAATGCAGGCCCGCGGTCGGCGCCGCGACCGCGCCGTTTTGCCCGGCATAGACGGTTTGATAATCGCGCACGTCGTCCGCCGTGGGTGGCCGCCGGATATAGTGCGGCAACGCCGGAACTCCCACGCGCGCTATGATTTCGCTGATCGGCACGTGATCGTCGCTCATCAGCACGGGCCGCCCCGGCCGTTGATAGCCCGCGATTCTCAGCGCGTATCCGTCATTCAGGAGCAGGCGCGTGCCTTCCCTGATTTGGCGGTGAGTGCGAATCAACGCCAGCCAAGCTCCGTCCGGCGCTTCCGCCGGCCGCACCATCAATAACTCAACCGCGCCGCCCGATTCTTTATGGGCAAGCAGGCGGGCGGGGAATACGCGGGTGTTGTTGAGCACCAGCAGGTCGCCCTCGCGCAGATAACGCACCAACTTATAGAAACGCGCATGCGTGATCGCATGGCCGCGGCGATCAAGCACCATCAGGCGCGCTTCATCGCGCCGCTTAAGTGGTTCTTGCGCGATCAGTTCGGGCGGGAGTTCGTAGTCGAGTTCATTAAGCCGCATCTAACGGGAGGCCGCGATTTCGCGGCGTGGTTCATGCGCGATCGGAGCCGGCATGAGCTTAATAAATTTGTCTGGATGATCGGGCAAAAACAAGCGTTACGGATTTGCGCAAAAATCCTAGCTGTCATTCCGAGCCGTCGCGAGGAATCCCGGAAGTTTCTGTGTGTGCAGAGTTTTTTCTCCGGGATTCCTCGCTCCAGCAGCCTTTGCTCGGAATGACAGATGGGCTTGCGCAGAGGCGTCTTGTGCGCGGAGCCAGGCTACAATTCGGGAACGAATAATGCTTGAACGCGCGCTTCCAATTCGCGCGTAAGTTCTTTCCGATCCGAACCTTTTAACCCATGTGTCGGGATTGGTTTGCCCAAACTTATCCGCATCGTGCGTCCGGGCACCACGAATTTCGCGCCGCGCGGCATAATCGCGTGGGTACCGCTGATTGCGGCCGGCACGCACGGCAACTGGGTCGCAATTGCCAGCCAGGCGGCGCCTTCCTCGAACTGATGAACGCGATTGTCGAGGTAGCGTTTGCCCTCGGCGAAGACGCAGATGCTGTAGCCGTGCTGGACCGCCGACAAGGAACGCCGAATTGCCTGTCCGCCGCTTTTGCGATCGACGATGATATTCCCCGATTTGCGCATCGCGAAGCCGAACACCGGAATCCGCGTCAGTTCGCGTTTGGCGATGAAACGGACTTCGCGGGGAATAATGCGCAGGATAGCGAAAATATCGAAGAAGCTCTGATGGTTGGCGACCATCACGAAGCTGTCAAGGCCAGCGAGATTCTCCAATCCCCGCAAGTCGATGGTGACCGCGCTGGTGCGAAAAATCAGCCAGGTCCAGATACGCGCGACGATGGTGACCGGATGGCCATGGTTGTAAAAGGCGACCACCGCCGCCACCGGCGCCAAAATGGCCGTGTAGAGCACCACCAGCAAGGTTGCAATCACGCCCCATAGCGCATGCAGCCGACCCAGCGGCCGCACCCTGATCAACCGCGCTTGCGCATCCTGCCCCATCAAAACACCGACCCTCGTTGCCACATTATAGACCGCATCTCACGATCAATACCGACCGATGGTCTCGCTTAACGGTTTGGCGCCGTTATGACAAGCGCCGCACCCGCCAAGGATAGGCGAGCGCGAAAGCGTCTATAGCCCTTGCCCGAAATTCTCAACCGATCACCCAGTCAACAAAGCTGTGCGAACACGTGTCCGAATGGTCAATGAGGCGAAGATACGCCGTATGACATAAACTTCGGTGCTTTGTCGCAACTTCGTGTGACATAATGGCGATTGGTCAAACGTCAAGGCGGATGCACCGGAGATTAGCGGATGAACGATAACCCGCCCGGAGATAGTGAGTCGGAAGGCTCGAATGGAGTATGCAGCTCCATTCAATCAAGAGAGTCGAGAAGAGAAACATCGGTCCAGCATGGTCTCAAGGGCGAATCTGATACGAAAGATATACTGAGTCGCAGTGAGCGAACCGAAGGGAGTGCGGAGCCGCCGATGGGCGAGTTATCGTCCACGCAAAATGCTCTCATTCAGCTCATCGACTATGTTCATGCACTGGTAAAGCTGGCCGGCCGACCGGTCTGGTCGCTAGCCGCTTACCATCTCGTTCTTCATGAGCAAGAACTTCGCAACCGAATCGGCATCCGCCATGACCTGAGGGATGAGGACGGACC
>JBOHWL010000213.1:0-5540 GCA_050736615.1 Binataceae bacterium (SeqCode) | reverse complement strand
ATTCCGAACGGAGTCTGCGGAGTGAGGAATCCCGGATAAGCTGAAGGAAATGAGCAGATTTCCGGGATTTCTCGCTTCCTGAAACGCAGCTCGCTGACTCGCCTGCTCGCTTCGCCGCACAGAGCGGGTACGCTACTGCGTTCGGAATGACGCATTAAGACTTGTGCAGAGGCTTCTTAGCGGCGGGCCTCCCATAGCCAGCGGCCCAGCCCATCGCCTACAAGCAAGCTGAACGCCGCCGTTTATAGCTTCCTAAAGCCGTCCGCGCTCCACTGTTCCGCGCCAACTCCATGGTGGACGAAAAAGAGCCCGTCCGGATCATATTTCTGTTTGATTTGTACTAGCCGCGAATAGTTGTCGCCCCAGAACGCCTGCTGCCATCCCTTTTCGAAGTAGTTGGTCTCGTTCACGTACGATCCGCTCTGCCCCGTCACCGCACGAAGCTGATTTACGCATTGATCGATCCGCTGCGCCGCCGCGCGTCCTTTGGCGACCGCCGGTTCGTGGCCCGGAATTCCCGGATACGCGGGACCCTGTCCGTTGGCCACGATCGCCAGCGCGAAGGCGGTCAGCACGGCGGGATTCATCGCCGTACCCTTCGCCGCGGCGATCGCGTCGGGCGGTGCACCCGCAAGCCCCTTGTTGAAATGCAATTCGATTTCGGCGTAGCGCGAGGCCTTGAACAGCGCCTCGGCAAGGCGCGCCTGCGAATCGCTCGCGAGCAGAGACGCGGGCATCCACAGCGACTCGTATCCCCAGATATACCATGCGACCTGCCCGGCATCGCCGTTCCACCAGATGTCGCTGGGGCTTGCGCCGGGCCGACCATCAACATGGAACACCGGCTCTTGCATCACATGGACGAGGACATCGTCGAGGATCGCGTGCAGCGGACTTCCGTTGCGGGGAAACGCGACTTCCGGCCAATGCTCCCTGAACCACTGAGGGTCCCAATAGCGGCGCGCCGGCAAGCTGCCGAGAATAACCCGCTCCTCGAACGAATATCCCTTCGGTGATTTCCTTACCCAATCCAGAAAGGGCTCCCAGACTTTTCTCAGCTGCTCGCGGTCGAGTCCCTGCGAGAGCATGCTTAATTCCAGCAGGTTGTCCGGACGTATGTGCGCCTGCTCGCCCCAGTGATCGTTGAAGAGATGCCGCTGGTAGTAGTTGACGAACTCCCGAATCAGGGTCCGGTACGCGTCGTCTGACGGTGCTTTGACCTTGAAGTTGGCGACCCCAAAAAAGGCGGGCAGGTCGTGCGTGCGGACCGTAAGCTTGCTCACCACGCCGAAAGTGCCGCCACCGCCGCCCTTCAGCGCCCAGAACAGATCGGGATTGGTGCATGCGCTCGCGATCCGGATCTTACCGTCAGCCGTGACGACTTCGACTTCGAGCAGACTTCCCGCGGCCGTGCCGTAATGCTTGGAGAAGCTTCCAAATCCGCCGCCCTGGATTAGCCCCGCGACGCCCACCGTCGTGCATCCTCCGCCCTGCACGTAGCGGCCGCCCTGGGTCGTCACGGCCTCGTACGCCTGCATCCAGTACGTGCCGGCGCCCATCGTGACTGCGGGTTGCGGTGCGATCTTGCCTTGGCATCCCTGTGGCACGAATGCCGAATGCATCTCGATATCGGTCATGTGTCGCGTCCAGATCATCAGCGAATCGGCGGCGT
This sequence comes from Binataceae bacterium (SeqCode), assembly GCA_050736615.1. Classification (GTDB taxonomy): domain Bacteria; phylum Desulfobacterota; class Binatia; order Binatales; family Binataceae; genus JBOHWJ01. The sequence goes on along the minus strand of JBOHWL010000213.1, from coordinate 3,868 downwards.
TGGAGGCGCCAAGATAGCTGTGACCGCGGCCCTTGACGACCAGGCGCAGATCGTTGTCGCGTGCGAAATTTACCGCGGCCGCGATATCGTTGGCGTTGCGCGCGGCAACCACGTACACGCCGGGCTTGGTCGCCCACGCGTCGACCCATCCCAGCGTCTCAGTCAGCCCGGGCTCATCGGCGACGTAATATGGATTTCGAATATTTTTCAGCAGTTGCTGGGCGGCGGCGCTATCGGGGGCGGATTTCAGCACCGAGAGTGGAAAATTTACCGGAAACAGGTTCCCATCGACTTGCGCCTTGAGCTTGTTCCAGTCGGACTGGGAGGGCCACGCGGCATCGGAAGGACGGCGCCGGCGGAAATTCGTGCTGGCCCAAAGGCCGCCCGGCAAAGCCGGCAGGAGCGCCGCTGATCCGATTGCTTTCAAGAATGCTCTTCTGTTCATTAACTTTTTCCGGAAAGCTCGATTTTCCACGTGGATGCGTTCGCCGGCGTCTCGCGGCGATGTGGACGATGCCGCAGATAAATGTATTTCGAAGCTGGAACGCTGTGGCGGGTCTTATTAAAGCGCGTGTGGATCAAAATGCGGATGCGGCCACGACCGGTGGGAAATCCGCGGGCGGAGGACGTCAGAGCTGTTCTTTTTCCTCGACGGCGCGGAATTCGCTCTCGCCCAGCGCCTGGGCTTTGCGGCTGCCATATTTTTCGTACAGTTCGAACAGCGAGGACTTATGCGGGCGCACGCGGCCCAGCGGGCACTTGCCCCAGTCCTCCAGCGACTCGTCGCAGTAGCCCATCCGGTTCTCGCCGCATTTTGGTTGCAGGAAAAGCGCGATTTCCGGCAGCACCTTCTTGATTTCCGCCCGCATCAACGCCACCATCCGCCGAATTTCCCATTGCGCGCGCACGCACAGACGCAGGTCGCAAATGTGCAACATCTCGGCGAAATTCACCATCACATGAAAATTGGTGGGTGCGGCGTTGGGCAGGATAAAGCGCGCATCCTCGGCCGGAATCCCCGCCTTGAGCGCGCGCGCGTAAAGCGCGGAGGTGCGGGAGAGCAAGTCGGCGAATTCATCGTCCATGCCGGCGCGTTGCCATGATTCGGGCAGGATGAAGGCGAGCCGCTCTTGCTTGAACCTGACGTAACGTTGGCTCTGCTGCTCGAAGCTGATGCCGATCCGGTGACGAACGAACTGATGCGACAGCGAACGTGAAACCCCGGCGATGGCGAACCAGAAGACCACCTGCTCGAGCGGCGAGGCGTGGCCGGTCTTCAGCCGCTGGCCGATAAACTCTGCGATGGTTTCGCGGCTGATCTTGCGCGCATCAATTTTTTCCCAGATTTCAAGCGGCGATTCGGCCGAATAACAGGTGCGAAAAGCCGCGTAGAGCTTTTCCAGCGGCGCGCTTGCGTAATCAATCAACCGCACCTGCATCCTGGCCTGATTTTCCATCGGTGATTCTCTCAACAGCAGACCTCATCATAACACCGCCGCATAACACCGCCGCTAACTTTACTCGTATCCCGCCGCCGCGCGACAGCCAAGACGTCATTCGCGCGCCAATCCACAGCGCCTGTCAACAATGGCATTGCCTTATAGTCTGGTGGTTGCAAAAGTCACCACGCGATGCGCGAACGGTTTAGCCTTTACGGTCTCTTGCGGCCGCTCCTGTTTCGTCTCAACCCTGAACTGAGCCATCGCCTGACGATTGCGCTGCTGAATAGCGGAGCGCGCCGTCTTTTTAGCGATTCTTATGATCCACCGGAATTGCACACGCGCTTATGGGGACTGGAGTTCCGCAATCCGCTGGGCTTGGCGGCCGGAGCGGATAAGGACGCACGCGCCGTGCGCGGATGGGAAGCGCTCGGCTTCGGCTTTGCCGAGTTAGGCACAATCACGCCACAGCCGCAGCCGGGCAATCCTCCGCCGCGGATGTGGCGCGTCGAAAAGCGGCGGGCGCTGATCAACCAGCTCGGTTTTCCAAGTGCGGGAATGGACGCCGCGCGCATGCGCATGGAGCGCGTCAAGGCCAGCGGCTGCGCGATGCGGTTGGGGCTTAACTTCGGTCCCAACAAGGACACGCCCCCGGACAGAGTAACGGAGGATTACGCCGCGCTGATGTCGCGGCTCGGCGCCATGGTTGATTTCGTCGTCGTGAACATCTCATCGCCGAATACGCCTGGGCTGCGCGAATGGCAAACCCCGGCGCGGATCCGCGCGATCGTGGAGGCGCTGCGCGCGCCAACTAGCTTTGAGCAGCCGCCGCTGTTGATCAAAATTGCGCCCGACCTCGAGCAATCGGCGCTTGAGCAGGTATGTGCCGTCGCACTGGAATTGCAACTCGACGGGATTGTCGCGACCAACACCGCGATTGCGCGCGACCATATAGGCGTGGCCAGTATCCATCCGGGCGGGCTCAGCGGCGAACCACTCAGAGCCCGCGCGCGTGCCACTATCGCGGCGTGCCGGGGGCATACGCGCGGCCGGATGCCGATAATCGGCGTGGGCGGCATTGCCAGTGCGGAAGACGCCTATGACGCTATCCGCGCCGGCGCCAGCCTGATCGAGCTTTACACCGCGCTGGTTTACCAAGGTCCGGGTGTGGTGGGTGTGATCAAGCGCGGGCTGGTGCGCTTGCTCGCCCGCGATGGGTTCCGCTCTATTAGCGAAGCGGCCGGCAGCGCGACCGATCGCTGAAACTCTCAACTGGCGCCGGCGGACAGCCGCGGGCGCTTTTTTCACCGGCGGAGGCATAGCATGCCACAGGCACCGAGTGCGGAAATTCTGGTGAACGGAGCATGGCTCGAAGCTCATCGCGGCGAAGCGGGTGTGGTGCTGATCGACACGCGCTCATCCGCCGACTACTGGAAGGGTCATTTGGCGGGCGCGCGACATTTCGATCCGTTTCCGTTTCATCATAGCGATACCAGCGAATCAGGTTTGCGCGAATTTCGCGGACAGCTCCAATGGATTTTTTCCGTCTTGGGCATCCGCAACGCCGACACCGTGGTCTGTTACGAAAACGATTCCGGGATGCGCGCGACGCGGGTGGCCTGGATGCTCGAGTACATGAGCCATCCGTCGGCGCGGATGCTTGACGGTGGCCTCAAGGGTATCCCCGAGGCGAAGCTGGTGACGGCGGCGCCATCGCTCACACCATCCGATTTCCAGGGTCAGCCGCGCGACGAATTGCTCGCCGGTCACGACCAAATCGTCGAGGGCCTGAGCAATCCGGACGTCCAGCTATTCGACGTGCGCACCGATGAGGAATATTTCGGCGAACGGGTGCGCGCCCGCCACGGCGGCGCCATCCCCGGCGCGATTCATCGCGACTGGATGGCCAATCTCGACGCGCAGGGCGCCTTCAAACCGGCGGCGCAATTGCGCGTTGAATTCGAACAATTGGGGCTCAATCCGGAGCGCGAGATCGTGCCGTATTGCCAGGGCGGCTATCGCTCGGCCAACGCGTATTACGCGCTCAGGCTGGCGGGTTTTGCGCGGGTGCGTAATTATCTCGGCTCATGGGGCGAATGGGGCAATCGCGACGACTTGCCGATCGATCATCCGCGCCGCCGTGGTCGGGAGGAACGCCGCGACTGATCCCCCTCGGCGGACCTTTTCACAAGGGGCATTCTGAAAGAACCTTTTGTCATTCCGAGAGTGTGTGAAGTTTTTGAATTGCCGAGTTTATGGGCAAGCGAAGACTCTTTGTCTGTCATCCTGAGCCGCCCGAGCGGCGCGAGGGCGTGTCGCACCAGCGGAGCCACAGGCGGAGCGAGCAAACGAGTCCGCGAGGTGCGTTGGACAAGGATCGGCGCGGAGCGGTTGAATCTTTTTGACTTTGGGGCATCCGGGCACTGAAA
>JBOHWL010000212.1:0-14760 GCA_050736615.1 Binataceae bacterium (SeqCode) | reverse complement strand
GGATTGCGCAGACGGCCTTTGAGAAAATACGGCATGCTCGTGCCACCGCCGCCCAGACCGTTGCCCATCGGGTACTCGAGCATCAGGGTGAGGAAGGTTTCGTTGATGCTGCCCTCGACGCGCGTCTTGACATATTTCGAGTTGCTGAGCGTGGCGAAGCGGCGCATCCGCGGCACAGCCGCGACCACCAGCGCGACCATTCCGAACACGGCAATCCATCCAGCCCACGGCAGCGTCTTGATCCGGCCCGACAGGGTGGCGACGCCCACCAGCATAATTAGAAAGACCGCCTGTGTGCGAGAGGCGGCGAGAAACACGCCGATTGCCGCAATCGCCAGTGATCCAAGGAAGATGTTGCGCGGCCAGCGCTTGCGTTGCAAATTCAGCATGCCCGTCAACACCGGCACGGTGCCGACCATCACGCCCGCATAGGCAGCGGATTGCGTGAAAACCGCCGGGATCCGGAAAACGTCGCCCTGGCCCACCTGCACGTCACGGCTGCGGTAGATAAGCTCGGTAACCGCGTTGCGCGGATAAAAGAGGGGCAGGCCAAAATGCGTCTCCGCCAAGGCGAATACAAACGCCACCAGATTCAAGCCCGCGAACACCCACGCCAGCCGATACCAATCTTCGTTCTCCAGCATCGCGCCGATTAACACAAACGGAAGAAAAAAGATGGCTCCGCGCAAACCCACCAACTGCACCAGCGGATCCTGGATCGGAATCAGGAAGAGCAGGATCGGCCATACGGTAAGGCATATGATCCAGGGCATCAGCGGCCGCAATCTTAGCCGCTGCATCCGTTTGAGCGGACGCGACAGTATCGCCAGGTAAAGACCCACCGCGCCCGCGTCGAAAGTAAAATGCGACATGGTTTCCGGCAGGTTGGCGCGCACGATGCCGTAGGCGTAGCCCACCACCATTACCGCCGCGACGCCGCGCCATAAGGCCTTACGTCCTTCGCTGAGGCATAGGACAAACGCGGCTACGCATAATGCCGCCGCCAGCATTATCCGCCCACCCGCCGCAATTCGCCCAATACTGGCGCCACGTTCACCTGGTCAGTCTCGCACCGGGCCGGTCTAAAGCGCCCGCGCCATCCAGCCGCTGACAAAATCGCGACGAGCGGCATCGCCGGCACCCGATATCTCGCGATCGCGGCGCCGCCAGCCGCGGGAAGTAGCACCGCTGCAATGGCTCCGAGCAGCATCAGAATGAGCGTGAGTTCCGTCGCGCTCATGCGGCCCACTCTTTGCAGTAAGATCACCACGCCCGACCAGGCAAAAATTATGATGGCAAACTGAAATACCACCAACACCGTCAAAAGCGGCGAGCGCAGCATCTCGCGGATTCTCTTGCCGGTCGCCGTGCCCGCGGCGATAAGGGCCGGGCTGCCCGCCGCGGTTCCAAGCGAATCATTCAAATTGCCGCGGTCCGGCACGATCGCGAGCCAAAGCAAGCCGCCAGCGACAACCTCCGCGAAGGCTTGGGGATGAGCGATGAAGATGGCAAGCGCGCGATGCCTCATTTCATCAAGCCGCGAAACCGGAGTGTCTTCGTAATCCTGTGTGTTCCAATCAATCGATCGCGCGAGCCGCTCCTGAAGCTGACTGAAGCCGCCCGCGCTGCTCGCATGCAGTACCGCCGCCGCGTCGAAGTAGTAGGCCACATCGATGCCGTCCGTGCTTAACGTCCACACTCCACTGCGCACGGCGTTGTGCGCCATCCAGCCCAGCGAAATCAACGCGGGTATCGCCAGCGCCAGCGCCGCGACCGCGAACCGCCGGCGCCGGTCATAATGCCGGGTCATGATGAAGGCAATTGCGGCAAGCGGAATCAGCAGGATTCCGACAGGCCGCACCATGATTGCAAGACCAATCAGGAGCGCCGACGAACAGGTAGCAACGACGGCGCGGCGGCCGCTCCATCGGCGCACCATCACGAGCACGGCGATCAGCGCCGCCGCCGTGACCAGCGCCTGGAACGGTATATCGGACATTATTTCCGCACCGAACTGAATCGAGGGGATGTCCAGCGCCAGCAGCAGTTCGGCGATAATCGCCGCGCCCGCACCCCAAAACGAGAGCGTGAAGAGCGCGATGCCGACGCAGAGCGCCGCGCCGATCAACGCTTGCATCGCCACCGCGGCCCTCAGGCTCGGCATCGCGGCGAGCAACAACGGATAGCCGGGCGTACGAAGAAGATCGGGAGCGCCACAGCGGCCATTGGCGAATCGCGCAAAGCCGCAGCCGGCGCGTATTCCATGTGCGATCTCGATATAGCGCGCCGAATCGTTGTCCGTGGCGACACCGCGGTGCAGCAATGGCGCCAGCCGAATCAGCAGCGCCACCGCTCCAATCACCCAAATCGCGTTAGTCCGACTCCGGCAAAGCGCCGCGATAGATGTTCGGACGTTCACTCGGTGTCTGTGAATTTTTGTCATTCTGAACGGAATCTGCGAAGTGAAGAATCCCGGGAAAAACACAGGAAAAGCAGAAAGATCCGGGATCCCTCGCTGTGCTCGGAATGACAGAAAAACAAAATCTTCACACACTCCCGGCGTGAACTGAGTGATGCGTCAGAAGCGGTGGATGGCTCGTGCGTAGGTCTTGCCAAAATAGGATCCACGGACCACGGTCCGACGGCCGGCTGCAAGCAATGCGACCACACGCATTTCCTTATCGGTCAACGCGAGCCAACCGGTTCAACGTTCTCCGCCGGCTTGCGCAGCAACAGGCACAACGTATCGCCGGGTAGCTGGTCGGTCAGCACCAGCCGCATCAGCGCCGCGCCGAGCCGTGCAAGCGGCCGTGAGCCGTTGCCGCCGTGTTCGGGATAACTCCACAGGCGCGTGGGAATTAACCCAAGGGGTCCGAAAATCTTACGCTGGTATGCTTCCAGCACGAATGGATGAAGGTGGTCCGTCTCGATTGGCGTCGCATGAGCGCCTGGCTCGAAAAAAGGAACGGCTCCATAAGCGAAGAATCGCGCCCGGGCGCGCAATGAATACATGTTCGGCGAGGTAATCAGCATCCAGCCGCCTGGGGCGAGCGCGCGAAAGGCGCCGCTGACCAAAACTTGTGGATTGGCAAGATGCTCAATAACTTCAATCATCGTTACCAGTCTAAAATCCCGGCGCGCCTGTCCGATCACCGTTTCGATCTCGTCGAGGTCGCCGGGAATAAAACGAACGATTTCCCTGGCTGCGAATCCATCTTCGTCGCGATCGACACCCCATAATTCGCGGTAGCCAGCGTCATGCATGCGCGTAAGCCAAGCGCCCGTTCCACAGCCGAGGTCAAGGATCGGTGAGGCTTCCGACAAGCCTTCCAACTTTTTGACTGCCGTTAGCAGCGCGGCGTGCAGACCAGGAGCGGTGCGTTCTTCGAGCACGAATTATCTCAGCCGGCGCCACGCTTTCGACACCGCCGCAAGCGTATCCGGCACGGTAGGTCGAAAAAGCCGGATTGTCCGCTGACAATTCCTGGGCGTGAGCAAAATCAGTTAGCCGTGCGGGCTGCGTACGCGGCGGATTCGCCGGTGAGGGTATGCTTGCCCGCGACGCGCCCCATAATCCGCGCGAAACCTTCAAGCTGGGTCGCGGGGTCACAGAGCTGACGCGCGCGCGCCGGACCCGCGGCTCCCAACCGCCGCCGTTCATCGCGATCATTGATCAGCCGGCGCAACACCGCCGCCAACTCCGCCGCGTCGTCCGGCCGCGTCAGCACGCCACATGATTGATCCACCACTTCCAATGCCCCGCCCATCGCCGTCGTGACAACTGGAAGACCAGCGGCCATCGCCTCGATGAACACAATTCCGAACGGCTCGCCTCCGGCATTCGGCTGACAGAATAGATCCGCCGCCGCCATCAGCCGCGGCACGTCCGCGCGCTGGCCGAGAAACCGCACTTTATCGGCAATTCCGAGTTGCGTGGCACGCGCCCGCAATTGCTCCAGGTAGCGAACTTCGTGCGCCCTTTGCGCGCCGCCCGCAAACCAGCAAATCCATTGTGGCTGATCCCCCAACCGCCCAAGCGCTTCGAGATGTAATAGATGTCCCTTCCAGGATTCCATCCGGCTCACCTGGATAATCACAACGGCGCCGGGCGGCGTATCGAATTCCGCCCGCACCTGCTCCCGCCGCGTTGTGTCGAGTTCCGTCGGAGCGGGCGCGACTGGATAATGCAAAATGTCAAATGCGCATTTCGAATACAATTTAGCCAGCGTGGTCGCGGTAAACTGACTATTGCAGATCGCGAGGTCGGGGGTATGCAGGCTGGCCCATCGCTCCAGCCAATGGCGTCCCGCCACGCCATGCATCCAGAATACCAGCGGGGTCCCGCTCGCGCGCACACTCGAGGCGAACATCGCCTGCGCCCAGGGCATATGGCATATCGCCACGTCGAAGTTCTGTCGTGCGAGCAAATCTCGCAATCGCTGGCGCGCGCGCCGGACGTTGAATGGGTTGCGGGTTCGCGCTTCGCCCACAAGATGCACCACGGCGTCACTTTCGCGCAGCTCGGCGGCGATGCGCGAGTCGAACGACAGCGCGAACTCCTGCGCCACCGCGGGAGACAGATGCGCATGGCGCGCCAGCGTCAGCAGCATCGTTTCGACGCCGCCGTAAAGATTACCGCTATGAACGTGGATAACGCGCAGGGGCAATCCCTCCGATTCAACCTTCGGGGCGCGCGACACCTGGTTCGGGGATATTACCGCCGTTTCCGCATACGCGACGATAAATCGGCGCAATTTCCCCAGCCATGCGCGCGCGGTCAAATGCGGCCGTGGCGGTGCGTAGGGCCGCGCCGCCCAGCCGATGCCGTTCCGCGGAGTTGACGGCTAACCGCGTAATCAAAGCGGAAAGTGCGACCGCGTCACCCGCCGGATGGGTCAGCGCATTGACCCCGCGCTCGATAATTTCCGCCGCGCCGCCGGTCGCACTGGTTATGACGGCGCGTTCGCACGCCATCGCCTCCGCAATTACCAGCCCGAAGGGCTCCGGTTGCGTGCTGGCGTGCACGACGATATCGAGTGCGCGCATCGCCGCGGCCATATCGGCGACAAAGCCGGTAAACCCGACGCGGCGTTCGAGCCCAAGCCGCCGCGCCATCTCGCGCAATTCGCTCATTTGAAATTGGCTGCCGGCGGTGCGATAGAGCGGCCCGCCAATAACGTAGCCGCGTAGCGGGCATTCGGCGGATATCGCGGCCAGCGCCCGCAGGAAGACTTCATGCCCTTTCCAGCGAGCCGTGGTGGCGGGCAGTCCGACCCTGACAACGTTCGCTGAAGGTTCCATGCCGGCGAGCACGTCTAAATCCAGCCGCGGGCCGGCGGGGCGAAAACGCGCGAGATCGATCGCGTTGCGCAACGTGAACACCGGCGTGCGCCCGCCCAGGCTAGCGTGCGCGTCACATGCGACGCTGGCTGAGTTGGCGACCACGGCGGCACATCGGCGCGCATGTGATTTCATCAACCGCGACATCACCGGACGCATCCCGACATAGTCATGCACATGCCACAGGACCGGAGTGGAGGGCGGCGCGGCTCGCACGGCCAACAAATGCATTTTGAAGCCGTTGCTGTGAACCACGTCCGGCGCCGCCGTGATAATCGCGCCTCGCAGCTTCTTTAAGTAGCCCCGTAGCGAATAGGCCGCCGCCCCGAACCTCGCGCCCATCGCAAGCCAGCCAATCTGCGCGCCCGCCGGTCCGCCCGCGCCAGCATCACCCAAGGTCGCGAGCGCCGGCGGGAATGCAATCACGTCCGCCGCAACGCCAGCCGCCCGCGCCGCTTCTAACAGGGCGCCACCCTCGCCGGCGATCAAGTGCAATATCCAATGCGGCCACGCCGTCCTGATGCTGGCCATCAGATCGAGCATCACTCGTTCGGCGCCGCCCAGATGACCCGTCGGATTGAGAAACAGAATTTTAATTGACAAAACCCGCTTACGGTGACGGAAGTCCGAGGTCGCTCCCAGCCACCGTCGCCGACGCATGGCGTGGCGACGCTTTGGCCTGGCTTTTTCGCAAGTCGGCGAGCGACTTGGCGGTACGTTCCCGAAAATCCGCGGATTGCTGTTGCAGGTAACCAATTTTTGGTTCCAGTGCGGCGGCACGCGCATACGCCTCGCCGGCCTCGTGGTAGTAAAAACCGGCTTCGGCCGCCTGCGCCAGAGCGGAGAAGGCTTCGGCCGAACGCGGGTCGAGTTCAGTCGCCTGGCGAAACTCGAGCACCGCGCGGTCTACTTTGTTTTGCCGCATGTAGATTGAACCAAGCTTCATCACCGCCGCGAAGGAATCAGGCTGATAGCTCAAGGCTCTGAGCAGCGCTTGCGCAGCCGCACCCTGATCACCGACCGCCTGAGCCGCATCGGCCAGCGCCATGTAAAGCGCGTATGGTGGCGCACCCTCGCTCACGCCGCGCGCGATTACCGGGCTCGCCGCGCTTACACCTCCATTCATAGCCATGACATGGGCCAGTTCGCCATAAGGCCGCGGATCGGCGGGCGCGATTTGCATGGCTAATTTCAGCGCGATTTCGGCTTGAGCGAGATTGCCGGCGCTCGCGTATTCCTTTCCCGCGGCGAGCAGGTACGGCAGTTTTTGCGCCGGATCGGCACTGCGCGCGGCCATCCGCGCGTACTCATCCGCCGCCGCGGAATAACGTCCGATATAACCATAGAAGTCGGCCAGCGTTTCGAGCGCGCCGTCCATCCGATCGTGCAAAGCCTGCTTGAGGCCGCTCTCGATCGCGTGCTGCTCGCTCGGCAGCAACCATGGGATCAGCCGGGGCGCCAGATAGTAGTGTGATAATATTCGCGGCGAACGAAACATTGATATGGCTATCTGGGTTAGCGCCGCTGACATATTGCCATCGGCAGCCAGGTTGCGGGCGTAAAGATCACGCGCATAAGGATTGTTCGGGTCGAGCCAGACCGCCGCGCGCAATTGCTCGAGGCGCACCGCGGCGGGCGCGCTCGGACCCATGGTTTTCACCATCGCCAGATGCGCGGAGGAACTCGCCGGATGCTCACCGATAGTGCGTTCTGCCGCCGCGAAAGTTGCTGGCTCCCCAATATCGGATGGGTAGCTCGCCGGCGACTGGGTAAATGCCGCCACTATCAGGGCCAGCGCCCCGACGATCGCGCCAGCGGAGATCAAATAGGGGTGCCCTGACGTCGATTCGAGCGGATGGCGCCGGGCGCCACGCGGCGCCGTGAATCGCAGGCAAAGCGCGAGCAACACGGTGAACAGGAAAGCGTTGGCCGGAGTATGCAGGCTGAATTCGACGAATTCATGCAGCGCCACCGCCGCGAGTCCCGCCAACATCCCGGCATAGATCGGCCATTGTCTTTCCGACAGCCGATGCGCACCGCGGCGCAACTCGCCGATCACTACCCACGCGAGCCATATGAGCAGCGCCACGCCGGCCAGACCGGTTTCAGCGGCGAACTGTAAATAGTCATTTTCCGCCTGGCGATAAAAAAATGAGATCCACGGCGGGCGTAAGTAATGATTGAAGATTTCCGGCCAGCATCCGAGCCCTACGCCGAACAGCGGATAATCGCGAACCATGCCCAACGAGTCGTGCCAAATCGCCGGCCGGTAATTCAGATCGGCGCCCTGGGTAACGGTGGAACTGACGCGCGAGGCGACGTTTTCGCGCCCGGCTGGCCCGACCACCATCAACAGTGCGATTACACCAATCGCAACCATCGCCAGCGTCACCGGCCAACGCCGGTTGAAGCGGCGCAAAATTGCGGGCGCCTGTTCTCGCGCGTGGACCAGACTCAACGTCAACATCAACCAGATCGCGAAAGCGGCGGCAACCCAGCCGCCACGTGAAAGGCTCAACATCACACCGGCGCCGATGAGCAACGTGGCAGCGATGCACGCCAGGCGAAAATCCTCGCGCCGGGTCTTGTTCACCAGCGGGAATGGAAACAGTGCGCCCGCCAACGCCAATGGCAACACCATCGCCAGGTAATCGGCGAAATGGTCCGGGTCTACAAAGGGCCCACTGGCGCGGATCACACCCAATTGTGGCGCACCCCAGTCGTGCGGCACGAATACCCACAGAATTTTGCCGTTCCACGCCAACCGCTCCGCCATCCCGAGCAGCGCGACCCCCGCCGCCACCGCGATCAGCCCCATCAGCATCGTGCGAAAAAAATTTCTTTCCGCCTCGCGGTCGTCACGCGCGCCGAATGGATAGGTGAGCACGATGAAGAACAACGCGACGCAGGCGAGCACTTCGATCAGCGCGCTCCACGTCACCGTTGGCGCCAGTGCGAGCGCACGCCATCGCAGTCTCAGCCAGCGGCCGGGCGGCGCTTCCCGGGGTTCATGCCGTACGGCCTTCGCGCCCAGCTTGGCAGGCGCATGCGAATCGGCGTTGGAGCCGGCGGGCGGCAAGACGGTGAATGCGGGCGCCGCCGGCCTGGCCCGAGCCATATGCGCACGTTCCAACTCCGCATACGGCCGCCCCTGGGGCCATCCCGGGAAACTCAGTTCGTAAAGATGATAAGTCGCCGGCGACAACAGCCGCATCACGCCCGGCGGCAGCGGCGTCAGTTGAAAAACCAGCAACAGTATAAATGCGCCGATCGCCGCGGCGAGTTCCCGCCAGTGCGCGATGCTCGAGCGCTCCGCCTGGGCGGGTTTGCCTGCGCTTGCGGGTTCGTCAGCCTGCCCCGACTCCGCCCGCCACGCGCTCAGGCCTATCCGCAAGGCCCACGCAATCACCATCAGCGCAATCAGCGCTTCGGCAAAGCTGTAGGCCCATCGATGCACCGCGCCGAAAAATAGGGCGCTGGCAGCGAGCAAAAATATCAGTCCGGCGGTTACGCTACGGTCGAGCCAGCGCAAGGTTACAGCCACGGCGCCGCCTTAAGCGGCAAGTCATACGGAGGTGAATTGGCAAGCGAGGCAAGGGCGTGGATGACAAGGAGCTTCAGATCGCTTCGTCGTCATCCCGTGCGAGGTCGTTCTCGTAAGCGTAATAATCGTGATGATAGTAGTAATGGTAACCGGCACTGTGAACTTTTATCTTGTTCAAGACCACGCCCAGAATCTTCGCGCGCGCGTATTCCAGCCGCGCGCAGGCCGCCTTGACGTGCTGGCGCGGGGTGCCCGAACCGTTGGCCACGATCATTACGCCGTCGACCAGTTTGGACAGCAGTAGCGAGTCGCTCACGGGCAGCACCGGCGAGGAATCGATTACCACGTAGTCATAAATCTCGCGCAGTTGCGCCATGGTCTCGACCATCTTGGCCGAGCCCAGTAATTCGGTTGGATTGGGCGGCACCGAGCCTGAGCTGAGAAAGCTGAGATTTTCGATTTCGGTGGTGCGCACCATTTCTTCAAACGTGCGCGAGCCGGTCAGCACTTCGGTCAGCCCGAGATGATTATCGACCGCCAGCACGCGATGACATCGCGCGCGCCGCAGGTCGGCGTCGATCAACAGGGTGCGCCCGCCCATTTGCGCCAGCATAATCGCGGTGTTTACCGAGGTGACTGTCTTACCCTCGCCGCTCATCGCGCTGGTGATCAGCGTCACTTTCGGCGGCGCGCCGGCGCGCGAGAGCAGCAAGGCCGTCCGCAGGTTGCGGTAGGCTTCGCCGAGGGTTGAATAGGAACCATGCGAGGTCACCAGTTCCTTGCCCGGCGGCAAAACGGTTGAGCTGCTCTCCCGCGGCAATTCGCGTGGGCCGTATGGCGATTTGCCGTTCATGCTCTTGAACTCGGGGACCACCCCCAGATTCGGCAGATGCAGATAATTCTCGGCGTCCTCCGGATTCTTGAGCGTGTTGTCGAGAAATTCGAGCGCGAACGCCAGTCCAACGCCGCCCGCCATTCCGAACACGATCGCGAACATTATCGCTCGCGGCTTGTTGGGGCTCGACGGCGCGGACGGCACTTCCGCCGAATTGATCACAGCGACGTTGGTGCTTTGCATATCACCCGCCAGCGTCACGTCCTTGAGCTTGGTCAGAATACTGTTGTAGAGGGAACGATTGGTGTCGACGTCACGGCGCAGGATGGCATACTGCGCCGCCGAATCGTTGAGCTTGAGAGTAAGCTGGCGCTGACGGTCCATCTCCTGTTGCAGCTCTTTCTCTTTTTCCGCCGCCTCGCTATAGGCGGTTCGGATGCCCGTGACCACGCGATTGATTTCGATCGAGAGTTCCCCTTGTACCTCGCGAATGCGGGCCTGTAATCGCGCCAGGGGAGGATAATTGGGCGTGAACTGGTTCGACATCGCGGCCTCATCCGCATAGAGGCCGTTCAATTGCTTGTTCAGTGAAGTCACCAGGGAATCGTTCAGTACGGCCGGCAATGAACTGTACTGATGCTTGTCGATTAGATCGATCTGCGCCTCGAGTCCGATTTTCGCGACCTGCGCCTCTGTCAGGCTTTTGCTCAGATCCGCCAGCCGGTCGAGCACCACCTCGTCTTTGCCGTCGAGCGAGGTCAGACCGGGAATGATCCCTTTGTCCCGCCGATAATCGTTAAGCGCCGCCTCCGACTGCTGCAACTGATCCTTGATCTCCACCAGTTTGTCTTGCAAAAAGTGTTGGGCGCTCTGGCTCGACTCACTGTGCATCTCGATCTGTTGGCGTACGTAGGCCTGCACATGCGCGTTGGCCAGACGCGCCGACAATGCCGCATCCGGAGTGTTGAAGCTGATCTTGATGAGCGAGGTATTCTTGACCGGTGCGACCCTGAGATCGCGCAGATAGAGATGCACCAATGCGATCGGCACGGCGGCGTTATCGCCATTGAGATCTGCGGCAAAGAGCTGGCTGGGATCGCGCTCGCTCTGGACCGCCGGTTCAGTCGGTGCCGAACCGAGCCAATCCGCCAGACGGGCGCTCAGCCCCCGTCCGAGCTCGGTAAACAATCCCGGACTGGACTTGTGACCGGTGAAGGCGGGATCGTGGGCCAGGTTCAGTACTCTGATCACGTGCGCGGCCAGATTGCGGCTTTGCAAAATCTGACATTGCGTCGCGTAGTACTCGTCGCTATCGTTGGCGGCCGTCTCCAGTTCAATCAGATTTTCGAGATTGTCGGCGCCCTGTTGCGCATTCGGCTCGATTTGGATCGTGGTTTCCGCAGTGTAGCTCGGCGCTTCCGTGCCAACATGCAAGGCGGTGAGTATCACCACCGCGACGAAGAAACCAATCACGAAGCGCAGGTGCTTGCGTATGACCCGCCAATACGCTCGCAAATCGATCAGCGGTTCGTTTTCGTCCGGATAGGCCGGAAACGCTTCAGCCTCGACCGCTGGCTGCGGAAAAACGTTGCGGCGAATAAAATATCGGGAGGGTTCCATTTTAAAACGGTACCGCCGGCCCCATCACGCCCATGCGCGATATAATCTGATAAAAAATGTATGGCCCGATCCTGACCCCCGAATAGGGCACGTCGATCACGTCATTGGCCTTGACCGGCAAGTCCTGTTCCTTGCCCGAGGCGATATCCGCCAGATTTACCGAGACCGTTACTTTGCCCTTGGCTTCGCTGCGGATGAGAGCCACATCCGTGGTATTGGCGGCGTACATGGGACCGCCAGCGGCGCCAATCGCGCCCATCACGGTCAAACCCGAACCGACGCGGAAATAGCCGGGATGCTGGACCCAGCCCACCACCATTACATTGCCGCCGCCGGGTACGACTATGACATCGCCAGGCCGCACCGGCATGTTGATGAAGCGTCCCGCTCCAGTCAGCGAAGTGCTCTTGAGCCGGATAATTAACGGATGCGCACTGGTCGGCATCAAGGCCAGTGCCGCCGCACCCGCATCGGACATTTCCGTATCCGCTGCCGGCTTCGCCGTGGCGGAGCCGGCGACGCCCGGCTCAATCGCCGCTTCGGGGCCGTTCGCGGATGCGCTTGCGTCCTGGGTTTCGCCAGACGTGGCCAATCTCAGGTCCGCCGCATGCGACGCGGGTTTGCCGTTATTATCGACCGGCGGCAAAACCGTCGCGGCAACCACCTGTTGCGCGATATTACTATTGCCGGGCTGTGCCGGGATGAGGACGATTTGATCCGCCGCCTCGGGACTCAAACCACCGGCACGGGTAATGACGTCGATCAAAGTTTCCGACGGACTTATCAGCGTGACGAGGCCGGGTTTATTGACCGAACCGACTACCGCAACTTGCCGATTGCGATATTCCTGAACGAATACCGACGCCTGCGGATGGTACATGTATTTCCGCAGGCTCCTGTCGAGCTCTTGCTCGAGCTGCTCTTCGGTTAGCCCGGCCGCTCGTATTTCGCCAAGCAGCGGCAGCGTGATCTCCCCACGGGCGCCGACACGCGCGGTGGTTTTGCTCAATTCGGCGATCTCCGGCACCGAAATGCGCAGGATATCGCCGGGGCCGATCGGATAATCATTAGTCTCAGCGGCCGAGCTGGTACGTTGCCGCCATAACTTATCGAGCCCTTCGAGATCCGCAGGGCTGGTTGCTCCGGAAGCCGCCTCGACCGCCGTGGTCCGGGTCAGTTGAGTGGCCGTTTCGGTCGGAGTGACCCGCATCGAGCCGGTCGGCGCGCAACCCGCGCACAGCACTAGGATCAGACCAAATCCGGCACACAGCGCGATGGGCTTAGCCATACGAATGGTTTTTGCCACTCTATTCGACGATCGCCGCACGTCTTCGGGGATCAACTTCCCGCCGTTAGATGCGGTCCCCTTTAGAAGGAACGGCGGCGGCAATCGCCGCCGCCCGCCAGTCATGACAAACTCCGGGAAGTTTGGCTGATTGGGCTTAGCGTGAGGAGCTGACCGGATGATCGCTTTGATTCGTGGCGAGAAAAGCGGTCGTAATGCCGGCGATGGTCGCCGCACCGAGTCCCAGGGCACCAATTGAAGCCCAATCGCCGGCGGTCAGTGCGGCCGGGTCGACACAGGTGCCACCAGCAACCGCCATTGCGGGAGCCAAATTCGACACGTTCCAGTTAACTGATTTGCCCACGTCATTCAGCGTCAGCGCGCCGGACCCTGCTTGATAATTCGCCACCGCGCTTAGAAAAAGATTAATCGGCCCACTGTTCAAATGATTGATGATGTAATGACCATCTTTCTCAGTGACGGCCTGACCAATGACCTTGCCGGAGCCGTCCTTGACCGTCACTGTAGCGCCACTGACCGGCGTTCCTTGAGAGTTGCGCGCAACGCCGCAGATAGTGGCGCTCAGCGCGGGCGCCACGGACAGTCCAACCGTCAAAAGCGCTGATGCGATCACAGTCCACGTTAACTTCATGATCAATTCCTCACCGTATGGCGGTTACTTATCCATTTCACTCGGATACGCGTCCGCACTCCGCGTAACCCCGGCTGCATCTCTGTTCCACAGCTTCCGTCGCCCCCACCCACGTTATCGCGATGCATCGCGCGACCATGCCGCTCACCCAAGCGTAAGCAGTGTTTTTATTCGGAGTCGGGTCGTTTAAGCGCCGAATCCAAACGCCACGTTGCAAACCGGCAACAGAACGTGACACTTCTAGCAGTTGGCGCGTTTAGATGTCAAGATGTGGCTGTCTACGTTCTACTCGAAGTTACTGATGTAAATATCCGCAGATTCGTCTTAATACTGGTGGCTCTGCATTAATTGCAGCTTTTATCACCAGGGATCGAAGCTTGTTGCCGAGAACAGAAATCGAGAGCCGGTGCGGGATGTAATCCGACGCCGGCGGGAAAAGCCGGAAGATAACCGGCCACGAGGGCGTTAGCTCGCCGGTTTTATCCGCTGGCGATCGAATTCTATCGCCAGTGTCGCAATAGTGTCAGCGTCGCCCGGCGCCTTGTCGGTACGAACACCAACGATGCGCGCGAACCGAAGCGCCATTCCGCCGGAGTATTGTGGGCTGCGTTGAATGTCACTGTATGCAACTTCCACCACTATTTCCGGCCGCACCGTCACGGTGCCGTGCGCCTCACTGAGTTTGAGGACGAGTAATCGCTCGGTCATTTCGCGAAAATCTTCGTCGGTAAGACCTTTGAACGTCTTACCCACCTCGACCAGACCGCCGCTATCCTCGTCACGTGCCGCCAGATGATAATTCGAAAGCCAGCCGTGACGCCGCCCGTAGCCCCAGTCGGCGGCCACAATCACCAGGTCGAGGGTTCGCGCCGCTTTTATCTTGAACCATCCGCGACCCCGCGCACCCGGCGTGTAGAGACTATCCAGCGCCTTGGCCATCACGCCTTCATATCCATCCGCGATCGCGCGCGCATAGAACTGCGTCGCCTGTTCAGAAGATGCGGCGACGATTCGCTCCGCAAGACCGATTCCGGCGATGACGGCTAACTCGGCAAGCCGGGCGTAACGCTCTTCATAGGGCCGATCAATGAGAAGAGTGCCGTTTAGACCAATCAGATCAAAGGTAAAGAGGCGAACCGGCTGCTCGATGCGCAATCGTTCAATTTCGCGAATTCGACGAAAACGCCGCATCAGTTCCTGGAAGGCGACCGCCTGTCCGGAAGCGTCGACCGCGATCACTTCACCGTCGAAAATCGCGTCGCGCTCACCCAGCGGCGCCATGAGTTCAACAATTTCAGGCAGGCTCGGCGTGATTTCATTCAGGCGGCGCGAGAAGATACGAACCTCGCCGCCACGGCAATGAATCTGGACGCGCGCGCCGTCGAGCTTATGTTCGACGGCGAAGCGCGCACCGAGGAGGCGAGCGGCCTCGGCGACATTGGTGGCGGGCGCAGCCAGCATCGGCTTGAGCGGCCGCATGGAGG
>JBOHWL010000211.1:0-47936 GCA_050736615.1 Binataceae bacterium (SeqCode) | reverse complement strand
CATTTACCTCCATGTATCCCGGTGAGACCGGACAGAAGGTGCGCACGTTTATCGACATGATGTCGTTGATCACGAGATTAGGGAAAATGTGCAGGTTGCGGCTGGTCTCGCAGATGCGCTCGGCGCGTTGATGACCGAACCGACGCTCGATTTTCGCACGCGCCGCCGCGATGCTCTCCTTGCGATGATCGCCGAAGGAGGGTACCCAATGCGCGATCGGCCGGCCCCATGGACCGACGTATTCAATCACCGCATGGCCGTTGCCCAATTCGCGCGGCCCTTGCCATGCGGTCGAACGCATTACGTTGCGCAGGTCGATGCCGGTTTCGGCGAGAAAATTCATATAGCGTTGATGGGTGGGCAAGCCGTGATAGCCGTCGAAGCTGTTCTCCACCAGCAACTTCCAGTTGGCCCGGATACTGTAAGCCTGGGTGCCTTCAGTAATGCGCATGCCCATTTCGGATTGATCGCATACCAGGTCGAGGTATTCCCGGGCGTCCGCCAGATAGTCATTCAGGCTCTCGCCGGTGGGGCTGAAATTCACAAAGATGAAGCCGCGGTAACTCTCCGTGCGCGGAGCGTTATGCAAACCCATCCGCGTACGATCGAAAGCGGCGCTGTATGAACCGTCACCCGGGACGCCGATCAATTCGCCGCGATTGTTATAGGTCCAGGCGTGGTAAGGGCATTGAAAAGTTTTCGCGTTGCCGGTTTTCTGACGGCATACCAGCGCGCCGCGATGGGTGCAGGTGTTCAGCAAGACGCGCGCCACGCCGTCGTCGCCACGGGCCAGGATGATCGGACGTCCAGCGACGCGGCGGGAGCGGAAATCGCCCGCATGCGCCACCTCGGATTCATGGCCGGCGTAAATCCAGCATTGTTCGAAGATGCGTGCGCGCTCCAGTTCGAGGTATTCGGGCTCGGTGAAGACGCGCCGGTTGACGCGGAACAGCCCCGCCGCCGGATCATCAATAATCAGGTTGTCCAAGGAAAGATTATCCATTTTCGAGCCGTCCTCTTAGCGCATACGTTCGAGGGTCGGGGTCACCAACCCGAGCATGGCCGCTTTCTGTCATTCAGAGAGTGTGTGAAGATTTTGTTTTTATGTCATTCCGAGCACAGCGAGGAATCCCGGATCTTTCTGTTTTTCCTGTGTTTTTTCGGGATTCTTCACTTCGCAGACTCCGTTCAGAATGACAAACAGTCTTTACGGATTTCCCTGGCGTGCTCCTTTTCCGTGATAGCCTCCCCTCACGCATCCGCTGATGCGGGATCCCACGCCCAATAGCGTGCGACCGTGCCGGCGTCGACGCGCAGGTCCATACCGGTGATCATTTCGGCATCGTCGGAGGCAAGGAATACCGCCGCGCGGCCGTAATGACGCGGGCTGGGCAATTTTTGCATCGGCGTGCGTTTGCGAAAAGTCTCGAAGGCCTGCTGGACGCGTTCGGCATTGCGCACCGTCCGACCCCATCGCGCGGCCCGCTCGAAACCTTCGCCGGGGTCGGTCGCGGTTGGCGTCAGGCTGTTGACGCGGATGTTATGCCCGACCAGTTCCATCGCAACCGAACGGGTGAAATTCAACAGGCCGCATTTACTCGTGCAGTAAGCTACATTGTTGGGCTGACCCTGATGGCCGGCACTCGAAATGATATTGATGATGGCACCACCCCGACCTCGCTCGATCATCGCCTTGGCCGCGTGCTTGGTGAACAGGAAGCTGCCGGTCAAAATGATGCCGGTCTGCCGTTCCCATTCTTCAAGGCTCATGTCGAGCACGCCCTTTTGATTGAAAATGGCGGCGCCGTTGATCAGCACATCGACGCTCTGGAATGCTTGTTTGGCGTTGGCGATAACCGCCATCACCTGCGCCTGATCAGTAACGTCGCAGGTCGCGCCGATGGCACGGCCGCCCTGCGCGTTAATCGCGCGCGCGCAATCGTCGGCGTTATCGGCGCGGATGTCGACGCATACGAGCCTGGCGCCCTCGGCGGCCATAACTTCCGCGATACCGGCGCCGATATTCGAGCTCGCGCCGGTGACGATGACGGTTTTGCCCTCGAGCTTCACGTTTATTCCGTCTCCCGGTTCAAGCCGCTTCGAGCCCGTAGCATTGCGCCAGATTGTCGTGCAGGACCAGGTCGCGCTCAGCCTCGCTCAACTCGGCCGTATGCTCGCGAATCACCTCGCGCGAATTTGGCCAGGTGGAATCGAAGTGGGGAAAATCGTTGGCCCACATCAGGCGCCTGACATTGCAGAAATTGCGCAATTTGAACGCCATCAGATCGTCCTGGAAAGTGACATAGACGTTCTCGAAGAAATATTCGCTGGGCGCTTTCGACAGCGGTTCGGTTTTAATGTGATGGCGGTGATGGCGGTAGGCGTAATCCATGCGATAGGTGAAGTGCGGTACCCAACCCGCGTCAGCCTCGGCGCAAATCAGCTTGAGCGCCGGATGGCGTTCGAAGACGCCGCCTAGCACGAACATCGCGAGCAGGTCCTGATTTCCGCGCACCAGGTTCATCCAGCCGTTAAGGCGGGTGTTGACGCCGCGATTCCCGTCGGCGTAGGGACTGTCGGGCATGTCGTTAGGGTCGCGGCGGCCCGCGAGATGATGGAACGTCACCGGCAGCTTAAGCGCGGCGCACGCCTCCCAGAACGGATCGTAGAGCCGGCTGTCGTAATCCTCGCGACTGGGCCATCCCGGCAACATCACGCCGCGCAAGCCGAGTGCATGAATCTCGCGCAACTCGGCGAGTGAATCATCGACCGTGCGCATCGACACCTGGCCAACGCCGAGCAACCGTCGTGGATTGGTGGAACAAAATTCCGCCAGCCACAGGTTGTACGCGTCCATGCAGGCCTTGCGGTAATCCATGTCGAGATGCTTGCACAGCATCATGCCGACGCTGGGATAGAGGATTTCGGCGGCGATCCCGTCGCGATCCTGGTCGGGCAGGCGCACCTGCGGATCCCAGCCGCCGGGCTGCAGCCAGCCGCGGTTGCTCGCCTCAATCCGGGCGATTTCCAGCGGATCGACTCCCGCCGCGGACAGCAGGGTGACCGAGATTGGGCGGTTGATGCCGTCGATTACATAGACATCGCCACGCCGCTCATCATGAACCATATGCGGGGCGCGCTCCTTGTAACGCGGATCGATGCGACTGGTATAAGTATCGGGCGGTTCGGTGACGTGCGAACCAGCGGAAAAAACCGGCTTTGCCATAGCTCATTTCCTCGCCTTTATTGAAGGACGAATCGCCGCGTCCGTGGTTGTCAGCAGACTATTGCTGATGCGGGCCCGCCACCATGAAGCATTTGGATGAGTTAAAAATCCAGGTGGTGATGAATTCGCTCGCATGAGGCCGCAATCCAAGCTGCTTGAGCGCGCCCGTAAGGCACATCCAGTTAAGGATTTCGTGCTGGCCGCTGTCCTCGACCGCGGCGAGCGGCACGCGTCGCCAGGTCTCGTAATCGCCCGCCCGTAACGCGTCATAGAGCACCTGATCGGCGGGCGTATCGGGATAGAGGAAATAGTTCTTGGCGGTTAGAAAAGCGTGCGACCATCCTGACGATGCCATCAAGACCACCCGCCACGGACTCGCCGCCAGGATGCGCGCGGTCGCGGCGCCCAAGTCAAACAGGCGCTGAGGCGAAGGCGAGGGCGGGTCCAACTGGATTTCCGCGCGCGGGTCAAAATTGGGCAGGCCGCCACGTTGGGAAATCACCCGCCGTCCATAACAGTTGATGGCAAAAGGCAGCACCGCGTAAGCGAAGCCGCGACGCTCGTAATCGAGATATAGAATCGCGTTGCGAAAGGCGTGGCCCAGCGGATGATGCAGTGGGCGATAGGCGTACGCCGGATCGAATCCCGCCTCGAGCAGATGCGTGGCGAGATAGCGGGCCGCCGCCGGATGACCCGGCTGATGATATTTGCGCTCGGGCGGATCATCCCACACGTTTTGCGGCGGCGGGCTGAATTCGAGCGTTTCGTACGCGTAAATACAATAAGGCGGAATTACGTCTTCTTTGAAATTTTCGTACTGATCATCGCCCCACATCAGGATGAAGTCCGGCTGGAACTCGTCAATCGCCGTCCGCACCTTACCGAACCACTCCAGCAATTGCGCGCGATGCCGGTGGGCGGTGCTCGTGCCTTCGTCGGCGCCCCATTCGGCGCGCATCGGCGCGGGCCAGCCATCGGCTTGGCGATAATTCTCCGGCAGGGCGGGATTGCGCAGCATCCGCTTGAGAATGCCGGTCATATGATCGTCGTAGCCCGTGAGAGGCGGGTAATGAGTCAGGCCAACCGCAAGTATCTCGCCCATATCACGATCCTCGCCATATAAATTTTCCAGGAGCCGCGCGACTCCTTTATTTATGACCGCGTCCCGACAATGCCCTTATAGCAGAATCGCGCCGTAAGCGTGTGTGTGCGCCATTAGGCGGAACGCAGTGAAGGCGAGCAGGCGGGTCCGCGAGCTGCGTTAAGAAGTAAGAAGCCCCGACGTGAGCATATGATGAGCGCTCCGGCGTCGGCCCAGCATCCTCGGACACGCCCCACACCTGTCAAACGCAGATTAGGACCGACCATAGGATCAGCCTCGTTTCATTTCGCCTGATGGTTTGCGGACGATTTTACGCGTTTCACAGTCTTATCGGCGCATTCAATATAGAACAATCGCGTACCCGCTATTCCAAACGGCTTAGGCATAACGCTTGCGTGCGTCAATCGGAGATTCGCGCGCTTCCCCGCCGACGGCGGACTGGCCACCAATCCGGCGCGTGTAAGCAGGAGGTGATGCATGAAACCGGTTAAACGCACGCGCAACAAAAAGCTGCTGGTGATTGTATCTGGCGGCGCTTTGGCGCTGACGGGCGCATATTTGCCAAGCGCGCTCGCTCAAGCCGAAACGCCGAGCGGTACGATGTCGGGCGGCGGCGGTATGAGCGCGCCCAATAACAGTCCGGGTTCGGCCACGGCTCCCGGTTCTTCCGGTGCGGCGCCGAATGGCCCGAGATCGGGTCCGTACGCGCCGAACAACCCGATGCCGGGTAATGGCACTATGAACTCGTGAGTTGATCGAGCAGTGGTTCAAGGACGCTGGTCTGATATGACCGCATCGAAGTGAAACCGTGCCTGATTAACCCCAGATGACCCCGTAACCGCACGCGGCAGAGGCGCGGCCATCTCCGGGACTATTATTACATGGCCGCGAACTCGGTTGCGGACGTATAAAGGAAAATATCCATATGCTTTATTGGGCGGTAGTATTTCTTATCATTGCGATCATTGCCGCAATTTTCGGCTTCGGCGGGCTCGCCGGAACGGCCGCCGGTATTGCCAAAGTTCTCTTCGTTATCTTTATTATCCTGTTTATTATCGGTCTGATAATCGGCCGTCGGGCGGTCTGAGTATAGCCACTGGATAGTGTCGCAACAGCCGCGATTAGCGGCTCGCGGATTATTGTGACGCGACGCGCAGGCTTGCATTCCTAAAAGGGTAGTTCGCGCACTCGCCAGCTCGGCCACCAGTGGCGCTAATGCGCTTCGCCTGGCGCGCCCCGCGCTTGCACTGAACGCCGCACGTGCGCCGGCCTACTCAGCGGTCGGAGCGTGCCCCTTGCTACGCTGATAATGGCGTTGCGCCTTCGCCCGATTGCCACAGTAGCGCATTGAACACCAACGACGGCTGCCGTTTTTGCTGTCGTCGAGAAACAGCCACAGACATTGCTGATTGCCGCACTGGCGGACGCGGGCGGCCTGCGGCCCCACCAGCAGATCTCCCGCCGACCACAGCGCCGGAGCGAGCAATCCAGGCGCGCCAATCGGGCGTGGAGTCAGCCGCCAGCCAAACTTATCGCCATGACGCACCAGGGTGCCACGCCCCGGCGCGCGGTCGAGCGCCCGATTAAGCAACTCCAGGTCGCGATCGGACGGCGCGCAGGCCGACGCGCGCGCATGAAAAACCCGGTAAATGACTTCTCGCAAATCGAGCGCGTCGACCAAGAGCCGTGCCGACTTGACCGGATAGCGGGCCGACCATTCCTGCAGTCGTTGCGCCCCGGGCGGGCTCAGAATCGCGACCTCGAGACACCAGCGCTTGAGCTCTTCGAATCCGTGCAGGCTTTCGGCGGGCTCGCCGCCGCGCCATGACAGGGTGTTGGCGAAATCAAGGCACAGCGCCTGATTCGGCGCCACCATGCTGGTGTCGAGTGACTCGCCAACCGCATCTCGCTGATAGCCCGCTCCCATCTCCTTCCAGTTTGACGTTGCCCCCCGCCACCCAGAGCGGTCCGGCCTGCACAATTCTATTCTAACCCTCTTGGAGGTTGACAGGCCATCCGGCCGCAGTTTATATATAACCGTCATGGCGGTTATATATAACGCAAGCAAGGAGGAAGGATGATCATGATTAGCCACGTTTCTATCGGGGTGAAGGACTTGGCTGCGGCGCGCCGTTTCTATGATGCCGTCTTAGCGCCGCTCGGTTACAAGTGTTTGTATGAGGCCGGCGGAGCGGTGGGTTATGGCGCCGAGGCGCCGGAATTCTGGGTGCTCGCCGTGGAGCGGCCGGTTGCGGCCGACGAGACCTCGGGTCTGCACGTCTGTCTTGACGCACCCACGCGTGAGGCGGTCAACCGTTTTCATCAGGCGGCCTTACGCGTCGGTGGCCATGATAACGGCGAACCCGGTGTGAGAAAGGACTACGGAGAGAACTACTACGCCGCCTTCGTCACCGATCCGCAGGGTTATCGGCTGGAGGCCTACTGCGGGAAAGCATGATCGCGGTGGGTTGCCAGGCTCTCATGCGCCGCGAGCGGACCGATAGAAACACCGCTCGCGGCGTCGCTTCAACTGGCGTGGCCGCGGGCGGAGCTATCACGGTCGCGGCTTGCATACGGATAGAGTAATTTAAGTTATTCGTAGGCCGACCCGAAGCCTTGGGCTTCTTTCGATTTTTCAAATCTCGACAACCTGCGCGTGCGGCCGGTGGGCGGAAATCGCGAGGGTGGTGACCGGAATCTAAATAAATCGGCGGGCCGCTTTAGTCAGCGGCCGCGAGCGCCGAGCCTAGCCGTGGTGGGCGGCCAGGTGAGCCGCGACTCCGACTGTCTGACCGACAACGTGCAACTCGATCTCGAGGATATCGTGACCGCGCCGCTACATGCCGCCAGCCCGGACAGCTTTTTACGTTCGCCACGCTTTTACCTTGAGCTAAGAGACCTCTGTACAAGCTCCGTTTGTCATTCAGAACGAAGTCCGCCATTAGCGTAGCCGCAGGCGGAGTGAGCAAAGAAGTCCGCGACGTGCGTTTAGATTAGTGAAGAATCCCGGTAAAAAGCTTGCAAAATCAAAAAGATCCGGGATTCTTCGCTGCGCTCAGAATGACAGAATTTCCTTATGCGGAGCTTCCCTAGCTGGTGCGGGCGCCCTGTGGGGCGGTTCATTCGCCCTGGATAAGAGCATGCAAAGCGGCGTAGGCCACATGGCCCATAGCGCCCATGACATTATTGGTTCTCGGACGTCGTAGCCGGCGGCTTTGCTCGGCTGGGCGACGGCCGAACTGCTGCTGCGCCTGACGCAACATGCGCTCGCACCTTACCGTTGGCGGACTGTGCCGATCACACCACCACTACGGCGGCCAAGTGCGTTGGAGGTTGCCGCTCGACGGCTACTGCCTGGCTTATTCCTGGTAATCAGCCGGTCGTCATTGAGATCAGGCGTGGCTGGGCAAGCTCGAGATGGGCTTTTGCCCTTAAATTCTTGGACGTGAGCCGCGAAATGGGTTAATTGCCAAGAGCGGTATTCGCGATCCCAATCGGGTGACGGGGATCTCGTTCACTGTCAATGGCAAAAAAGGTTCGCGTCGCAATGTAGCCAGCGAGTTGGTTTGATCCCCATCGCCAACTTGGTTTGATCCCCCCTGTAAGGGGCGAAAACGGCGACCCGTAATGGCCATTTGAAGGCGGAATGAAGCTGCGGTCACGGAGTGGTGGCGTGGACAGATAAATATTAGCGCTGCTAATGGAAGAAACTACGCGGCGGCTGAGGCTCGCAACAAGGAGGGATCGTCAGGCACATGAACGCCCGTCTGCTCGAATCGCTTGATGAGCGTGCGCTCCCATGGCTCGAGAAGTCCCACGGCCCGTCGGCGCGCCACGTCCGAGAGCAGCGGGATATCCCGCTCGTTCAATCTATCGACCTGAAACCGGATCAGCGCCATGTCGAGCCGCGCCTGCTCAGGCGGCAGGTCACTACCCAAGGCGCCACTCACAGCCATGAAAAAATTGCACTGATCCTCAGCATCGACAATTCAGCGTTTTGATCCATCCTTCGCGTTAACCTCTTTTATCCTGGTTATGCGAAAAGTCCGGCCAAGACCGAAAAGGACCTCCTGCTCGTTGCGATACTCCCGACGCCAAGTCAGAGGATAAATCTTCGCGCCGGTTCGGCCTTCGAGCCGAAGAAAGGACGCCTCGACGTTTTTCTTCGGGGTTCCGCACTCCTACCGATTAAGTGCGGAAATGACCGAGGGGCCCGGAAGTTCCCTCACGGGGCGGCGAGAACTATGCTCGCGAAGGTATCCGAATTTTCTGTTCCGCCCGCATGAAAGCCGCTTCGTTCCCGTGGGCCGAGCTAAGCACGAGGGCGCGGGCTTTGAAAATGCTTTTTCAGCAGCCTGGCGGAGCTTGAGGATTGCATGCTGAGGAAACTGCTCAAATGGGTGTTGCGGCTGGTGGTGCTGGCCGTAATCGTGTTCGTCGCCATCCTGGTCAGTCAGTGGCTCTCTCATCGCTATCATCCCGGCTCGGTGCTGGTGCTCGAAATCAACGGGCCGGTGGTCGAGCGCGCATCGTCACGCCTGGGCCTGGTCAGTCAACAACAGACCCCGCTCGACACGGTCAGGCGCGCGCTGCGGATGGGCGAGAACGATCCGCGTTTCGTCGGGCTGGCAGTCGAAGTAATCGACCCGCAGATGCAATTGGCCGACGCGCAAGAACTCGACGCGATGATCAGCGAGTTCAGGCGTCATGGAAAATGGGTGGCCGCGTATTTGGAAACGGCGGGTGAATCGGGTTTTGGCAATCTACCTTACCTGGTCGCCAGCGACGCCGACGAGGTGTCGATGATGCCGCGCGGAGAATTGAATTTGCTCGGTGTGAGGATCCGCGAACTGTTCGCGCGCGGGTTTCTCGACTGGATCAAAGTCACGCCCGTATTTCACGCGATCGGCAAGTACAAGGACGCCGCCAATATTCTCACGCAGAAGAATTTCACGCCGGGCCAGTACGAGGAAGACAACGCGATGGTCGACGATATGTTCAATCAGATTGTCGCCACTGTCGCCCAGCATCGCCACCTCACCTCCGCTGTGGTGAAGGCCCTGATCGATCGCGCGCCGCTGACCGCCCAGGATGGACTGAAGGCGCATCTGCTTGACCGCCTCGAATATGAGGACCAGTTCGACGCGCGCATGAAAAATTATCGCGGCGAACATCACGCGCTGGTCGATTATGCCGATTATGCGCAGCCAACCATCTACTCGTCATGGGGCGGCGGTCCGCATATCGCGGTGATTTATGGAGTCGGCGCGATTCAGCGCGGCCGCGGCGGCTTCGATCCCATTCTGTCGCCGGGTGGCGAGGCGATGGGTTCGGATGAAATGGTCAAGGCCTTCAACCGGGCGCGTGATGACGACGGCGTGCGCGCGGTGATTTTCCGCGTCAACTCACCGGGCGGCTCGGTGATTGCCTCCGAGCTTATCCGGCGCGCGGTGGCGAATTGCGCGAAGAAAAAACCAGTGGTGGTCAGCATGGGCGCCTATGCGGCCTCGGGCGGTTACTGGATTTCCACGCCGGCCGCCCGGATCGTCGCCGAGCCGGGCACGCTTACCGGCTCAATCGGGGTGCTGGGCGGCAAGTTCAATGTGGCGGGCGCGTTGCAGGCGCTGGGTATCAACAACGGCGGGATCGCGCGCGGCGCCAACGCCACCATGTTTGACGCTTTCACGGATTTCACCCCGCAGCAGCAGGAGATTTTCAAAAATCAGATCCTCGGCGACACTTACCAGCAGTTCGTTGCGATTGTGGCCAAAAGCCGCCACTTACCCATCGAAAAGGTCGACCAAATCGCGCAGGGGCGCGTCTGGATGGGCGATCAGGCGCTGCCGCTCAAGCTGGTCGACCAGCTCGGCGATTTCAACACGGCGCTACTCGAAGCCAAGGCCCTGGCCAAAATTCCAGCCAATCAGAAGGTCCGGATTGAAGAGCTGCCGCATCGGCCGGGTATCATCGCGCAAGTTCTGGGCGCCCAGGTGATCGACCGCGCCTCGGCGCCCTGGCCCCGGACGCTGACTCCGCTGCTGCGGGTCGTCGGACGAGTCCTGCTGCGGTCCCGCATGCGCGGGGAGGTCTACTGTCCATTGGTTCCGCGCATGTGATCGCCGCGGCGTGCCCATGATAAGCTTGATGCAAATACGCACAGGATAATGACGATGGATAATCAACTCGAAGCTTTTCTCAATTCCCTGGGCGAAGCGGAACGCGCTGGCGGGCGCGTACTGCACGAACTTACCGAACAGGCGCACGACCTCGAGCTGCGCGAGTTGCTCAAGAAGGTCGGCCACGACGAGGGTTATTACGCCGGCGAGCTCAACGCTCATGTGCGGCGGCTCGGCGGCACAGCATCAAACAAAACTGGCGATTTCGTCGAGAAGGTGCGCGCGGTGGAAGATTTCAGAGGCAAGCTCGAGCTGCTCAATCGCGGGCAACGCTGGGTGATTCGGAAAATCGACGAAAACCTGCCGACTATCGGCGACGAACCCTTGCGCGCTTTCCTGCGCGTGATGGCGCAGGGCCATCACATCAATATCGGTGCGCTCGACGACGCGTTGCAGGAAGGTCGTTCCTGAACCACGCGCTATCAGCCGTCGGCGCGGCAACGCCTGGGTATTCATAATCATTAGAGGAGTATTGTGCGATGGTGGAGACGTACGGCCTGAGCCATTTGAATATCAATGTGCGTGACATCAAGCGTTCCGTGACATTCTATCAGCAGGTCTTCGGGCTCGAAGTGCGCTTCTGGGAAGGCGACAAGATGGTCTTCCTCAACACACCCGGCGCGCACGACCTCATCACCCTGTATGAAGCGGAATCCGCGGCGCCCGTCGGCGGCGGGGGCGTGAGTCATTTTGGCTTCGGGCTAAAGAACAAGGGGGACATTGATAAGGCAGTCGCCGAGGTGCGCGACGCCGGCGGCACGATCCTAAGCCGCGGCGAGCATGCCCCCGGCCATCCTTACGCTTACGTCAGTGATCCGGATGGCTACATAATTGAACTGTAAGCCGGGTCTAACTCCGCTCAGAAGCACGCGCGGTACTTCGGTTTCCAAGGCGGTGGTCCTGTCGGCGTCAACTCAGGGAACCTCTGCGCAGGCCTCTGCGGTCATTCCGAATGGAGTCTGCCGCCAGCGTAGCCGCAGGCGAAGCGAGCAAACGAGTCCGCGAGGTGCGCTCAAAAATAAGTGAGGAATCCCGGAGAAAACCGAAGGAAAAGAACAGATTCCGCGATTCCTGCTCGGAATGCAGATCAGACTTCCGCAGAGCTTCCTTAGCGGGTGGCGGCGATCAGCAGGAAAAACGGGCGCTGACGCTCGACCGTCCAGTCCGGCCGCACTCGAACCTGTTCTTCGCTGGGGCTCCACTCCTCAAAACCGGATAGCGCGAACCCACGCTCAAGCAGTGCGTTGACATAACTGGCCACCGTTCGATGCCGCTTGATTACAGCCTTGACGAGCCAATCGGTCGAGCGCGGCCCTTCGTCGAAATAACCGTTGACCGGCCATATCTGGCGACCCGCGATATCGATCCAGTCCGCGCTGGCGGACGCGGTCATTATGGGATGCTCCACTGAAAAGACCAGCTTGCCGCCCGGGACCAGTGATGCGTGTATCGTTCCAAACAGCGCGTCCAGACGCTCCACATAGTGAAACGTCAATGAACTGTACACCAAGTCGAGCTTCGTCGCGGGCAAAGCGAGGGTCTCCAGGTCAGCGCGGAGATAGCTGACGCCGTCATGGGTCAAGACCTTCGCCTGCGCCAGCATCTTCGCGGAAATATCGATACCCAGCACCTCGGCTGCGCCCTGTTCGTGCGCCCAACGGCAAAACCATCCGAACCCGCATCCGAGGTCCAGGATGCGACGCCCGCGCACCTTCGGCAGCATGCTACGCAGCACCGGCCATTCCGGCGCGCCTTCGAGGCCATAGACCGAACGTTCGAGGCGGCTGTAAGCCGCGAAAAATTCCTCGTTATCGTAGATATTCCGCGTCATTGGATCGCAGTTCGAGGTGCGGCGCGCGGCTCCTCGTCGACGCTGCTGAAATGTGACCAATTCTCGGGCGGGACGTTTTCAGTCCACGTCAATTCGGCCCTGCCACCGCCTTGCGCCACGGATCACGACGCTCGAATTTTGCGGTGCGCGCCGGATATGAATCGCGCTAAGCATGCCTATCGCGATTCTCTCCAGGCATTTTTGGTTCTAGCCGGTATTTTCCGTCATCTTGCCCGGCGCGTCGCAAAGGGAATGTCGTTCTCCGCTAATCTTGATTCTCAACGCTCTGTACGGCTCCAAACGCAATCCAGAAATTGGCGAAACTGGTTGGCTTGACGATTCGAATCAGGAAAACATCGTCCGCCGCCGTGTCGCAAACGGACGGCGGCGTGCTCGTCAGATCGCCGCGGAAAAACGCGTTGCCCTGCGAATCGAGCGGTACCGTCGGTGTGTCGATCAGCACCGAATTGCCGCTGTTGGTGCTGCCGTCGACATTGCATACCAGCGTGCCCTTGACCTCGGTCACTCCCGCCGGTGTTCCGATCGGCAGCCCACTGAGGGTCGAGAAACTCCCGACAGACAGGATCAGGCCTTGCACAAAGAATCGCGCCTCACCGTCGCTCAGGTCGACTTCAGCCGACCCGCGAGTGGTCTCCCAGGGCGCCGCCCCCGTGACCTTTCCGGTCCCTGAGCCAACCACGTTGCCACCCACTTGGATGCCGATAATCCGTTGCCATTGAACCTCCTGGGCCATTGCCGTCCCGGTTGTCATAATGAGAGCAGTCAGGGCAAGCAAAACCACAATCGCGATCCCCAAAAGTCTGGCGAGCTTCATATGGATTTCCTCCCTGCTTGATAGGCTGCAGTATGCTCCAAAAAGCGTCCGCTGCCCATGCGGAAATTCGCCAGTTTATGTGTCACCCGCTTCGCTGACTGTTCACGCGCCCTGGCCACGCGCCTTGCGGTAATGCCGGATCAGGCCGTTGGTGGAACTGTCATGCGTCAGCGCGGGCTCGGCCACGTTCTCCAACTCGGGAATAATCTTGAGCGCCAGGACCTTGCCCAACTCAACGCCCCATTGATCGAAGGAATCGATATTCCAAATCACTCCCTGCGTGAACACGCTATGCTCATACAGTGCGACCAATTTTCCCAACGTCTCCGGCGTAAGCCGCTCGGCGAAAATCATGGTGGACGGCCGGTTGCCCTCGCAGACGCGATGCGGCACCAGCCAATCCGGTGTGCCCTCGCTTTTGACCTGCTCGGGCGTCTTGCCGAAGGCCAACGCCTCGGCCTGCGCCAGAACGTTGGCAATCAACAGATCATGGTGGCGCCCCAGCGGATTGAGCGGATGCGTGAAGCCGATGAAGTCGCACGGGATTAGCCGGGTGCCCTGATGGATAAGCTGATAAAACGAATGTTGGCCGTTGGTGCCCGGCTCGCCCCAGAAGATCGGGCCAGTCTGATAATCAACCGCCGTTCCCTCGAGCGTTACGTGCTTGCCGTTGGACTCCATCGTGAGCTGTTGCAGATAGGCTGGAAAGCGTTTCAGATACTGCTCGTAGGGAAACACGCCAACGGTCTGCGCGCCAAAGAAATCGTTGTACCAAATCGCCAGCAAGCCCATCAGGGCCGGGATGTTGCGCTCCAGCGGCGCGGTGCGGAAATGTTCATCGATGGCGTGGAAGCCCGCCAGCATCGCGCGGAAGTTCTCCGGCCCGATCGCGATCATGGTTGACAGTCCAATCGCCGAGTCCATCGAATAGCGGCCGCCGACCCAGTCCCAGAAGCCGAACATATTGCGCGTGTCGATGCCGAATTTGGCCACCTCGCCGGCATTGGTCGAGACCGCGACGAAGTGATTGGGAACGGCATCTTCTCCCAGCGCCGCCACGTTCCATTGGCGCGCGGTCCGCGCGTTGGTCATGGTCTCGAGCGTGGTAAAAGTCTTTGACGAGATGATGAAGAGCGTTTCGGCCGGGTCCAGGTCGCGCGTGGCTTCAAAAAAATCAGTGCCGTCAACGTTCGAGACAAAGCGCACCGTCAAATCGCGGTCGCTGTAATGGCGCAATGCCTCGTAGGCCATCACCGGGCCCAAATCGGAACCGCCGATCCCGATATTGATGACGTTGCGAATCCGCTTGCCGGTATGCCCCTGCCACGAACCGTCACGCACGCGACGGCTGAAATCCGCCATACGGTCGAGCACTTCATGCACTTCGGGCACCACGTCCTTGCCGTCGACCTTGATCGATTGGCCGCGTGGGGCGCGCAGCGCGACATGCAGCACGGCGCGTTTTTCCGTCAGATTGATCTTTTCGCCCGAGAACATCGCGTCGGTCCGCTCTTGCAAGCCCGCCTCATTGGCCAAAGTCAGCAACAGGCTTACGGTTTCCCGGGTAATGCGGTGTTTCGAATAATCGAAGCAAAGCCCGGCCTCGGTGATGGTGAAACGCTCGCCTCGCGACGGGTCTTCGGCAAATAGCGTCCGCAGGTGCACGTCGCGCATCTTTTCATAATGCCGTTCGAGCGCCTTCCATGCCGGGCGCTGCGCCAGCGGCAAGCTCTTCGTGGTCATCTATAATTGCCCTCCCCGCTCAGCTCGCCTGTTTGAGCGCGGTGCTCTTCTCGACCAGGCACGCCAGCAGATCGTTCCACGACTTGACGAAGGAGGCGGCGCCTTCGCGCTGCAGTTGCTCCGCCAACTCATCGAGGTTGACGCCGGCGCGGGTGAACTCGGCCAGCTCGCTTTCCGCCTTGCCGCCATCGTGCGGCAGCATCGCGCCAATTTCCCCATGGTCGGCCAGCGCGTGCAGCGTTTTCTCGGGTATGGTATTCACCGAATGGGGCGCGGCCAGCGATTGGATGTAGAGGACGTCGGACGCCTTGGGGTCCTTGGTGCCGGTGCTGGCCCACAAAATACGCTGCGAGCGCGCGCCGAAGTTGAGCAGCCGCAGCCAGCGGTCGGAGGCCAGCAGCTCGCGATAAGCCTTGTAAATTCGCTGCGCCATCGCAATACCTAAACGACCGTGCAACGCGTCGGGCACCTTCGGCGCCACCGCGACATCCCAGCGGCTGACGAAAATGGAAGCGACCGAACCGACATGCGGATTGAGCCCGGCCTCGAGGCGGCGCTCAATTCCGCGGATATATGCTTGCGCGGCGGCCAGATATTGTTCGCGCGAAAACAACAACGTGACGTTGACCGGCACGCCGGAGAAGATTGCCTCCTCGATTGCCGGGACACCTTCACGGGTGCCGGGAATTTTCAAAAACAAATTGGGACGCGCCGCGCGCCGATGCAAATCCTTAACCGCGACGATCGTCGCGGCGGTATCAAAGGCGAGCTTGGGTGAAACCTCCAGCGAGACCCAGCCGTCAACTCCGTTGGTCCGCTGATGCACTGGAGCGAACAGATCGGCGGCACGCCGCAAGTCCTCCAGCGCCATCTCGAAGAACAGCGCTTCGCCTTCGAGTCCGGCGGAGGCCTTCTTTAAGATTTCGTCATCGTAGTCCCTGCTGTTCTTGATCGCGTGATCAAAAATCGTCGGATTCGAAGTGAGTCCGGTCAGGGATAGTTCGTCAATATAACGCTTGAGCCCGCCACTATTGAGCAGCGCCCGCGTAATATTATCGAGCCACAAGCTTTGGCCGGCTTCGTGTAATATTTTTGTCGCCTTCATAAAATCTCCTGCATTGGGTCAGCTTTTCTTTTCCACATGGCCGCCAAACTCATAACGCATCGCCGAGAGCAGTTTGTCGGCGAAACCCGCCGCACCGCGCGAGCTGAAGCGTTCGTACAAGGCCGCGGTCAGCACCGGAGCCGGCACGCCTTCGTCGATCGCCGCCTCGATGGTCCAGCGTCCCTCGCCCGAATCCGATACGCGGCCGGCGAATTTCTCCAGCTTTGGGTCCTCCAGCAGCGCGCTGGCGGTGAGGTCGAGCAGCCACGACGCGATTACACTGCCGCGGCGCCATACTTCGGCGATTTCAGTAAGATTCAAATCGTACTGATAGAGCTCGGGATTGCGCAGCGGCGTGGTCTCCGCATCCTCGCGACGGTGCTGTTTACCCACGTTGGCGTTGCCCATGATGTTCATCCCTTCGGCATAGGCCGCCATGATGCCGTACTCGATGCCGTTGTGAACCATTTTGACGAAATGGCCCGCGCCGTTGGATCCGCAATGCAGATAACCGTGCTCGGCCGTGCCACCGCCTGCCCGCTCGCGTCCGGGCGTGCGCGGCGCCGAATCAATCGGCGGTGCCAGCGTGGCGAAAATCGCGTCCAGATGCTTCACCACGTCGGGTTCTCCGCCGATCATCTGGCAGAAACCCCGTTCGAGTCCCCAGACTCCGCCGCTCGTGCCGGAATCGACATAATGAAGCCCGCGTTGCTGGAGTGTTTTGGCGCGGCGGATATCGTCGATGTAATAGGAATTGCCGCCGTCCACGATGATATCGCCGCGCTCAAAGCGCTTGGCCAAATCGGTCACGGTGCCCTCGACCACGCCCGCCGGCACCATCATCCAGGCCACTCGCGGCGGACGCAGCTTGCTGGTGAAATCGTCCAGCGAGGCCGCTCCGAGCGCGCCTTCCTTGACCATTCCCTGTACGGCTTCGTGATTGACGTCGAACACCACGCACTCGTGGCCGCCACGCAACAGGCGCCGGACCATATTGGCGCCCATTCTGCCCAAGCCAACCATTCCCATCTGCATATGCTTTGCTCCTTGTCCGAATATCGTCTCGCCGATTAGTTGAGGGAAGCTCCGTTGACTTAAAGTATACGGCGCGTGCGCATCCAGACGCACGCCGCCAACCGCCTAAAGCTTCCGTCGCGATCCTGAATTCATCGCCGACGCTTGTCGGGACCTCGTCACGACGTGATAGTCTAGCTCGGCAAGCTTAACCCGATGCGGATCGGTTGAAGATCAGTCGAAGAAAGGATAGCCACGCGCCATGCTCGAAGCGGGAAATAAATTTCCGGATTTCGCCCTGCCCAACCAGGACGGCAAAAACATCAGGCTCAGCGACTTTGCCGGCCAATGGCTGGTGGTTTACTTTTATCCCAAAGACGACACGCCCGGCTGCACCATTCAGGGCAAGTCTTTCACCGCAAGCAAAGCCGATTTCGACGCCGCCGGTATCCATGTGGTCGGCGTCAGTCAGGACGATGTCACCTCGCATAAGCATTTCTGCGACAAGTTCAGCTTTACCATCGATTTGCTGGCGGATCCGCAAGCAAGCCTGATGAAGGCGTGCGGAATCGGGCAAAGCGAATTCAAAGGCAATCATTATTGGGACCGCACCAGTTTCGTGCTCGACCCCAGCGGCACCGTGCGCAAGACCTACGAAAAGGTCAAGCCGCAAGACCATGAGCGCGTGCTGCTCGACGAAATCAAGCGTATGCGGCAGTAGCGAAAATCCCGGCGTTCGCTCTCCAGCGAGACGCAATTGCCGATTGCTGGCCGGGGACTTCCCTGCCGGTATCGGGGATGGCTATGTCTCCCAAGGATTTATTACCGGCACCGATAAGCCTTCAAAATGAGTGACGTTGCGCGTTGCGAGGGTTGCTCGCCGCGCCAAAGCGATACCGGCGATCTGTGTATCGCGGAAGTCAACCGGACGGCCGGCGCGTTGCCGCTCAGCGGCTAGTATAGCCGCATGCGCGGCCGAGGCCGCGTCAAAATCCAGCACCCGCCCCTCAAGGTCTTCGGTCAGAAGCTTGGAAAAAGCGAGTTCGATTGCTTGACGACGACGGCTTGATGGCAATAACGCGATGCCAAAATGCGCCTCGAACACGGTTATCGCGGTGATCCAGATCGAGGGCGGGGCTTGTTGATCGAGCCGAACCACAATCCGGACATCAGGTTTCGCGCGCATCAGAGCGGACAGCACGTTGGTGTCAAGGATAATCACGCAAAGCGGGCGGGCTCGGCCACGTACCCGCGTAACTCTGGCAATTCCTCAGCCAGGCCCTGTCGGCTGAAGCGCGCCGCGATACGCGAGCCAAGCGGGGAAACGCGCACAGTTTCATCCTTTAGCGCGTTGCGCAGAATCTCGCGAACCTCCTCTTCCACGCTGCACCCGCGGCGCGCAGCCCGGCGCCGCAGGCGTCTTTTCAGTTCTTCCTCGAGATGCCGCACCACCAGTTGAGCCATAGCGATATCGTGATATCACCGCGTATCGCCGCTGCGCAAGCCACGGTGGCAGCATCATCACTTGCGTTCGCCTTGTGAAATCAGCGTCTCAGAATTTCTCCTTGAAGGGCCGCACCTCCAGTTCCATCGTCCACGCGCTGCGATCTTGATGCGCCAGATGCCAGTAAGTCTCGGCAATCGCCTCGGGCTTGAGCAAGTCCTCGTCATGAGGCCTGCTGTGACTACGGCCGGGAATATCGATGCCGCCGTCGATGTTGATCCAGGCGACGTGGATGCCCTTGGGACCAAGGTCGCGCGCGAGCGACTGGGCCAGCCCGCGCATCGCGAACTTCGCCGGGCCAAACGCGATCGACTTCGGGCCAGCCTTCACTCCGGCGGTCGCGCCGGTAAAGAGCATGGTGCCGCGGCCGCGCGCGATCATACCGGGTGCCACCTGCCGTGCGCTCAGAAAGGCACCGTAAGCGTTGACCCGCCATGAGGCTTCGTATTGCTCGGGCGTGATTTCCACAATCGTGCCCCAGTTGCCGCTGCCGGCGTTGTACAGCAGCAGCTCGGGCTCGCCCAGCCGCTCGGCTACGGTGCGGAAAGCGGCCTCGTGTTCCGCGCGATTACCAACATCAAAGGGGAGTTCCAGCACCACGCCGCCGCGCTCGCGGATTTCCCCGGCCAACGAACGCAGGTAATCGGCGCGGCGGGCGCCGATCGCAACCGCGTATTGACTTGCGAAGCGGCGCGCCAACGCGGCGCCCAGCCCTGGTCCAACTCCGAGCACCACCGCGACCGGTTTTGTTTCAGCCATGATTCATCTCCCTGGTCCGGGCAATGTTCGCCCGGGACGACAAATTTCTCGCCGCGCTAATTGGAGGGCGCAAAAAACACGAACGCGCGTGTTTCGATACTCTCGCGCGCCGGCGCATCGGGCGGGCTGTTCGGATCGATAAACGCGGTATGAGCGGTGAAGCGGGCGCGGCCGTCCTCGCTGGTGTCGTAACACTTCAACAACAAGGCCTCTTCCGGCATCATCCGCGGAAAATAGTACCAGCGATGTCGCGGACTGTAGTTTACCGCGTAGGTCTCGCCGCGCCGGTTCGGATAGATCAGATCGCTGGCGACGAAATCGTCCAGTCTGAGACTTTGCGCGTCGCATACCGCCAACGGCGATTCCCGCACCGGGCCGCTGATCGGCCGCCACACGTTGATGATGGCGAAACGGCTTTGCAGCAACGCGCCGGCCGTATCCGGGAAAAAATCACGCACCCGCTGCGGCGCCGAGTTCAGCGTATAGTCATTGTGTACTCCCGCTGCGGGCTGCTTGATGGCCTTTTCGCCCGCTTTCGAGCGCGCCGCATTGCGCACGATATGATCGAATACGACCACGCGCGCCGCGCCAGTCGCTTCACGCAAAAGCCGTTCGCATTCGGGATAATAGACCGCGCGAACTTCGCCGTCATCGTAAAAATCACGCATCGTGCTCGGGTAACGCAAAAAAGCGAAACCCTCGCGGTCCAACGTCAACCGTTCAGCATTGTCGCGACCGTTGCGCACCACTACCGTTTCCTTGGCCACGCGCCGATTAGTCAGCGGCGCGCCGTCGAGCGGCGTGTAGGTATAGTTATACGGTTTCGCCGCCATCACGGCGAGATAGTTGAACGGCGCCCGCACGGCGCTGGCGCTGTCACGTTCGTCCACGCTGGTGATGTTTTCCATTTAACACCTCAAAAACGGGAAATCCTATCTTTGCTCGTCTCACTAAATGCACGTGCCCACAAGCGTAGTTCGATCATTCCGAGTGTAACGGAGATCTTCCGCCTCCCGCGGCGCCCTCGCGACGATACAGTCGCGCGCGGGTTGCGGCGGCGGCGCCGGGGCCGGGCAACGCAATCACGTCGGCGGGTCCCAACTCGCGCCCGTCACGGCTCGTCACACGCGTCGCGATCGGCTCGCGCTTCGCGCGATCCAGGATCAGCACCGGTGCGCGTTCGAGCCCAATCACCCAATGATCGCCCCATTCCCGCAGCGCCATCATCAGCGGGAACAAAGCGCGCCCCTTGGCGGTCAGCCGGTATTCAACCCGGCGTCCGTCGGCGGCGTCCACCGTCCGCTCGAGGATTTCGCGCCCGACCAGCTTCTTGAGCCGCACCGCAAGGATATTGCGCGCGATCCCGAGGTGGCGCTGGAATTGCTCGAAACGGCGCGTGCCCATGAACGCCTCGCGGATGATCAGGAACGTCCACCATTCGCCGATTTGCTCGAGCGCGCGGGCAACCGAACAGTTCATATGGGCGAAGGTCTTGCGCCGCATGCCCAGCACTTTACAAGATTACGTTGCATGATGCAACTAATTGGAGGGTGCGCCGTTATGCGGGCCACCGCGGCCAGTGTTCGGACCATTGCACTCGTTGGCGGTTGTGCCGATTGTGCCGTAATCGCGGATTGGGCTACCGTCATCAGGGGCTGTCCATCTTTCCATTAGCGCGTGACGAGGGAGATGTTATGCCGGATTCACGAGATGAGATGCATCAAGCAAGCGAACGGTTGCTGGCGGATCGGCGAGCGATGGACGAATTCAACCACGGCGTGATCAAAGAATTCCGCGCCAACCAGGGCACCGTCGGCGGCCAGATGAAGGGCATGCCAGTTCTGCTGTTGACCACGACCGGCGCCAAGACCGGCCGGGCACTGACGCGGCCGTTGGTCTATACCCGCGACGGCGATCGCATCGTCATTCTCGCCTCCTACGGCGGCAGTGATCATAATCCGCCCTGGTATCACAATTTGCTCACCCACCCGCGCGCGACGGTCGAACTTGGCGCGGAAAAGTTCACGGCCGAGGCCATCGTCACTGCCGGCGATGAGCGCCGCACCCTGTTCGAGCGGCACGCCCAGCAAATGCCGATCTTTGCCGATTACCAGAAAAAGACCCGGCGCCAGATTCCGGTCCTGGTCCTCAAGCGCACCGCTTAAGCATCGCGGCTAACCAGACGGCGTCGTAGCAACGAGCCCAAGCGCATGCGCACGCAAGTCGGAATTGTCGGCGCCGGCCCGGCCGGACTGATGCTCGCGCATCTGCTTCATCGCGCGGGCGTCGAGTCGGTGGTGATCGAGACGCGCAGCCGCCAATACGTGCAGGAGCGCGTGCGCGCCGGCCTGCTCGAACAGGGCACGGTCGATCTGATGATCGAAACCGGTGTGGGTGAGCGGCTCCAGCGCCTCGGCCTGGTCCATCACGGGATTGAGTTGCGCTTTGAGGGCCGCGGCCATCGTATCGACCTGAGCGGACTTACCGGCGGCCGCACCATCACCATTTATCCGCAGGCGGAAGTGGTCAAGGACTTGACCGACGCGCGGCTGGCCGCCGGAGGCCAGGTGCTGTTCGAAGTGGAAGACGTCGCGATTGAGGATTTCCACGCCAACGCTCCGCGCATTCGTTTCCGCCACGATGGCGCGGCGCGCGAGCTGCGATGCGATTTTATCGCCGGGTGCGACGGTTCTCATGGCGTGTGCCGCCCCAGCGTCCCGGATGGCGCGCTGACAGTATACGAGCGCGTTTATCCCTTCGCAT
Organism: Binataceae bacterium (SeqCode); assembly: GCA_050736615.1. Taxonomy (GTDB): domain Bacteria; phylum Desulfobacterota; class Binatia; order Binatales; family Binataceae; genus JBOHWJ01. The sequence goes on along the minus strand of JBOHWL010000211.1, from coordinate 25,878 downwards.
GGCTGGGCATTCTGGCCGAGGTGGCGCCATCGTCGCAGGAGCTGATCTACGCGCGCCATGAGCGCGGCTTCGCCTTGCACAGCATGCGCTCGCCGCGACTCAGCAGGCTTTATCTGCAATGTGCGCGCGATGAGGCGATTGCGAATTGGCCTGACGATCGCATCTGGGGGGAAATGCAGCGCCGCTTTGCCACCCGCGACTGCTTTCATCTCGGCGAAGGCCCGATCGTGCAAAAGGGTATCACCGAGATGAATAGCCTGGTGGTCGAGCCGATGCGTTACGGCAGCCTGTTCCTGGCCGGCGATGCCGCCCATATCGTGCCGCCGACGGGAGCCAAGGGCCTTAATCTGGCGGTCGCGGACGTGCGCGTGCTGGCGCGCGCGTTGGGTGAATTCTATCGCACCGGCTCACACGAGCTGCTCGACGTATATTCGGACACCTGTCTGCGGCGGATCTGGAAGGTGCAGCGTTTCTCGTGGTGGATGACCTCGATGCTGCATCGTTTTCCGGAAGAAAACGCCTTTGACCAGCGTCGCCAGGTGGCCGAACTCGATTACGTCACCAGTTCGCGCGCGGCCGCACAGACGCTCGCGGAAAACTACGTGGGATTGCCGTTCTAGCGGAAACTCTTTTTTGCCATCCCGAAGTCTGTCTGTTTTTGAATTCCGCAAGGCCGGCGCGAAGATGAGTCCGCTCGCTCCGTCTCCGGCTGCGCAAGCGCGCCCGAAATGACAAACAATCATTGGCGCTGGCGGGGTCAAGAATCCCGGTTCGGCCTCTCCGCTTTCTCTTCGAACACCGCGCGGAGATCGGCAACATTCCGCGGACGATACTTCTCCCGCTCTTCCTGACGCACGAACAAGGCTCGGAAACGCCGGTTATCAAACGCTGAAGCGTCGGCACTCCATTGACGCAAACGCCAGGTTTATTTGCCTAAAGCGGCCAGCCGCGTGGCGAATCGCAGCGCCAGACCGTCGGGTCCCGCCATCGTGAAATCGCGCAAGCCGTAGTAGCGGTCCGCCAGTGGACGCAAAATACGCGCATCGAGCTTTTGCGCGCGCCGCCAATAATCATCGACGTTGGGCACCATGATGCGCACGTTGACAGCGGCAGTGGGAAACTCGGGCGTGTCACGCACCTGCTCCAGCAAAAAGCTATTGCGCTCCCATCGCAATTCGATGAAATCGCCCTCATCGCGGATCACGTCGAAGCAGAACGCCTCATAAAAATCGCGCGAGCGTTCAATATCACGCGTGTAGACTTCCACCACCAGTTGTTCGGCTGGATCAACGTACGGCGTCATGACGGCTTTCCCTTTCACGGACTCCCGCACCTGGGGCACGCGTAATTTTTTAACGCACCGCGCGGACTCGTTACCCTGAACGCGGCTCGCGGACCCGCCTGCTCCTTTCACTTCGTTACACTGGCATGCTCGCTTAGGCTGCGCCTCCGCCTAGTGTGCTCGGCTCCATGATGGCTCGGCCCGGTGCCGTATTCGCGCAACAGCGAGCGGGCGCGCGCGACCGCCCGCGCGAAGATGTCGGTGCTGAGCTGAGGTGCGGGTCCGGAACGCTTCACGAACGTGCGCAAAGTGGTGAGATGATTACGCATGGCGGCGGCGGCGGCTTTTGGACTGGGTGACTTATTGGCCTGGAGCTTGCGCGGACCTTCATGGCCGCCCTCGGAAAAATACCAGTCCTTTAATTCGCCGCGAAAGCCAGCGTCAAACATCAGCGCGCCCAGATAGGTCGCCAGCGGCGGTACGCCCAGCAGCAGTTCCGCGTGCGTATCGGCCTGCCCCGATGTTTCGTAGTCCACCATCATATGTCCGCCGTCCGGCACCAATGCGCCGAGCAAATCGACTAGACCCGCTTCCAGACCAAGCGCGCGCGTGTTGATATCGCCGCCGGCGGCCTTCACCATGGGAAACAGGCGGCATTCGAACCACGGCCTTACGCCCCGGCCGCCCCCGCTAACAATTCCCTCCATCAGCGGCGAGAGCGACGATTCACTGTCCGCAGGCGCCAGCGTGACGGCGAGATAGAACCATCCGACGCGCGCGCGAAACGGGGTCAACTGGCTGAGGACCAAGCGCCAGATGCCGGTGTCAATGGCGGTCAGTTGATGGCCGTCGATGCGCCGCGCGAGGGTTTCGGCGGATCCGGTGTGAGATTCCGTAACATTTGACATTTATGGATAGTCCGATGGCATTGTATAGACAATTCGCACCGGGCGGAGCTTGCCCGTGGTCGGGCGTAAATCAGATAATTGCCATAAAGTATGGCGGTTTGATTTGCCTGAATAGCGGGGGCTACTATAAAAGACTCAGCGTTATGAGCGAAACGGCATCCGGCTCAGCGTCCTTTCCGACCGCGCGATGCGGTCAATGTGAGCGAATCGTGCTCACTTATCTCGACTATGACAGCGCCGCGGAACGGCGCCATTGCGTGCATTGCGACACCGTCATCGGCACGCCGCTGGAATGGATCACCGCGGCCGAACTCGAAGCCGAGGGTTATGCGATCGGCGTCCGGAAGAAGCCCGCCGGACAATGTGGCGGCTGCGGCACCTGTGCGGTGCGCGGACATTAGTGGGCCGATTGAAAAAAGCTATGACGTGGGTGCGCTGGATGCGTGGACGAAATAATCACAAGCGGGGGAGGCTCAACCAACCAGCTCGAGCCGGCTTGGAGGCAACAGCATGAAAACCACAATCTCAGTTATCAAGGCCGACGTGGGATCGATCGGCGGACACATCAGACCCAGCGCCAAACTGAAGCAAACCGTCGAACAGTTCGTACGGGAAAAGGGCAAGAAATTACTGCTCGACTTATTCGTCAGCTCAACCGGTGACGATGTTGCCCTGCTGATGGCGCACGAACGCGGCGTCAACGACTCGCGGGTGCATGAATTGGCGTGGGACGCCTTTATGACGGGGACCAAGGTGGCCCGCGAACAGGGTCTTTACGGCGCCGGCCAGGATTTGCTCAAAGATGCCTTTTCCGGCAACGTGCGCGGATTGGGGCCCGCCTCCTGCGAAATCGAATTTGAAGAGCGCCCTAACGAGCCATTCCTGTTCTTTGCCGCCGACAAGACCGACCCGGGCGCCTACAACCTGCCACTCTATCTCGCCTTCACCGACCCGATGCACTGCGCGGGACTGCTGCTGTCGCCCAAGATGGCCAAGGGCTTCACCTTCACCATCATGGACGTGAATCACACCGAGGGCGATCGCGTGATCGAACTGAACGCGCCCGAGGAACTCTACGATATCGCCTGCCTGCTGCGCGACAATGAGCGCTTTGTGGTCGAATCGATTCGCAGTCGCGCCAACAATGATATCGCGGCGGCGGTTTCAACCTCGCGCCTGCACAATATTGCGGGCACGTACACCGGCAAGGACGATCCGGTTTGCCTGGTGCGCACGCAGGGCAACTTCCCCGCCACGGGCGAAGTGCTGTCGCCCTTCCGCATCGGCCATTACGTGGCTGGGACGATGCGCGGCAGCCATCACGGGCCCTTGATGCCGGCAAAGCAGAACTCGGCGATTTCGTTTTTTGACGGCCCACCGATCGTGAGTTGCGCGGCGTTTTGCGTACACGAAGGCAAATTCACCGAACCGGTCGACGTCTTCGATCATCCGTTCTGGGATTGGGTGCGCAACAACGTCTCGGCCAAGGCGGCGGAAATTCGCGCGCAAGGGTTCTCGGGTCCTGCGATGCTGCCTTATACGGAACTCGAATACGGCGGCGTCGTCGAGAAAATGGGCCAGCTCGACAAGCGGTTTATTGTGCGCAAGGAGCCGCAGGCGACCACCAATGGCAATGGCCGCAAGAAAAAGGCGGCCTGACTCGAGCGGTGCGCTAACCGCGCACGGCCATAACGACTGACCACGGCGCGGGGCGGGGGGGAGCTTTCCTCCCTGCGCCGTTTATCTTTACGCCGACTGGCACATCGCGAACGGCAAATAGAATTATGAAAACCTTTGACGTGTGGGCGATCTCAGCGGGCGGCTGCTGCGTCTTAACCATTGACCCAGTTCTTCCTCGCTTAGCCCTCCGGCCGCCAACGCGTTGATCTGGAGAACGGTCTCGGTCTCCTCCATTTCTGGCTGATAGCAGTTACGCACTAAAAAGATATAAGCAGCCATAAACGCTATCCGTTTGTTGCCGTCATTAAACGGGTGATTGCGCGAGACCAAATGCGTAACCGGCAGCGAGGACGAAAAGGTCGCGCCGTCCGTATGCGAAAAGATTCCGCGGGCGCGCCAAGGCGGAGTCCAAAAGACCGGCGTCGCGGATGCCGTGGAGCCCGCCGTGCTCGTTAATGAGGCGCTGTCGGACCGCGCGGACAACATTCGCGTCGAGCCATACCGGCTCCTTTGAAGTCATCCGCGAGGTTATTTGGCAAGTTCGCGCAAAGCGTTGCGGAAACGGCGTACCCCTTCTTCGGCCACCTCCATTTGGCGCTGAAATTCAGGGTCGTATGGCACCAGTTCGTAGCCGTTAGCGGTTTCGATCAGAGACAGATGATCGGCCTTTTTTACGTGCAGTCGTGCGAGTACTTCCTTCGGCAGGACAATTCCAGCCGAATTTCTCACCGTGATGACTTTGACCGCGAGCATACACTCATTATAACGACAGTTCTTACGAAAACGAAACGGCTACGGATTTGGCAAACCGCTTAGCTTTCCGCCAGCAGCCCGATCTGACGCAGGGCTTCGTACACTACGATCGAGACCGCGTTGGCCAGGTTGAGACTGCGCACGCCCGGCTCGAAGATCGGAATGCGATACGAATCGGCCGCGCGCGGAAGCAAAAACTCGGCACCTAATCCCTGGGTTTCGCTGCCGAAAACCAACCAATCGCCGCGCCGATAATCCGCCTGCAGATAGTTGTTGCGGGCGTGGGTGGAAAAATATTTGCAACGGCTGCCACCTGCATCGGATAGACGGTCGAACGTCTCCCAGTCCGCATAGGTGCGCAGGTCCACCAACGGCCAGTAATCCAGGCCGGCGCGTTTGAGGTAACGGTCGGCCAACGAAAACCCCAATGGCCCGACCAGATGCAGGCGCGTCCTGGTAGCGGCCGCCAAACGCCCGATCGAACCTGAATTTTGCGGAATTTCCGGCCGCACGAGCACGATATGCAAGGCCGGCTCGCCTGCGGTTGGCTTCACGATGCGGCGTCTTTTTCCCCAGCCGCCGCGGGCTTCGCACGGATGGGATAGCGCCGGCCGTCGATCATGATCGCGAAGCCGCCGGCCTCGTCGCTAAGGAAGCGCGCGCTCAAATGGTAGTAGGCATTGCGCAGGAAACGCGCGCGGAACTCTCCATGCTTAACCCGGCAATACAGGACATTATCGGGCGCCACTTCGAGAGTGGCCGGGTCGAGCCGCTCGCGTTGGTCGTCGTTGAGCACCAGCCCGAGGCCCTGCGCATCGTCCTCGACCGACTTGACCACGTATGGAGTATCCTCGACCGTGATCGGCGCGCGCTCCTCGGCCACTTGCAGATAGTAGCCGCCATCGGGATTGCGACGGATACTTTGGCTGAACAACAGCGCGATACGTGAATTATCTATGCGCTCATCATCGCTGTACCAATTGCCGTCGCGCCGGAAGGAAATCTTGCCGGATTCAACAGCATAAAACCCCGCGCGTGCCATGATAATTAACCGCTTCGGCTATCGAGAATGATGGTTACGGGGCCGTCGTTGACCAGCTCAACCCGCATGTGAGCGCCGAATTGACCCTGCTCCACCTTAACACCGCGCTGACGGGCGAGCGAGAGGAAGCTCTCATAGAGCTTGCGCGCATCGGCGGGCGGCGCTGCGGCGATGAAGGACGGGCGACGCTGGCTGGTGTCGGCGTGCAAGGTGAATTGCGGCACCACCAGCAATTCACCGCCGATCGCGCCGAGCGCCAGGTTCATCTTGCCGCCACTATCCGCGAAAACCCGCATTCCAACGATGCGATCGACCAGAAATTCGGCGTCGGCCGGCGTGTCCTCGCGCGCGACCCCGAGCAGGACCAGGAAGCCACGGCCGATTTGTCCGGTGACACGTCCTTCGACGGTAACCGCCGCGCCGCTGACACGTTGAACAACTGCCCTCATAAACGCGTCTTATAATTTCAGCTTGCGTTTTCGCAAAGATGTGCGGCGCACGGATGAGTGGTCTCGCGTACAAAGGCGCCGTGCGATAGGTTGGCATCGAGGCATATGATTCCTGTTTTGCTACGGATCGGGCCGCTTACCGTTTACAGTTACGGCCTGATGATGGCGCTGGGCTTTATCGTCGGCGATATCGTCCTATCGAGCGAATGCAAACGACAAGGCTATAGCACCGATATGGCCACCGCGCTGGTGGTATGGTGCGCGATTGGCGGGCTGGTCGGTGCGCGCCTGCTCGACGTGCTCAACGATTGGCCGGCTTACGCGGCGCATCCCCTCACGATCATCTTCTCCGGCGCCGGTTTCGTATGGTACGGCGGCTTTATCGGCGGGGTGTTCGCGGGCTGGCTGGTCGCGCGCTATTTCCGGGTCGGCTTTCTCAAAATCGCCGATATGTGCGCGCCAGCGCTAATCCTGGGGCAGGCCTTTGGCCGCATGGGATGTTTGTTGTCGGGCGATGGCGATTGGGGACTGCCGTCGAAACTGCCGTGGGCAATGGCATTTCCGCATGCGATTGTCGGCTGGAACGGGCAATCGGTGCTCAAGCTTAACGCCCACAACCAGTTAGTGTCAGGCTTTTATCCGGGCGTGCGGGTGCAGCCGACGCCAATTTACGAATCGATTCTGTACGTGATCATTTTCTGCGTGTTATGGTCACTCCGCAAGAAGATCAAAATTGATGGCCGGATTTTCTATTTGTACCTGATGCTTGAAGGACTGGAGCGTTTTCTGGTCGAATTCGTGCGGATAAACCCGCGTATAGTGTGGGGACTTAGTCAGGCACAACTGGTCTCAATCGTGTTGATGATCGCCGGAGCGGCGGCCTGGTACTGGTCATCCGAGCGCAAGCCGGCGGCCGCAATGAAGGAGGCCATGAGAGCGTAGATGGGGCGCAGCGCCAAGATTCTTTCCAGCGCCGCCGTCGTAATCCTGTTGCTGGCGCTGGGGCTGATAGTGTATGTGCAATGGCCCGGAGGGGGCGCCGATAACCCGGCACCCGACGTTGCGCTGGCCAGTCAACCCGGCCTGACCAGGGCCGACACGCCGCCGGTGCCGGCGGGCAAAATGGCGCCCGGCTTTACGCTGACGGACATGCGGGGCCAGACGATTTCGCTCTCCTCGCTGCGCGGTAAGGTCGTATTTCTCAACATCTGGGCGACTTGGTGCCCGCCCTGCCGCGAGGAAATGCCATCAATCGAGTCGTTGTATAAGGAATTTCACAACGACCATGACATCGTCATCCTGGCAGTCAGCCAGGATACGGACGGGGCGCGTGCGGTCGCGCCCTACTTGAAGCGTAACGGTTTCAACTTTACGGTATTGCTTGACCCCAAAAATGCCGTGGGCGAGGCGTACAACGTCAGTGGCATCCCGGAAACGTTCATCATCGACCAGCAGGGCCGCATCGTCGCCCATCATATCGGTCCCTACGACTGGTCGAATGCCGGAATTCGTGACGCGTTGCAGGAATTGGTCAATTCAAAAACAGGCTGAGATCGATAATTTCAAGGAGATTTGCGCGGCCGGTCCTACGGCCTCGGCGCTTTAATTAAGCAGGCGGACCCGGGATGTCATCGAAAAAACGAAACCGATTGTTTGTGGCCATGGCGATTGCGCTGGTCGTATGTTTGGTGGTGATTGGCGATCTCGCCGTGCAACGGGCGCAAGCGCTCCCCGACGACACCTACCAGGAGCTGCAGACCTTCGCCAACGTGCTTGCGATTGTGCAGAAAAATTATGTCGAGCCGGTCTCGACCAAGCAGCTCATCAACGGCGCCATCACCGGCATGCTGGCCTCGCTTGATCCGCACAGCGCCTATCTCACGCCCGATCTCTACCGCGACCTCGAGGTAGAGACGCGCGGCAGTTTCGGCGGCTTGGGCATCGAGATCACGATGCGCAATGATGTGCTCACCGTGGTGGCTCCGATCGATGGCACGCCCGCCTATCGCGCCGGGATCAAGGCCGGCGACCAAATCATCAAGATCAACAACGATTTTACCAAGGGCATGACCCTGACCGACGCGGTCAAGATGATGCGGGGGCCCAAGGGCAGCAAGATTCATCTGACCATTCATCGCGACGGCATCCCCGACCTTTTCACCGTCGCGATCGAACGTGCCGTGATCAAGATTAAATCAGTTAAGGCCAAACCCCTGAAGGACGGCTATGGCTACGTCCGCATCACGACCTTTCAGGACGGCACCAACGCCGACCTCGATAAGGCGCTGGACAAATTGCGCAAGCGCGACCACGGCCACATTAAGGGGCTGGTGCTCGATCTGCGGGATAATCCCGGCGGGTTGCTGAATCAGGCGGTCTCGGTTTCCGACAACTTTATCGACGGGGGCCTGATTGTTTATACCCAGGGTCGTTCGGAAAGCCAGCAGCAGAAGTTCTTCGCTCACAAGAAGAAGGATTTCCATGACTACCCGATGGTGGTGCTGGTGAACGGCGGCAGCGCCAGCGCGAGCGAAATCGTTTCCGGCGCCCTCCAGGACCATCGCCGCGCGATCATCGAAGGCACGCAAACCTTCGGCAAAGGCTCCGTGCAGACCATTCTGCCGCTCGACAACAATTCGGCGTTGCGCCTCACGACCGCGCGCTATTACACCCCCAATGGCCGTTCGATTCAGGCCGTCGGCATCACCCCTGATGTGGTGGTCGAACCGCCCAAGCTGACGCTGGCGATGCTCGAGCAGGAACAGGGCACCACGATTGATCAGGGTGAGGAAATTCGCGAAAGCGATCTGTTGCACCATTTCAAGAACAACCAGAAGCAGCCTGCCAAATCGAACAACGGTGTGGCGCCCGCCAAATCCAACGGTCAACCCTCCGCGGGACCACAGACCAAGGCTGAGCCGGGCAAGCCGGAAAAGGATGTGCAGCTTGAAAAGGCCATCAGTATCCTCGAGCATTGGAGCAAATATAAGACGGTGCTGGCGCGCAACGAAGATTCCGGCCTCGCCAGCGCCTCGGCCAGTCAATAACCGGCACGCACCGGATTGAAGCTCTAACCGCGCCCGCCAGGGTAAATTCGTGGCGGGCGCGCGCCATTCCGGGTTTCGCATAGAGCCCATGCGAGCATTCACGCTGGTTTTGATCTGACTCGCCGCCACCACACTAGGTTTGGGCGACCCGGTTCTGATAATTTCCTCGGATATGGACGGACAGCTTGAGCTCTCGCTGCGTTCCGGCCGTAAAGCGCTCAATGTTAGTCAGTTGGTGCGCGCGGTGCGTGAGGCGCTCGAATTTCACCTGGACGAATATTGGGTCGTGGGTGAAATCTCGAACGCGCGCGTCGCGCCGTCACATCATCTGTACTTCACGCTCAAAGATGAGCGCAGCGCGGTGAACGCCGTGATGTTCAACTCGGCCTACCGGCGTCTGCGATTTAAACCCGCCGACGGGATGGAAGTGGTCGTGCGGGGACGCGTCAACCTATATGAAGCGCGCGGCACCCTGCAGTTCTATGCCGAGGAGATGGAGCCGCGCGGACTCGGCGCCCTCCAACTGGCTTTCGAGCAGCTCAAACAACGCCTCGGCCGCGAAGGGCTGTTTGATCCGGAGCGCAAACGGCCGCTGCCGTTTCTGCCTCATACCATCGGCATCGTCACCGCTCTCGGCGGGGCCGGCTTGCGCGACATGCTCAAGGTGATGCTCGAGCGCTGCCCAAATTCTCACGTGATCATCCGGCCGGCCCTGGTGCAGGGCGCGGGCGCTGCCGCGCAGATCGCCGCCGCGATTGTTGACCTCAATCGCGACGCACGCGCGGAGGTGATTATCATTGGCCGCGGCGGTGGCGCCCTCGAAGACTTGTGGGCCTTCAACGAGGAAATCGTGGCCCGCGCGATTCACGCCTCGCGGCTGCCGATCGTGTCCGCCGTCGGCCATGAAATCGATTACACCATCGCGGATTTCATCGCCGATGTGCGCGCCCCCACGCCCACGGCCGGCGCGCAAATCGTGGTACCGCGCATGACCGATCTGCGAGGGCGGATCGAAAGTCTCGAGGTGACGCTCGGCGGCGCTATCTTGACAGCGGTTGGAAAGCATCGCCGCCAGCTCGAGCAACTTGGCGCGCACGTCAAACCCCCGTCGTCGGTCTTGCGCCAGACGCGCCATCGGCTGGACGATGCCGCGGTGGAGCTTAGCGCGGCCATGCTTCACCGCCAGGAGGATTCACGCCGGCAAGTGCGCGCCCTTGCTGGACGTTTGCACACGCCGGCGGCGATTGCGCGCGAGCAGCGCCTGCTCGCCGCCAGGCTCGCGCTCCGACTTGGACAGGCGATGGCGGCGAGGATCACGCCACGGCGGCTCGCGCTAGAGCGGTTGAGCGCGCGCTTGGATCCGATCATTTTCAAAATGGGCCTCGTGGCCCGCCGAAATCTTCTGCAAAACCATCGCGCGCGGCTCAGCGGCGTGATTGCCCCGGCCCTCGAGGCGCGCCGTGCACAATTGGCGGCGCTCGCCGGGCGTCTCGATTCATTATCACCTCTGCGGGTGCTCGAGCGCGGCTACGCCGTGGTCGTGAACCGGCGCGACAACCATGCGGTTGTGGACGCGGCGACGGTCCAAACCGGCGATGAATTGGACATCAGACTCAATCGAGGGCGCTTGCGTGCGCGCACCATCGCACGGGAGAACTAGCGCGTTATGGAGAACAAAAAAAAATTCGAAGATGAATTGAAAGACCTCGAAGGTCTGGTGACGCAAATCGATTCGGGCGAACTTTCACTGGAAGAGTCGATCAGCGCCTTCGAACGGGGCGTCGTCCTCGTGCGTTCGCTCAATGGCCGGCTCGACGAGGCTGAACGCAAAATCGAGGTCCTGATGCGGGACGCGGACGGCGATTTGAAAAGCGTGCCGTTCGAACCCGCGCCGGCAATTCATCGCGAGGATGACGACGAGCGGCTCTGACTTTACCTGCGATTCCATCGTCGGCGTTTCCGATGCGTTCGCGGCTTGACGTCGAAATGGCGCGGCGCGGACTGGCCGATAGCCGCGAAGCCGCCCAGCGCCTGATCATGGCGGGGCGAGTGCGCGTCAATTCGCGCCCGGCCGCCAAGCCTGATTTGCGCGTCGAGGCCGCGACGGCGATCACCGTAATCGGTGGTTCGCGCTACGCCAGCCGCGGCGCTTACAAGCTAATCGCCGCGCTCGATCATTTCGCGCTGGACCCACGCGGCCATTATGCGCTCGACGTGGGGGCTTCGACCGGCGGCTTTACCGATGTGCTGTTGGAACGTGGGGCCGCGCACGTCGTTGCGCTTGACGTTGGTTATGGCCAATTGGTCGAGCGTATCCGCCGCGACCCACGGGTGACAGTGCGCGACCGTACCAATATTCGCCTGGTGAGCCCGGGCGAGCTGCCCTATCAACCGGACCTGATCGTGATCGACACGAGCTTCATCTCGCTCCGCCTGGTCTTGCCGGCCACGATCAAATTGATTGCGGCGCCCGCCGAAATTGTCGCACTGGTTAAGCCGCAGTTTGAGGTGGGCAAGGGCAAGGTGGGCAAGGGTGGCGTGGTGCGCGACGACCTGTTGCGAAAAGCGGCGCTCGAGGAAGTCCTCACATTCGCAGCCACTTTGGAATTGGAGCCGGCCGGCGCTATCGAATCACCTGTGGCTGGCGCGGCGGGAAACCGCGAATTCCTCACCTGGCTGCGTCATACGGCGCACCGCTGAAATGGCTCATCCCATAAGCCTTCGTGCAGCCGGAAGTTGGACGGCTCGCCCTCGTCGAAAAAGCACCAACCGACATTTGATGACAACCTGGAGCCGGCTTTGCGGATGAGATGCCGCTGGTGCGAATGTCGTTTGCATCCGCGTGATAATCGACTACGCTAGGAGAACTATTTTTGGCCTTTCGATGCTTAACGCTAGATTCAGGCTTTTGTCCTCCCGGCTGAGCGCGCCACTGATGGCATCCATGCTATCGATGGGGTTACTTGTGCTGTTGAGCGGCGCTTTACTCGCTCAGGAGGCGGCGGGCGGGGGCAGCGCTTCGCTCACGACTCAGCCGCTCATAACCGCCGGATCCGCGCGCTCACCGGTTCAGCCTCATCGTTCGTTCCTCTATACGATCAGACCGGGTGACTCGCTCGGCTCAATCGCCAATCAATTCGGCGTGCCGGTTGACGAACTGACCCGGCTGAACCACCTTGACGTGGATGCGGATCTATACTCCGGCTCGACGATCCGGATTCCGAATCCCTTCATCGCGCACGAACGCGATTTGAACACTCAAATCGATCGTTTGACCGCTGAAAACCAGCAGGCCGAAGCACAATCCGAAAAGTCGCGCGCCAACGCGCAATCGTTGTCCGCCAAAGTCGCCGGACTCTCCACCGCCAATGCCGAATATGCCCACGCGTTGCGCACTTTGCCATGGTGGCGCGGCGCGACCGTGACCGCCGTCGCGGCGGCGCTGGTGATGTTCGGTGTGATGCTGGTCACAATTTTCGAATGGTGGGTCTTGCGCAGCCGCTTCCGCGCGGTGGCTGAGATGAACGATTCATTGCGCCGGCTCGATTACAAATACCGGGCCGCGCTGGCCAAGGCGGAGTTACGTTTGCAGGAACTTTACGGCCGGCGACGCCACGGTATTCAAGACGGCCAGGAACGTCCCAAAATTCCCGAGGAAACCGAAATCGAGCGCCTCAGCTTTGAATTGAAGGAAATCCTCGCGCGCCATCTCAAGCGCCTCGGACCGCCCGGCCGCCGCGCCAACCGGGCCCGATGGCGCGAAATCGTGGATGGCATCGGCTCGCCGGTGGAAGCACGTTCGCTCAGACGCTGAGTAGCCCTCCATTGGCTGGGTGGAGCGGGCAATTCGCAGCCGAACTTTAGTAACGTGGGAGAAAACACATGAAGCGAATGATAACCGTGGTGGTGGCGACGATTCTGCTAGGCGGCTCGACCGGTTTCGGTATTTACGCCTACGCTGCTCATCCGGCCGACGCGCCGGCCTGCTGCCAGAAGCACGAGGCCTGCTGCCCGAGTAGCTCGTGTTGCTCCGGTGGCAGTCACACGGCCACCTGCCCGATGCACAGACATGCATAGCAAGTGCTATACCGCGTAGGTTTTCCGGCGTGTTTCAATCGCGAAAGGGTACTACGGTCGTTGCTGTAATCGAGCCCGAAGCGATAGTGCTTCATCCGATTAACTGGACACGGCCGCCTTCACAGTTGCACCGAGAGGGCGGCCAAACTGCAAGGAGGACGTTCGTGAACAAATTCGCGGTTGTTGGGCTGGGATTGCTTCTGTCCGTCGGGATGGCCGGAATGGCGCTTGCCGCTGAGGCAACCGGAACCCTCGAAGACGGGTTTTGCTACAACACCATGGGCGCACATGGCGCCAGCCATAAGGCCTGCGCGATCGACTGTGCCAAAAAAGGAATTCCGGTAGTGCTACTGGAAAAAGGCGGGAAACAAATCGTGCTTCTGCCGGCCCAGGATAAGGCGTCTCTTCCAAGTTCCGTCGTTGACAATATGGAAGAGAAGGTCACGGTCACGGGCGATGAGTTCCACAAAGGCGGCAACACTTATCTGACCGTGAAGTCGGTGAAGTAACCGCGGGCGTGCCAACCTCGTCGCCGTTTGCGGCTGTTCAACGCAAGTGGAGGATGCCAGGGCTGGGGGTTCTGCGGAATAATTCATCCGCTGGTCGTCCACTATGCGACAGCTCTGCTGCGTGCGGCCGTATTCGTATATATTCTCGCTTGGATTGGACGACGCGAATCATGGGCGTGAGCAGGTTTGTGGATGCTGAGGTTGGGCACGCTCGAAACGGTGGCGGTCGCAACCGGCCTTTACGCCGCCGAGGGCATGATGATCGCGGATCGTTGCGCGAACACATCCTTATTATCTCAACCGTTACATGATTGCGGTTTTGGCGCTGAGTGCGCTTTATCCGCGGGGACGCTGATCGTGCGGTCGCGTACGCGTCGGGGAGGACTGGGCTTTCTCGCGTTGCTGTTGCTGATGACGGCTATGGTGAAGGGCGCTGACTAGGGCGGATGGAAGGGTTATGGCTATGAGGTCGGGGGCAGCCTGCCGCAGCCGATCGAATTCGGACAATAAGCAATCTCCAGTGAAGCCGCTAATCCAGCTCGAGCGAAATATGCTCTGCTCTTCGCTAATAAGGCGCCGGTCTGGCTGGCCCGCGCTGTGGGCGATTCTGGCCGGGTTGATCCTGGCGGCGGGGCTTGGCGGATGTGCGGCCAAAAAGCCCGCGGCGCCGGCCGCAGCCTCTGATACGGGCGATCAAAACGCCGCCGCCGCTTTGATTCCACACGCGTCGATTCACGTCAGTTACGCGCATCCGCGCGATTATCTCAAGAGCTTGCTCGTCACCAAGTATTCCGGGGCGAACATCCTTTTGACGTCACCAGGAAAGCAAGGCTCCGCCGCCATCGTGAGATTCGAAGGCGGGATCACGATATGGGGCATCAACGTCGATAAAAGTGTGCTGGCTAATTTGCCGTTGCTGGATTTCCAACGGGAATACGCGCGTAAAAAGATCAGTTATGGAATGATGCCGAAGCACTTCATGCAGAGCATTCCGGAAAACGGGCCGCCCGAGCCGCTCGAACCTGACCACTATTATATCTTCGAGGTCTCGCGCGGCATCGGGCCACCGGATTGGGAGGCCGTCAAAATCGGCACGGATGGCTCGTTGACGAGCTACGCGGCCGAACCGCGTGCCGGGACCAGCTATCGTTTGTGTTGCAATGTCAGCGCGGATTTCACCGTCACCGCCGGCACCTCATCCTCTAACGATTCGGACGCGGCGATACCCGACGAAGCACCCGGGCCGCCGAGTGAGGCGCCTTGATGGGCAATTTCAGGTTCTATCGACGGGTTCACATCTTTCCCGGGCTTTCGGTGAATCTGTCGAAATCCGGACCCAGCCTGACGGTCGGGATGCGCGGTGCGCATATGACCTTCGGCGGTCGGGGCGTCACGCGCACTGTCGGCATTCCGGGCACCGGCGTTTATTACACTTCGCGCGCGGGTTATCACAGCGGAGTTCATTCGGCTCATACTGAAACCCCGCTGGCGCCGGGCGCGCAAAGCGCCGCCGACTGGATCGGCGTATTCGTATTGTTGGCGATGGTCGCGATTATTGCGCTGATTATCGGCGTCGCCATCGGTTCCGCCTCCCACTAGCGCGAAGGAAACCAACGAGTGTGGCCTTCCATAGAGCCCTGAGCTAATTAACCCGCACTCGTTTTGGAACGAAGCATTCATGCCAAGCGAAAAAGCGAAGGACAACAAGGCGCTGATTGCGCAGTGCAGCGCCTGTGGCAAGACCTTATCGACCGAAACGATGGTCGCCCTGACCGGCCGAGAGCACGGCCGCGTAAGCCAGTATCCGGTGTGTATCAACTGCGCCGACGGCGGATGGCGTCCGCCTGGCTTTGACGGCATCTACAGCTTCCGCCCGGCTTGAGAAGAAGGCGACCGTTCAGCCGTACATCCGCTTGGCTTCGGCCGCCAGTTCACGCCGGAAATCCGGATGCGCGATCGCGATCAACTCGGCAGCACGTTCGCGCAACGATTTGGCGATCAGGGTGGCGATTCCGTATTCCGTCACCACGTAATGGACGAACGCGCGGGGCAGCGTGAACACGCTGGCCGGCGCGAGACTCGGCATGATTCGCGATACGCGCGCGCCCTGGCGCATCGCGCTGGACGGCAAGACGATGATCGATTTGCCCCCGGCCAAACATGAACCGACGCCAAAGGCGATCTGGCCACCCGTACCGGTATACATGTTCGGACCCAGTGACTCACTGCCAACTTGCCCGGTGAAATCCACCGCGAGCGCGTTATTCACCGAGATCAGACCCTCTTCCTTTGCAATCAGCCTGATATCGTCCGTGTAATTGAAATCGTAGAGCTGGAAGACCGGATTGCCGTCGGCATACTCAAGCTGATCGCGCGGCGTGCCGGTGGCAAAACCGCTCCCCACTACCAGCCCTGGAAAGAGCTTCTTATGGCGTCCGGTGATCACGCCGTCGCGCACCAGGTTGGTGGTTCCAGCCGGAATAATCTCGGTCTGCATCCCCAATTCATGATGATGGCCGAGTTCCGAAACCACCGCGCTCGAGGTCGAGCCCACGCCGATCTGGATGCTGGCGCGGTCGGGAATCAGTTCGTGTGCCACCAACACGCAGATAGTCTTTACCGTGCGCTGTTCCTCCTCTGAGACCGGCGGCGGCAGCAAGTCGGGCGCGGGCGCATCATGCGAATGCTCGACAAAATAGTCGATATCCGACACATGCATCGAGTTGTCACCGCCGATGCGCACGAGGCCAGGATCAATCTCCGCGAGCACCAGCGAGGCCTGCCGTGCCAGCAGCTTCGACATGATTTGGAAATCGCCAAAATTAACGAAGCCGTTTCGATCCGGCGGCGTCACCTTCATCAGATAAACGTTGAATTTAGCCAGCACCGGCGGCGTCACCCCCGCGCGATAATAAGATAACGGCACGAATTCGCCCGGACCGGCGGCGAACAGGTTGCGGTCAATCGGAGATACATAGAAGGATTCGAGCCGAAACCGCTTGCCGAGACCCGGCAATTCCCAGTTGAAGAAACTCGCGCTGTGATTGATCACCACGTTCTCGACTTCCATCAAGCGCCCAGCCAGCGCCGCGCATAGCGTAAGCGGCGTCGCCTGAGCGATCGAAAGCGTGATACGATCACCCGAGCGGATATGACTTACCGCCTCCTCCGCACTAACCAAACGCGCGCCCAGTTGTGTGCGCCAATCTGGCGCATGTCCCATTTTCACCGCGCTTGCCATGGCTTCACCGCGTCGTCTGCGACCCGCAATGCAATCAATACCGGTCACAGCATGCTGAAGTTGTCGTACACCGTGGAAGTTACCAAGCCCGCGCGCCGGCGGCAAACGCGCGGAGAGCCGCGCGGTGGATTGGAGACGGAATCAGAAGAGCAGTATCAGGAGGCAGTTGATGAAGTGGCGCTTTGGCTTGACTGTCCCGGCACGAAAGGAAATGCTGGCCGCTACGGAGAGGTTCGGGAGTCTGGTTTAACCGGCGTGACTCGAAATCACGTGTGCCCTTGTGGCACCGGGGGTTCAAATCCCTCCCTCTCCGCCACAATTTCATCATTTCTCATCTTTACGAAGATGCCGAGTGTGGTAGGCGCACGGTGAGCCGTTTAGGAGCGGATTTCAATCTGTGCACAAGGTCAATCTTTGTTGTTGAAAAAACGGCCGGACTGCTTGTTGTGACCGCACGTTGGGGGGACCTACGGTTACGGCAGCCCGGCCTTGCTTGGGGACAAAGCGCTGATGTTCTCGGGGGGAGATAAGCAGCGCTATAACCTGTCGCAGCAATGAGCGTGCCGCAGATAAACTCAAGCTATTTACTGCAATTCAGGTTTGCGGGATTTTCGCGAAATAAGAAGCCGAATCACATGGAGCCCGAATTAGTTGGGGAATTTACGGATTTCGTCACTTTTGCATTTCGCAATTTGCTCGGACAATCGCGTGTATTAGACTCAAGGCGTCAAACGCGTGGCATTCGGCCCTTCGACCTGCCGCCATTGCGGCGCATTCTGCCACAGTCATAGACGAATCGCGAAAGGCGCTGCATCACCCGCTGGCTCATCGCGAGGCCGGCGAGTGCGACGGTGACATGTTGTTGCGATGCGAGGATCACGGGTTGAGAGGCGCGCATTGGTATGTTAATTCGATAGTCGGTTCGGGGCGTGGCGCAGCCTGGTAGCGCACCTGCCTTGGGAGCAGGGGGTCGGCCGTTCAAATCGGCTCGCCCCGATTGCCGCTTCCGGCGGCAATCGAGTATAGAGCGGTAAAAGGTGGGAGGAGAGCGAAAACAAAATTTCCGGGAGCCGGATCGCTTCGCCGCTCCATATGCGGTCTACTTTTTCCTCTCCGCTTTCTATAGAATCGCGCCAGTAGCTCAGGTGGAAAGAGCAGCGGCCTTCTAAGCCGCGGGTCAGGGGTTCGAATCCCTTCTGGCGCGCCATGGCGGCTGCGCAGGGCGATGACTGGCGGCCGTTCCCGCGCGGCGGGAACTCAACCAGGTCCGGTGCCCCGCGTAAAAGCCGGCTGCGGTCCTTGATCTTCGCCGTCTTTGGGGCGACAAGAGAGAGGGCGCGGGAGGTCGAAAGAGACTTTTCAACCTCCCGCCGGAAGCGGTGCGCCGCTGACGATGGATAGAGAACGGTGAGTGTAGCTCAGTTGGCAGAGCATCGGATTGTGGCTCCGGCGGTCGAGGGTTCAAATCCCTTCACTCACCCCAAACATCCTGCTAGGTAAAAATTCCTGACGGTGGGCCGTTAGCTCAGTTGGCAGAGCAGCTGACTCTTAATCAGCGGGTCCCGAGTTCGAATCTCGGACGGCCCACCAAAATTCCCCCGCATTTCTGCGGCAAATCTTTCGCGGGGCACGGCAGGATCGGCGCCAAAAGGCAAATTGGTGCCAGATTGGTGCCAACTTTGATCGGAGCCGGTTGAATCCAAGGCGTCAACAAAGCTCGTGTCAGGCTTCGGGAGCCAGTGGGCGTACCATTGCAAGGTCGTGGTCGGCTTCGAGTGTCCGAGTTGGGATGCCACGTAAGTTATGGGCGCGCCCTTCGCGAGCAAAGCCGTGGCAAAGCTGTGCCGCAGATCATAGACGCGATGGCCGCCCATTTTCGCCAGCCGGAGCACGCGGGCGAACCGTTTGCGGACGCGAGATTCATCAAGCGGCTTGCCCTGCCCGGTGACGAAAATCCACTCCGGTACGTCGCCCCATTTATTTTCGAGGGTCTGCTTTTCCCGTTCCACATAGAGCGCGCTCAAGGCGCTGGCAAGCTCGGCGCTCATATCGACGGTACGAATCGTATCCGTTTTCGTGGTTCCGAGTACGCCGCCTGAGAACGCCCGCTCCACGTTGATCTTCCGGCCAGACAGATCGAGGTCCGCCCATTGCAGGGCAAGCGCCTCGCCGGGGCGCAAACCCGTGCGGGCGAGAAGCAGGAACAAGGGGTAATAGCCGGGGTCATGTTCGCGCGCGGACGTGAGCATCGCGGCCAGTTCATCTTCGCTCAAAGGCCGGATCGCCCGCGTTCGGTCAGCGGCAGTTACCGTGCCAGCGGCTTTTTTGCCGCGCCGCCGTGAAGGCAGAGAGGCCGGGTTTGAGGCGATCAACTCATCTTCAACCGCGTCCGCGAGCATCGTCGAAAGACAGGCGCGAACCAGCCGCGTGGTGTTTTTCGATAGCCCCCCTGTTCCGCGTTTGGCAGTCAGGAGCGCGCGTACGTGACGGCGGCGAAGATCGCGGAGTTTGATCGATCCAAGCGGTCCCGCAAGGTGACATTTGTAAAGTTGCCTGTAGCTCTTGACCGTCCGCGGCTTGAGTTCCGTTGACGGCAGGCGCGCCAGCCATTCCCGGGCAAAGTCATCGAGGGTCCGATCGGGATCGCCCGCGAGTTGGTCGGGTTCGCCGCGCTCTTTGATTTTCTCCGCAAGCAGCGTTTCAGCTTGCTCGCGCGTCGGCGCGGTGAAGCGATGCCGCACGCCAGCCGCATCGCGGCAATCGACAATCCACACATCCTTTTTCGCGCGCCGCCGCTTCCAGATCGCCGCCATTATCGTTTCCCCTTGGCTTCCCGGTTCTGGTTAACCCACAGGCGGATGAGTTTTTCGACCGGAGCCGGAATCGTCGAAAAGCCGCGCTCCCATCTCGACAGGGTCATTGGATGAACGCCCAACCGCCGTGCCAGCGCGACTTGATCGCATCCGAGCGCGGCGCGGCTCTTTTTGAGTTGTTCGGGCGCCACGGCTTCTACTAAGCATATTGCTTGGTTGTGTGTCAAGGGGCGAAGATTCGTTCCGGGCGATGAAATCGTCTATGGCGGATTCCGCGAATCGCACGTATTTGCCCACCCGCGCCCCGCGCAACTTGCCGGCCCTTGCGAGTTCGTAAACGTAGCTCGGCTTGAAGCCAAGCCGCTCCGATACTTGAGCCGCCGTGATTAACCGCGCGGGCGCGGATTCGCGCGCCTGATTAGGCTCAATGCGTGGCGTTTGCTCAACCGATACGGCCAAGAGCCGGGCTTCCAGCGCGGCAGACGCGATATGGGCGCGTCCAAGCAGGACCGCGACGGCGGCGGCTGGCAATGCCGCCGCAAGTTCCGGCGATTGGCACAGGCTGTCCAAGCTTGGAATCGACGCCAACGCTCGCGATGGAGGTCCACTCCCCATGCGCTTCCTCGAGGACATCTGAGCAAAGGGATCGGCGATGGTGTCCGGCGTGAGATTTCTTACCCGCGCCGGATCGGCAACAAGTTCGTCGATTGCCGTGGACGACAGCGGCGTCCGCGGCGTGATTGGAAGCGGCGGTTGATAAGACACATCAAGCTCCGATCTGAAAAGCGTTCCACAACCCGCACTCCTCCATCACCGGGACGGTGCAATAGCGATGCCGAGTCTCCCGCGCTGGAAAGTAACGTTTCGGCTCCGTTAAGATGTGGGCCGGAATCTACCGAAAGTGTGCATGTGCACTTTTTGCATAAGTATTGGAAATGTGGTGATTTTCTTAAATAATTTCTACTAATCGAACGGGGCGTGTGCAACTTCTGCACATCGGCCCCTTGGAAGCCCCCGATTAGCTCGGTTCGCTGATCGAATTTATGCACCGATGATGTCAAATTAACGAATAATGACGCGGGGTTTCACCGCTTCTCGATCCTTACGGCAAATCCGCCGCCAATGAAGAAAATTGCTCCAAGCCGTTGGCGTTGACTCTACTTTTCCGGCCCTTTAGGGTCATCGCGCCAGCCTGTGGAGTTTCGTCGTGGCGAGTTTCTAGATTTTCGATCCTAATAATGATTGGCCAATCACCAGCGATACGCCGGGCTATCAGCCTAATCGAGGAAGTAGGCCCTTCCGATGCCTCGGTGATCATCGTCGGCGAAACCGGGACCGGAAAGGAACTGGTAGCCCGCGCGATACACGAAAAATCGCGGCGCTCGCGGCGGCCCTTTGTTGCAATCAATTGCGGCGGAATCCCGGATTCCCTGATCGAGAGCGAGTTATTCGGTCACGACCGCGGTGCGTTCACGGGAGCCGATCAGAAGCGCGAAGGATACTTCGAGCGAGCGAACGGCGGCACGGTATTCCTCGACGAAATTACCGAGATGCGGCCCGACTTGCAGGCCAAGATGCTCCGCGTCCTCGAAGAGCGGAAATTTCTCCGCCTGGGCGGAAGCCGGGAACTGCCGACCGATGTGCGAATCATCGCCGCGACGAATCGGCCGCTTGACCGAGCGATAAAGGAACGGCGCCTGCGCGAGGACATTTACTACCGGCTGAATGAGTTCACGATCGAATTGCCGCCGCTCCGCGATCGAAAGAGCGACATTCCTCTGCTCGCCGATTATTTTCTCAAGCAGTTCGCGCCCAGATACGGAAAGAAGATCGAAGGGATCGAACAGGACTGCCTCGATGCGCTCAAGGCCTGCCCTTGGCCGGGCAACATCAGGCAGTTGAAAAATGCGATGCACCACGCGGTCATCAAATGCCGGGGAGCGAAGCTATCGGCGGCGGACCTGCCGGCATCGTCTCATCCGATCGCCGGGCCGAAAGACTGCTTCATGGTCCGGCTCGGCTCGAACTTGCGCGAGATGGAGCGGGAATTGGTGGTCCGAACGCTCAAGTTGGTTGGCGGAAACAAGCGCCGCGCCTGCGCGATGCTCGGCATCAGCCGGCGCGCCCTTTACAATCGGCTCGCGAGGTACGGCGTCCACCGGCCGAAACCCGAACAGATGTCGCTGCCGTACCGGGAAACGGATGACGACGAGCCATGATCCTTGGGAACACGCGCCCGCGCCGAAGCGCGGGCGCGCGAAGAAAAAATTATTCGCAGCGTATTGCCGGTTCAGAACAAAATCGGCGGCGCATTGTCGTTAGGGTAATAGAGGGAGAGCCGCTCACGCGGCTCTCCCATGTTCGGGGGGATTAGAAAGGCAGGCTCTCGGAACTTTCTGCGGCTTGTTCCTTAGCCGCATCGGCGCGGTTGCCAAGCACGCGGAGTTGCCGCGCGATAATCTCGGTGCGAAACCGCTTGCCGCTTCCGTCCTTCGCTTCGTACTGGCGGGTGGTCAGCCTGCCTTCGACGTAAATTTGACGGCCCTTGCTCAAAAACTGCTCGCAAGTATCCGCGATGCGCCCGAACGCTACGATCCTGTGCCACTCGACCCGCTCCTGCTTGTCTCCGTTCCGGTCGGTGAACCGCTCCTTGGTCGCCACTGAAAAATTCGCAATCCTGTCCCCGGACTTGGGCAGAGTACGAACCTGCGGATTAGCGCCCAGATTGCCGATCACGATCGCCTTGTTAATTGCCATTGCCGTATCTCCTTTTTGTTCGGCTTGCCGCTTCCCGCTTCCCATAATTGGGCAGGGTATGCGGCGTTGTTTTCATCACCGCGCAACTTTTTTACGCGCGGCCCTCTCAACCGAAAATGGAGGGCCGTGCGTAGATTCCGGGATGCGCGAGCGGAGCGCTGCACGGGCGTGACAAGCAACGCGGTCGGCGACAGCCGATGGCGCGGCGGTGCCAACGGAGCGAGCGCCACCGATTACGGTGTAGCCGCGGATGGGTTAGGCGGGCATTAACTGAAAAGCTGGTTTTCTCCGCCTCTCGGCTGTAACTTCGGCGGATGCTGACGATTGTTTCCGCGCTCTTTTCGATGCTCGCTTGCAGGTTTCGCAGCCGGGCCGAACTGGAACTGGAGATAATCGCGCTGCGGCATCAACTTACCGTTCTTCGGCGGCAACGTCCGGCGCGGTTATCGTTGCGGATGACTGATCGGCTGCTATGGGTTTGGCTCTATCGGCTGTGGCCACGGTGTTTGGACCTGATGGTGCTGATCAAGCCGGCGACCGTGGTCCGATGGCATCGGCAAGGGTTTCGGCTTTACTGGCGATGGCGGTGCCGTTCAGGCCGAAAATCGGTGAATAACGAAACTCGCAAGCTGACCCGCGAGATGTGCATCGCCAATCCGCTGTGGGGCGCGCCGCGCATCCACGGTGAACTACTCAAGCGTGGCATCGAGGTCAGTCAGGCGACCGTCGCCAGATGCATGGTGCGAAAGCCCGGCGCGTCGTCGCCGAACTGGCGGAGGTTTCGGCGCAATCAAATCGAAGGCGTCGCCGCAATCGATATGTTCGTCGTGTCCTATGCAACATTTCGGCTGCTGTATGTCATTATCATTCTGTCCCATGATCGCAGGAGGATTGTGCGATTCGATGTCACCGCGCATCCCACCGCGGCTTGGTTGTCGCAGCAAGTTACCGAAGCATTCCCCTGGCTCACCGACTCCGCGGCAGCCGGAGACTCCGTATCCACTTGGAATTTTTGCCCGGTGTTTAGGTCCTTCCCCATTACGTACATAAAATCCCCGTCCTCCAAGCCACCGCCCTCATAGGTTTTCATTTTGTACGAATAGGTGAGTGCGAACGACGTGGGGCCGCCCTGCTGCCCGCTCCCCAGTTGCACGTCCTGGTATATCTGGTTGTCACCGACCGGCTCCGTGCCTGCCACCCAATGACACCCTAATTCGCCGGGAATATAGTCGCAGTAGAACGGCGCGTTCCACCACATTCCCAGTTGCGCTGACCATGAGCCGGTCTTTCCATCGTGTTCCGCCCTGGTCGCAACGACATCGGTACTATCCCCCGCCGGCGAGCATACTGGTGCGCCTGGGTTATTAAGTTGCCTGCAATCCTCACCGTTCAGCGGGCCCGCTCCGGGAACGAAGGTCTTCGTCCACCCCGTCAGGTGGCCGCCCGCGGCGGCATCGCCCACATCCTCGAATCCGCCGTTCACGATCGAGCCGCCGATCGCCAGGTTCTGGTCGCTCTCGCTATCCATCACGAAGCTGCAGGTTGTACCTGGCTCGCATGTTGCTGAGATGGTATTAGCTTGATCGTATGCCATCGACGTTGTTCGCTGGTCGTCCGTGTTGTTAAAATTGGTCAGTACACCGAAGAGCGTGCTTGAGACTGGTGTGGCGTAAGTGTCGGTAGGAAATCCAGTATAGCCAAAGAATGTCCCATTACCTCCCTCGAGAAACGCTTCGGCCATTGTCGGATTATCCTCACCCTGGCATGCGGTCACATGAATGAGTCTTTCGTCGCTGACTGGCAGGTTTCCAAATGTCGGAAACGCCTGTGGCGGCGGCGCATACTGGTATACGAAGTCTGGCGTGATTGCCCAATAACTATATTTAAGGTCTGGGTTGCCCCCGGGATCGTCACAGAAATCGAGCAGGCCGCTTCCAAATAATTCATTGACGTCAAGCTTAGACTGTCTAAATTTCTTGTCAGTTATCTCGCCGGTACACAGCTCGACTTGGTCCGTAGATGGGCTGAGCCACCCGTGAGTCACTATTCCAATTATCCCGTAGTCGTTGCCCATGCTAGCGAATTGGTCAACATCCGCCAAGTTATCTTCATAATGATCGGGTTTACCGGCGCAACTGTTGGTAAGGTCATTTATTATGGGGTCGCCTGCTTCGTTCGCAAACCAGGCGTAGAATGGTTGCAGAACAATCCCCTTCGAATTCGCGGTGTAGTTAATCTCCTGTGCGCATCCTGGGTACGGCCATCCCAGGATCGGCACCAGCAACGCAACCGCGGCAAGGATTGTTTTCCCGGCATTCATAATGTTTACTTGGTGGGTCAAGCCCAAAGCTCTCATCGAATCATATAACTCACAGATCGTTTGACGGGCCGAGTAGAATGCCGCCATGACCGCCGTTGGAAAACGTAACGCCCACAGCATTGGGGGAGATGCTCGGGTCGTAACGCGCGTCAACGACGACACCGGGAAAACTTGTTATCAGGTACCTCACCAAGTCTTGCGCAGCTTGCGTTTTGCTCACCCCGTTCGCAATCTCGCTCTCGTAAAACCTCCCGCCAGCCGAAATGGCATTGCTGTAGGCATCCATCTCCGCTTGGGTCGGCGGCGGTTTGCTGACAAGAATTTGCCGCTCATTGTTGTTGGACTGCCTACATCCCGGCGGGACCGAATAGCTCGCTTGCACTGCGAAGTATATCCGATAATTCAGACCCTGCGACGGTGGGGGCAGATTGACCGTGGGCTGCGCGGTGTAATTTCCGTCGCCGGCTTGGACATCACCGTGCGTTCCGTCGTCATACATCTGTCCAAGGTTCGCGATCTGGTTCCCGTTAGAATCAACTTGCAATAGCGTGATGCTTCCGGGAATGAGATTCGGATCGGGCGGCACAACCGAGCTCACCGTCAGCTGCGTGTTCTCGCCTGCGGAAAACAATCTCGGCGTCACCAGCGGCGGGGTGGGGCCCAATCTGTCTCCGATCGGGCAGGCGGACGTCGTCCCATTCAATGCGACCGTTTCCGGCTGGCTATTCGTCGTATTGTCGCTAATGCTCAGTGTCCCGTTAATCGTCCCCGCCGATTGCGGCGCGAAATTCACCGCGACGTTGCAGCGTGCCCCCGCTCCGAGGCTCTCCGGGTACATCGGACAGCCGTTCTCCGCGATCCCGAAGTCCACCGGGTCCGACAGCGCGAGGCTCGATATATACAGCGGAACCGGACTCTCCGCAGTGCTGGTATTGGTAATCGTCAGGTTCTCCGCTTGCGAGTTGTTGAGCGCCTGCGCGAACGCCATCGGATTCGGCGC
>JBOHWL010000210.1:0-10357 GCA_050736615.1 Binataceae bacterium (SeqCode) | reverse complement strand
TTCGCCCGGCACCACGGTGAAAACCGCGCCATCGCCTTCGAACATCACGCGTTCGGCGGCCGCGCGCGCATCGTCGGCGCGCCATCGCCGTCCGGCCTTTCGCATCCGTGCCATGGAGGGCCAGTCTAGCGGTTGCTGCACCAGCATGTCTCAATCCGCGGCAATCTTGTGATTTTCCCAAAGCGTGCTGGTTGGGATAATCCCGTATCCAGTCCGGTTCACAGCGGATGCTAATCTTTGCGGCCCAACAGTTCGTCCACGCGCGCGATCAACGGTGTCAGGTCGGTATTGTCCAGCAGCGCGCTTGCCATCCGCACCGGATCACCAAAGAAGAAGCGTTCATAAAGCGTCTGACGTCCGCCGAACGCGCTGCCACATGCGTCCCAGGCCAGCCGGTATAGTGCGACGCGCGCGCGCGCGAGCGCGCCGGCGGTGGCGAAGTAGCGTTCGATTTCAGTGGACAATTCGCTGTTAAAATCGCGCTCCGACGGCGTCGCCATCAGGCTCGAAGACGAGTTGAGTTGGATAATTTCAGCCAGCCGCGGATAGAGCCGCGGGAAGAGATTGCGCGCGGTATCGAGCGGCGCGCGCGCGGGCATGTACTCGCCCCATTTATCCGGCGCGGCGTCGGCTTCGGCCGCGCGCAGGCAGGCCCGCATGGTCTCCATCGTCATGATCATTTCAGCCAACCGCCCGCGCACGTGTGGCAGGCTCATCGCGTCGCTGACGCGCGCGATTTTGGCCGCAAGCCCCAACATGAACTCGCTCTTGACCACGTCTTTGACCACCACCTGATGCATCATGTTGATGACCGCGCCGGTCTCGGCGTAAAGCGCGTTGCAGCCAGTGGCATCACCACAGAGAAAGACGCGATCCGACGGCACCAGCACGTGGTCGAAGATCACCACGCAATCCATTTCCTCGAAGCGCGAAGACAGTGGCGCGTCGAAATGCGAACGGCCGCGATCAAAGGCGTCGCGGCAAATAAAGCGCAGACCCGGCGCGTTGCATTGAATGGCGAAGGCCAGCGCGAACGGTTCGGCCGCCGTTTCCTCCTTGAGCACCGTCGAGGGAAATACCAGCAGTTCTTCGGCTAACGGCCCCAGCGTCGCCAGCATCCGGGCGCCGTTCACGACGATTCCATCAGCGTTGCGCGACACCACGCGTAGCGCGAGTTCGGCGTCAGTCTGGCCGGACCATCCGGCGGCCCGGCTGGCGCGCGGATTGACCAGCGTATGGGTCGCGCACCAGTCATGACGGCGGGCGGCGCGGTAATAATTGACGATGTTATCGCCATAGCGCTGATCGCTGGCGGCGAAGAAGTCGTGTGCCGCCGCCATTGCGGCGATACTGGCGTTAAGGTAATCGGGAGAACGGCCAATCATGCCATTGCTGTACTCCGCCCATCGCCGGAACATGCGCGAACGCTTGTTTACGTCCTCGGCCCCGCGCGGCTGGATAAAGGAAAGCCCGGCGCGGTCGCCATCCTCGGTGCGATAGGTCATCGCCTCCGGATGCTCCATCTGCAAGTCATAGAGCGAGGCTATCGAACGGGCGCAATGCACCAATCCCGGATGAATCGTGGGATCGGTGATGCGTTCGCCCTCGATCCAGACATTGGCCTTGAGCTTGCGCATCGCGCTCAGATAATTGTTTCCAGACCGTGCGCCCATGCGCCCACCTCGTGAATCTTAGGCGGCCGGATCGCTCGCGTGCGACCGCCACAACGCCAGATTGAAAACCATCAGGCCGCTATCGGCACCGGTCAGCCGAGGTTCGCGCCGGGTGCGAAAAAGAAAATCGCCTGCCCGGTGCCAAGCGCCGCCTCATAACGTCCAAACTGTTCGCCGCGCCAGTTCCAGGCCGCGCCGCCCATCGCGCCCGCCATCATCAGATAATGTGAAAAACGGCCTTCCGGCGAACACTGGGCGCGATATTCGGCCGCTGCCGTGAGTATCAGATCGTGATGGCCCGTGCGAAACCATTCCATGATGCACTCGTCGTATAGCCGATTGGTTAACGTCGTGATGTCCTCGGGCGAAGCCGCGGCCCGTTCGCGCGCATGGTCGTAATCCCAGAACTTATGCGACAAGCCGCCGGCCGCTACCAGCACGACGCGGCGTCCGCTCGTACGTATCGCTTCGGCCAGCGCGGCGCCAAAGGCGAGGTCGTTATGCGGCGCGGCGGTCTGGCATACGCCGATCGTTACCACGCGGCGCCGGCCCTCGGGATTGAAATACGACATGACATTCAGGGTGGGATAATGTACCGGCATATTGCGATACGATGACGCCAGCGTGTGGATTCCATGCGCCGCGCCGGCGCTTGCGATCGCGCGCGCGAGTTCCGGGTCACCCGCATAGCTATACGGCATTTCGTGAATCATCTCGGGCAACTCTTCCGAAGTATAGAGGCCTTCAAGCCGCTCATGCGCATTGATCACGTAGTCGAGCGTGGTGAACCAATGAGTATCGAACAGGATGAAAGTATCGAATTCCAGTGTGCGCAAGCGCTCGTTTTCAAGCGCTTCCATCGCGGCGTAAAAGGTGGTGACGTTGCGGCCCATATAAGCCCGCCGTGCGGCGGGGTCTTTAATCATGAGGCGTGGCACGTGAGTGGTGAAAATCGCAGCGGCAATTTCACCCATGATGGGTTCTCCTTAACCGGCGAAGCGTAGCCGAGCCGCGCGCGATAGGGAATCTCCGCGTAAAAATCCTGGCGGCGGTTCGCGCTTGTCCGTGAATCAGGCCGGTTGACAATTCACAATATACCGAAATCGTGAGCGGCGGACGCGTCCCGGGGAAGTGACCCGTGGAGGGCCGCCTTGACGCGTCGGATGAACCGCCTTAACCTGACGTCTGAGCGTAACCGCTGTGGCTGATTTTCCGGAAACAATTCCGATTTTCCCACTGCCAAATTTTGTACTGTTTCCCACGGTCAACGTGCCTCTGCATATTTTCGAGGCGCGCTATCGGGAAATGGTGGCCGACGTCGCGCAGTCCCACGGCATCATCGGGATGGTGATGCTCAAAGGTGCTTGGGAGCGCGACTATTATGCCAATCCCGACGTGTACGAGATCGGATGTGCGGGAAAAATCGCCGGCATGGTGCGCCTGCCGGATGGCCGTTACAATCTCGTGCTGCACGGGATGCGCGAGTTCCGGGTAGCGCGCGAATTGCGCCGCCGCTCTTATCGTGAAGCCGAGGTTGAATGGTGTCCGGAAGCACTGGTCGAGTTGGATGCCACCGCAAGCGGCAGCCTGCGCGATTTGCTCGACGGCTTTCTTGGCGAAGCCGCTGGCCAACTCTGGCGATCGCTGGTTGACGAGCAGGGGTTGACCGGAGCGCAGTTGATAAATTTTTTGTGCTTTCATCTGGACGTGTCGCCGCTCGAAAAACAGACGTTGCTCGAAGCCTTGGACAGCCGGGCAGGGTGCCTGCTGGATGTGCTGACCTTCAAGCTGGAGGAACGCAAGCTGGGTCCCGGTGGACCGGGTGACGGCGGCTCCAGCATCGTGCAGTAATTCCTTCCGCCATTTCGACATAAGCCAGAAACCCGTCGCGTATCCGAAGCGCGCCTCAGGTCATAGTCGAACTCGGCAATTGCCGCCGGTTGAATTCGGACGGCTGTGCCTTAATCTCGCCATCCGCAAATCGTCGCCTGAACGGAATGGCCCGTCAGACTGGGCACTTTCGCTCGGGGGACCTGGGCTTGCTTTACCGGGAGTCATCGATGGAATTGGCTGAGTCCGCCGCTTTGAACTCGGCGCCACAGTGACCGCTTATGCCGCCGGTACGAGCGGTTATGGCAGCACCGCGACCCCGCTCGGCACGGACACGACGGATAGCGCAGGCAATTTTAAGATTCCGAAGTTTTCGTGTCCGACTACCCAGTCGCAAATTTATCTCGTGGCGACCGGCGGAACCGTCAACGGTAACGCCAACTCGGCGGTCACATTTATGACGGCGGTCGGGGCCTGCGGCCAACTCGCGTTTTCCGGCGGCGTATTCTCGACGGACCTCGACGAACTCACTACTGTCGCTTCGGCTTATGCGTTGTCCCAGTTTATGAATCCGAGTAATCCTTCGCAGATTGGGGCGTCGTCAACCAATTCGATTGGCATTGCCAATGTGGCCGCGACCGTTCCCAATCTCGCGAATTTCGTCGATGGTACGCCGGCGGCCTTCCTCTCCACAGGAAACAACTCTCCCGCAACGTTGGACTCGCTCGCCAACATCCTTGCGGCCTGCGTCCAGAGCAGCGGTGCGACTTCGGCGCAATGTACGACGCTGAATTCCAGCGTCCAGCCGCCACCGCCCGCACCCGCGGCTACGAACACACTGATGGCGGCGCTCGATATGGCGCGTAATCCGGTTTTCAACGCGGCTAAACTGTTCGGCCTGCAAACCGAGAACCCGCCCTATCAACCCGCGCTCGCGTCGGCACCCGCCGCCTGGACTCTCGGTTTGAATTACATTGGTGGCGGGCTAATCCAACCCTACGGGATCGCGATCGACTCCAATGGTAATGTGTGGACCGCTAACCAGGGCAATAACAGCGTGAGCCAGTTCAGCCCCACAGGCACCGCGATCTCGCCGGCGACTGGATACACTGGTAACGGCCTGAATTTCCCGATCGGGATCGCCATTGACCCCAACAACAATGTCTGGGTAGCCAACAACTCCGGCAACAGCATCAGCGAGTTCAATCCCAAAGGTACTGCCGCTACCGGCTCCCCCTTCACCGGCAATGGCCTGAATGGCCCTCAAGGCATCGCCTTTGACGTCGCGGGCAACGCTTGGGTGGCAAACGTTAACGGCAACAGCCTCAGTGAGTTCAACTTTTCGGGCGCCCCGGTTGGAGGGTCGCCATTTACAGGGAACGGCCTGACTAACCCGACCAGCCCTGCGATTGACGGCGCAGGGAACGTTTGGGTAGCGGGCAACGGCATCTTCAGCGAATTCAACTCTATCGGCGCCCCGGTTGGAGGGTCGCCATTTTTTGGTGGCGGCCTTATTAGCCCCAAGGGTGTCGCGATAGACGCGCAAGGCAACGCTTGGGCAAACAACACCGGCTCCAAGGGCATTGGCGGCATCAGCAAGTTCAGTTCGACGGGCACTGCTCTTTCGCCCGCGCCAAGCGGTTTCACGGGAGGTGGCCAGGACGGGACCGGAATCGGCATCGCAATTGACTCTTTGGGCAACGCCTGGTCGACTAACTCCGGCAGCAGCAGTGCCAGCGAAACGAACTCCGCTGGCGCACCGATTTCGCCCTCGACCGGCTTTACCGGGAGCGCGCTGAGCGCACCCCACGGCATCGCGATTGACGCCGGAGGTGATGTCTGGGTGGCAAACTTTGGCGGCAACAGCATCACCGAGTTCATCGGCACTGCCAGCCCGGTGCTGACTGCGCTGTCGGCATGCTTAAGGACACAGCACGTGGCAGTCTGCAAGCCATAAAGGAGAGAATTCGTCCCGCCGCGTCTTTTTTGCGCGACGGGACGAACCTCCGTCCGGGGGTAATCGAGGGACGCTATTCCTGATACGCATATTCATGATCTGAATAAACTCGGCATGAACCACATTTGCTTTGCCGTTGACGACCTTGAGGCGGAAGTCATCAAAGTCAAGGCAAATGGTGTTCGAACCCGCAACGAGATCACGGATTTCCACTCGCGCAAGCTGGTCTTCCCCGAAGGACCGGAGGGCGTCACTAGCGAACTTTCTCAACGGCGCTAAGACGCGCAGTTTAGCCAACCACCGCTCTCAACGGCATTCAGCGGTGTAATCGGAAGAGCGTTCATCCGCGGCTCCGGCATCGTGCGGTAATTCCTTCCGGCATTTCGACATAACCCTGACAAAGCTGTCGCGTATCCGAAGTGCGCCCTCGGGCGTAGTAAGGAACTGTGGCATTTGCACTTGGAATGAAAGCTGGCGAGGCGTTTGCGGGATCAGCTACGGGGCGTTTTGTCCTAATCAGAATGGCGCCTTCCGTGGCACTGTGCCCATAGAGTGAACCGCCGCCCGCAGATGGGGTTGGCAGACACCGAACGGCAATTCGCAAAATGCGTCAGGGTTAGCGAAAAAACAATTACAAACCGCGATGGATACGGAAATATTAGCTAGAACTTCGCGAAAACGGCGCGAGCGGCAGCATAAGAGCTGGCTGGATGTTCGCGGCACGCAAATTGCTCATCAATTTGCGGAACGCTGATGCAGTGGACATAGAGAATCCAAAGGCTCCTCCGGATGTAGTCCGGATGGGCGATGTAACTTGAGAAAGTGAGCGACTGATCATCATGGAATGGGAAAACGGCGTACTCGGATCAATCTTCGTCCCGGACGTGCTTACTCCAGAGCAATTTTACGATTCGCGGCGTGACGACAGCGCGATCGCGCCGGTCAAGCGGCTGATGATGGCAGTGTTGGAAGATGCTTTGCGCTGTTTTCAAAACAATGCCGACGCCAAAAGCGGACCGCGCAAGCGTCTCTTCGCCGAAGCCGAGGAATGGCTTTGTGGTGAAGCTGGCGACGGCCCGTTTTCCTTCGACACGGTTTGCGAAACACTCGGCATCGAACCGGGGTTTCTACGCTCGGGGTTACGAGAATGGCGTGCCCAGCAACTAGCCGGCGTCGCTTCGAGGCGTTTGGCGCGACGCTCTCCCGTGGTCCGCAGCGGTCGGATCAGTGCCCCAAACCGGCGCTCCAAACGGATTTTCCAGGCTGTCTGAACAACGGTAGTTAGAGCGTCACCAAAGGCCATCAAGGACCGCGCAAGGCATCGCCGGTATCATACAACCTCGGCGCTGCCTTTGCTTCCGCTTGTGAGACCCGCGCTAGGGAAGCTCTGCACAAGTCTTAATTTGTCATTCCGAGAGTGTGTGAAGATTTTGTTTTTCTGTCATTCCGAGTGCAGCGAGGAATCCCGGATCTTTCTGCTTTTCCTATGTTTTTTCGGGATTCTGCACTTCGCAGACTCCGTTCAGAATGACAAAAACTCACAGACTCCGAGTGCAGCGAGGAATCCCGGAAATCTCTAAGGCTCTATCCGGGATTTCTCGCTCTGGCAGCCTGACCCTGAACGCAGCTCGCGGACTCGCCTGCTCGCTCAGCCTACGGCTGCGCTAATGCGCTCGAAACGACCACTGAGTGCTTGTGGAGAGGTTCTCTAAAGAGGGCGTCCACACGCACTACGGTCTGAGTTGCGGCCAGGTTTTTATAAAAATTACAAATCGCGTATCGTCAGTAATTGGCAACCTAATTCGCCTGGAAGACAGTACGCCCGTGGTTTTCGCTTTTCCGCGCACGCCCTTGCGAGCAGGCGAGTTCAAGATGCGCGAGCGTCTCGAATGTCGCCGCCATCACATGAAAAATCGGGCGTTCCTCATTTCCGAAGATTTGCTCGGCCACCTCAAAGGCGCATTGCGGCCTGCGTCGCACCAGGTCCAGCATTTCCGCTTCGCGATAACGATGATGTTCGATTAACTGATTAGCCCGGTGACGATGGTCGTGATAGACGGCGCCATGGGCTGGCAGCACCAATTCGACGTCAAATCGCTGCACTTTCCGCTGTGAGTCGAGAAAATCTCCCAGCGGATTGCTGGGTCCGGAGGGGTAAATGCCGACGTGTGGCGTGATCTTGGGCAACAAATGGTCACCGACGATCATGACCTTTTCCTTGCGCAGGTAGATGACGCAATGGCCGGGTGCGTGACCGGGCGTCCAAATGACTTCCAATTGACGATCGCCTACCTGAATAATGTCACCATCAGACAAATATTTGTCGGGCTGAGGTAGCGGGTTATATTGATCCGTGCCGATCCACGACGGGCGCATACCCTCGATGGGATATTTTTCAATCGGAAAGCCATGGGTGAGAAAGAAAGCCCGGCCTTCGGCGCTCTGTGAAGGCGGGCCGAGCGTGAGCATCCGATTGAC
The DNA here is from genome assembly GCA_050736615.1 of Binataceae bacterium (SeqCode). Classification (GTDB taxonomy): domain Bacteria; phylum Desulfobacterota; class Binatia; order Binatales; family Binataceae; genus JBOHWJ01. The sequence goes on along the minus strand of JBOHWL010000210.1, from coordinate 2,419 downwards.
GCGTTCAACCTCCAGTTCATGGAGCAGCGTGGTTGCCCCACTGTGCCGCTTGATAACGGCGGACGTGCCGAAATGATCAACATGATGATGCGTGCCGATCAGCACGTTCAAGTCGTTCATCCCAATTCCAAGCTGGGCAAAAGCGTCCCGCAACGTCGCAACACTGTCGGCCGTATTCATGCCGGTATCAATCAAGGCCCACGCGCCATGACAATCGATCAGGTAGACGTTGATGATAGTGGGCCGCATCGGCAGCGGCAGGAAAATCTCGTGAATACCGGGGTGCACCTCAATAATTTTGGCTGGCATCTTGTTCAGGCTTTCGGGGCCGCTTTGTCGCGTCGTGATCGCATTGGAAGTCGATCCGGCGCCTGTAGCGGTCCGGCCGAGGAATCCGGCCCCTTCCGGCCGCGTGCGATGGCGCGTCACAATGGTCGTGTCGCACCGGCGGTCCGGGGGAAACGGATTACTGTCATTCGTGAATCTGGTCTTTCACCAGGAACGAAACCTTGATCACAACCCTCCATTTCGCGATCTGATTGCCTTCCACCATCGCCGAAATATCTTCGACATGCACATGACTGATGCCGGAGATGGTAATGCCGGCCCGCGCGATCGCGAGCTGTACCGCATCTTCAATTGAATTGGATGAGATCCCAACCAATTCAATGGTCTTTTCGACCATAGCAGACCACTCCTTTTGAACGAAACCGCGCGATTAATGGCGGTTTGACCCGAGAGTGCGCCGGGCGTTAGGTTTGTGTCCTGCGTGTCATTAGCGCATACGGCAGGTCCAAACTCAAGCCGACGGCAGGCTTGCAAGATGTCGGCGACGCAAGCCGGAACTGGGAATTTGCCGCTTTACTCTTGCGAAAATTGCGGAGGTTGAAATGAGTTACGATCGGGCAGCGGTTCGGAAAATTCTCGACCAGGCGAAGGCCGCGGGACGTACGTCGTTGACGGCGCCGGAAGGTAAAAATCTGTGTGAAGCCTATGGTATCGCGGTTCCACAGGAAGGCGTCGCCAATTCGGCCGCCGAAGCCGCCAAAATTGCGGACTCGCTCGGTTATCCGGTCGTGATGAAGATCGTCTCGCCCGACATTCTGCACAAAACCGAAGCGGGTGGGGTGCTCGTCAACCTGCGGAACGCGGCGGCGGTCAGGCTCGCCTATGACGAAATCGTGAGGAACGCCAAAGCCTATAAATCCGCGACGCGGATTGCCGGGGTGCAGGTGCAGCGCATGCTGACCGGCGGTCAGGAAGTTATTATCGGGGCGCTGACGGACGAAAGTTTTGACAAAGTCGTAGCCTTTGGGCTGGGCGGCGTGCTGGTCGAAGTGCTTAAGGATGTGACCTTTCGTCTCGCCCCAATCGATGAAACCGCGGCCCTGACGATGCTGGATGGCGTGGCGGCGGCGGAGGTCTTGCGTGGCGTGCGCGGCGGCGAGGGCGTCGATCGCAACGCCCTGGCCACGATGATCGTCGCGGTTTCGCATCTGATCAGCGATTTCCCCGAAATTCGCGAGATGGACTTGAATCCGGTAATCGCCACGGCGGATGCCGCTGCCGCCGCCGACGTGCGAATTTTGTTGGATTTCGCACCGCCGGTTGAACGCTATCGGCCCTCGCGAGAGGAAATTCTCGCAGCGATGAATCGCATTCTTAAACCCGATTCCGTCGCGGTGATTGGCGCTTCTCCCGAGGACGGCAAGATTGGCAACTCCGTGATGAAAAATCTAATCAACGGTGGTTACCAGGGCCAAATTTATCCGATTCATCCCAAAGTGCCTGAGGTGCTCGGCAAAAAGGCCTATCGCAGCGTCAAAGATGTGCCCGGGACAATCGATGTCGCGGTGTTCGCGATTCCCGCCCAATTTGTCGCCGCGGCCCTCAAGGAATGCGGAGAAAAACGGATTCCCGGCGCGGTGCTGATTCCCTCGGGATTTGCCGAAACCGGCAATGTTGACCTGCAGCAGGAAATTATCCGGATCGGACGCGAATATAACGTGCGTCTGATGGGACCGAATATCTATGGCTTTTACTATACCCATAAGAATTTATGCGCGACCTTCTGCACCGCCTACGACGTCAAGGGCCAGGCCGCGTTGTCGTCGCAAAGCGGCGGGGTCGGGATGGCGATCGTGGGGTTCAGCCGTTCGGCCAAAATGGGTGTATCGGCCATAATCGGCTTGGGTAACAAGGCGGACCTCGACGAGGATGATCTGCTGACTTTTTTTGAACAGGACCCCAATACGCAGGTCATCGCAATGCATGTCGAAGACCTCAAGGACGGACGTGCCTTCGCCGAAGTGGCGGCGCGCGTATCAAGGAAAAAGCCCGTAATCGTGCTCAAAGCCGGACGCACGGCCTTGGGCGCGCGGGCGGCCCGTTCCCATACCGCGGCCGTGGCCGGCAATGA
>JBOHWL010000209.1:0-8264 GCA_050736615.1 Binataceae bacterium (SeqCode) | reverse complement strand
GCGTTAGACGAAAATCCGGCGACGCGCCCGATTGCATCAGTCCTATATGCTCAAGCCGAATTGGAAATCCGAGCCGGCCCACGTCAACCAGCGCGAGCAGATATCGACTCACGATGAACCGTTCGCGATGGTAGTTGTGGCGAACTGAATGCGCAGGAACGAGATGCCACTCTTGCGCGAATTCCAACAGAGCGGGGCGATCGGCGAATACGACGACAGTCGGCGGAAGCCACATTGCCATATTCTGCCACGTCGCCATAGCAGGCGGAACAATCGCCGGTCTTGGCTTTCTAGAATTCGCCCGCGATTCCTCATGTAGCGACTCGAAGGCTGTAACGTTCAACGAGTAGTCCGACTAGACCGCGCGTTCAGCGTCCACGTTCTCGTCTATGCTCGAGTCTCTCCGCTGAGGAGATTTCGCGGGTCGCTCTTTAGAGCCTGCTCGGTTGGATGATTTGCCTGGCGCCATTAGCCAGCTTTCGAAATCGCTGATGCGAACGCGGTGCTCGACCTCCGGTTGCTGCACCACAACCGGGATTTTCCTTTTGACTCTCTATTCTAACTCCCGTAGAGGCAGGAAGAGTCTCTCTCTATCGCCGGCGGCGGACAGCATTGGTGGTCTTTTTGAACCGGCGTAAGAGCGTTGGATGGCTAATGGCCATCTGGGCTTTAATGTTCCAGGGACTGATCCACGCGCTGGTGCTGTCTGGCCGTGCTGCTGCCGACTGTACGCTGGTGTCTAGCTCTCCGATGCGCAAAGTACTTCCTTACTCCGCAGGAGCTTTTGGGTTGCCTAGTTTGGTTGCACTGCGGCGGGCGTGGGGCAGGCAAAAGAGCGGGATTGGCAAGTGGATCTATCATCGGCCGAGTGCGCAAGCGATCCGCGAGGCAAAGCTGCGTCATTATTCGGTCCTTAGTGAGTTACGATTGGTGATGCTCACGATTCCAGGATTTTCTACCACTATTCGTTCCCTGCATTTGTCCCCAGGGTGTCTGCTCGCCGACACTCTGGCACTTACTCCGGGATTCAGGCGGCAAGCAATGCGCCCATTACTCCGCGGGGGCTTGGACCACTGCAGGTGGTCGTAGTTGGCGGTCTCTGGCGGCGGAACTCGGCGTCAGTATCCTGGCACTGCTTTGCGGATTGCCGCTAGGTTTCAGGGCAGCAGGCACTCTCGCGCGCAGGGTGCTCGCGGATAGAAACCTCCAGCCAGCCTGAATTAAGGGACAGCCTTGAGTCTCATGTGGCGCAAACTTCGTTGAAGTCCGATATGGTCTTGCGCGCGAGTTGTCCCGCGCCGCAAATTAGTCAAGCAATCTCTGGAACCAGGAGGTACGCAAAAATTCGTAGCGGACCTGATCTGCTTAACAGTGGCGCATCCACAATGCGGTTGGCTTGGAAATCAAGTGAACTGAGAAAAGAACAAACAGTGCTGGCGGCGCGAAGGTCGCGCGCCGCCCGCGTCATGCTATCGCATAATCTGCATCAGGCCGGCCGGACTGCCAAATTTGATCCCGTCGTGATATGCCGCCGGCACGGCGGCATTGAACAACGGATCTTCGCCCTTGGGATTACCGGCGCTCGACCAGAATGTCGCATGCGTGTTTTGCAGATCATATGAAGCGCAGCCGACACTATTGGTGATGGTCTTGCCGACGCCAGGAACCGAGCGGATGCGTGGCGCCCACCATTGCGCCTTCCACAGCTTCATGTTCGAATCGTAGAGATCGTTCCAAACGGAGTAGAAGACCTCCTTGTCGATGTACATGATGCGGCTGCCGTAGCAATAGCCAGCGCGCTCCTGCGGAATTCGCCTTACGTCGTCGACATAGACATCGCGCAATTCCCACTGTCCCCATGATGGTTTCGCGAAGCCCAGCGGCATGTCCCAATTCTTCGGAAACTGCGAATATTCCTGGTTGTAGTCCATCAATGCGAGGACTTTGCGCTCCCCCAGGACGTCCCCGGTGAACAGCGAGGTACCGGCGTTGAACCCAATGGTTTTAGCGTCGTCGTTGGTCCAGTCGCTGCCGTAGATTGGCGCGCATCGCGCGGAAACCGACAAGCGCAACGATCGGCGCAGCGCTGGCACGAAGACGTAGGTATCCGGGAACGGATGGCTCTGTTGGTCCTTGTAGAACAACGAGAGCAAGGCGGTATAGCGCGACTGCTCAGGGGTCTCGACCATGCTCCATTCGGTGTACCAGGTACCCGGCGCATAGGTTTCGTTGACGAGCATACCGGGGTCAGTGTTCCATCCGCTTTGCCGGTAAACCACATCGATGGTTTGGCCGGAAATATTGCCGAAGCGATCACGAGCCCATAGGCTGCCCGTATTATCCGGGCCGTTGAAATAGATCGCGGGCACGTAAGCAAAGAAGTTATTAGCTATAAGCTTCGTGCCAAGGTCAGGCGCGCCAGGATTGGGGAACGGAATTCCACCACGATAATTCTGGATATCGATGTGTCCGTTGGCCAGATGAACCAACCGGGTTTGCGAACCGTATTTCTCCGAAGCGGCCAGATAGGACTTGGAGAGAATGCCATGATGGGTTGGCCCGACGTCCATCTCGACGTCATTAGGCATCTTCAACTGGTATACGCCCTGGAACAGCGCCATCATGCTGAACGGCATGAATTGCTGATACTGGCGCCAGTTCCGCATGGTGATTTTTGTGCCGGGCGCGATCGTGCCTTCATGCGCCGAATCGCGCATCCATTGTTGCATGCCCGGCAGGTCGGATTGCGCGAACGCCATCGGAGCGGTGAACGCGAGTATTAAAGCTATCAACGCCAAAATCTCTAACTTGCCGACAGTCCTCATCTTTGTGCCTCCCTTAATGGGCTGGGGCGAAAAACTCCCGACCAGTCAAACAGAAAAAGTTGGCGAGAATGTTTGTCGATTACCTCCTTTTTTATTATTGCCGCCGAATAGCGCTAATACGCTAATACTCCATTAAGCGCCGTTCTTGATATAATCGTCATTTCTCACTGCATCTTTATGAAGCTGAACTATAGTTATCAGGCCGAGATTCGTGCAGTACGATGGTACTTGCGGCTAACAGGCTTTATCCGGGTCTGTCAAGCACAAATAAAGTCTGAAAATCGCTCCGGAATAACGACCATATTCCGGAATAACTGCCATATTTGAGGGACGACGGCCCGTTTCGGGGTCCGGCAGCGATTTCGACAAATTAGAAGGCAGATTAAGATGAGCGACTTCACGTTGCGCGAGGCGCGCGGCGGATATTCAGGGCATTCTCGAACTGTGGCGGCTGGTAAGTTCGGGGCCGTCGGTTACCGACACGGTGGAGCATCTTCAAATGCTGGCGAAAGAATCGGCCGGGCTGTTCCTCGTTGCTGAAGGTGAACGGCGGATGATCGGCACGATTATTGGCGGCTGGGACAACCGGCGTGGCCACATCTATCGCCTGGCGGTCCGTCCGAGCCACCGGCGTCGGGGCATTGCCAAAACTTTGGTCGGCGAAATCAAACGAGGCTAGGCGCTCGCGGCGCTCGCCGTATCCACGCGATCGCTTCCACGGCGAACGAACTCGTCTTCTGGAATCACACATCATATGAGCACACGGGCGACCACGTTTTCATCCGGAACCTCGGCCTCGGCGCGAGTGAAAACGGACCGCGTTGACCAGCGACCACCGCGTCGCTAGCCTAGGCCTTCACGTCAGTCGCGCGACATATTCGGCTAGCTGCAAATCAATTGAAAATCAGGAAGTTCTGATCGCTTGGCACACCTAAGCGAAATGCAGATTCTGCGCTTTTTGGCGCAGTTGACGGTGCTGCTGATCGTCAGCCGTTTTTTCGGCGACTTGATGAAGCGGTTTGGCCAGGCGGCGGTAATCGGCGAGTTGCTGGCGGGTGTCGTGCTTGGTCCTTCGATTCTGGGCCATATTCTGCCGGGCACTTCGGCGGGTTTTATCCTCGGCGACAAAATCTCGATGGACCTGCTCGAGGCCTTTGCCTGGACCGGCGCGATTATGCTGCTGCTGTATGTGGGGTTGGAGACCGACCTGAAGCTGGTGGCCGACACCTCGCGTGGCGGCATGGGCCGCACGGCGGCGTTGGTCTCCGGATGCGGCATTGTGGTTCCGTTCGCCGCCGGGTTTGCGCTCGGCATGTTACTGCCGGCGAGCTATTCGGCTGTACCGAATCAACGGCTCATCTTTGCGCTCTTCATGGCGGTGGCGATTGCGATTTCCGCCGTGCCGGTAATCGCCAAAATCCTCATCGATCTGGGTTTACTGCGGCGCGAATTGGGTCTTCTGATTCTGGCCTCGGGAATCATCGACGACAGTATCGGATGGCTGTTGCTTTCGCTGGTGGCGGGGCTGGCGACCAGCGGCAGAATCGACCCACTCGCCGTTGGCAAATTGGTCGGCGAGGCGGGGGGCTTCCTCCTGTTTTGTTATTACATTGGCTATCGCTGGGTGGCGCGGCTGCTCCGATGGGTCGACGATCATGCCAGCGTTGAACATGCCAAGTTTACCGCGATTGTAGCGATCGCGTTCGGTTGCGCGTTTGTTACGCAAGCGATTGGGATTCATGCGGTCTTCGGCGCGTTTATCGCGGGGCTGATGCTGAGCCGGGCGGCGCGGCTTAGAAAGAGCGACCAGAGCGATCTCGAAGCGGTCACGATGGGCTTTTTGGCGCCAATCTTCTTCGCCTATTCCGGCCTCAAGACCGATCTTAGCACACTAACCGATTTCGCCGTGCCGCTCATCGTACTCGGTGTGGCGTGCGCGGCGAAGCTGCTCGGCTGCGGCTTTGGCGGACTGATTGGCCGGCTCAAGTGGCGCGAGGCGCTGTCAGTCGCGCTGGGCATGAACGCGCGCGGCGGAATGGGCATCATCGTGGCTTTGATCGGCCTTAGCCTCGGGGTGCTTACGCCCGAGATGTACACGATACTGATTGTGGTCGCGGTCGTTACGTCGGTGATGGTGCCGCCGCTGCTCACGTGGTCGCTCAGCGCGGTGCCGATGAGGCCGAGCGAGACCGAGCGCCAGGAGCGCGAGAAAGTCGCCGCGCGCATCCCGTTCGTCCGCGAAGGCGCCAAATTACTGGTGTTGAGTGGAGGCGGACCGCACGCCGATCTCGCCGCGCATTTGGCGGCCGCGATCGGCAACGGTCACGACGCCAGTCTCACGGTGTTTCACGCCAGTGTTGATTCCAAGCGCAAGTCCGATGAATTCGACGCGCAATTCGCGCGTATCAAGGCGATCGCCGCTTTGAGCGGCGCGCGCAATATTTATCAGCGCTCCGGGTCGGCCGAATCAATTCCGGACGCGATAATGCGTGAAAGCGCGCGCGGTTATGATGTGATCTTCGCGGGAGCTTCGCAGTTCCAGGGACCCGATGCGCTGGGAGGAGAGATTTTGCGCGAAATCGTGCGCTCCGCGCATGCGCCGGTGGTGATCGCGCGCAACGTGGGTGCGCCGACGCCGTTGCGGCGCGTGCTGGTGCCGACCACCGGTTCGCAATTCTCGCGGCTGGGCGCGACCCTGGCGATGCTCTATGCCAGCGCCACCGCCGCGGAGATCACCGCGATGTACGTCAAGGAGACTTCGCTGATGTCGCTGCGCGGTCTCTATCCACGCGTGCCGAACGCCGAGCGTGCGCCGATCGCCAATGAGGTTCAAGCCTTGGGACAGGAGCTTGGCGTCTCGATCAATACGCACGTGACTTCCGGCAATCGGCCCGAAAACGCGATACTTTCGATGGCCGAGCGCGGCAATTTCGACCTGCTGGTGATGGGCGTATTATTCCGGCCGGTCGACGGGCGGCTCTATTTCGGTCCCAAGGTCGAATCGATCCTGCGCAACGCGCGCTGCGCGGTTGCCGTGGTGGTGCCGCCCGAGAGCCTGGTGCGGGTGTAAAGCCCCTCACGAGCCGGTTTCATCGTTGGCAACCTCGAAACCCTCAGCCGTGCTATGATCAAAATGCGATGTCGGAGTTCGATATAGTCACTGGCGCGTTCGATTATACGGGCCGTTATATTACCCAAACACTGCTCGAGATGGGGCGGCGCGTACGCACGCTAACCGCCCACCCGAAAGCGACAGACCCGCTCGCGGGGCGAATTGAAGTTGCTCCGTTCAACTTCGATAATCCGATGGCGCTGGTGAAAAGCCTTGAGGGCGCCGATACTCTTTACAATACTTATTGGATTCGTTTTCCGCGCAAGGGTGTGACGTTCAACACCGCCGTGGCCAATAACAAGGCCTTGATTGAAGCCGCTAAAGCGGCCGGCGTACGCAAGTATATCCACATCAGTATCACCAATGCTTCCGTTGATTCGCCGCTGCCGTATTTTCGCGGCAAGGGATTGGTCGAACGGGCGCTGAGAGAGTCGGGACTTTCGCACACGATCCTGCGGCCGGCCGTGATTTTCGGCGCCGAAGACGTGCTCATCAACAATATCGCCTGGGTGGTGCGGCGCTCGCCGGTGTTCGCGGTGGCGGGGCGCGGAGACTATCGGCTGCAACCGATATTTGTGGAGGACCTGGCCAAATCCGCCGTCGAACTGGCCACCAGCGAAGGCAATACGACGGTCGACGCCGGCGGCCCCGAGACTTTCACTTTCAACCAGTTGATACGACTGATTGCGAAGGCGACAGGGAACCGCGTGGTGATCATCCATTTGCCAGATACGATGCTGTTGCTGTGCGCGGGCGCGATCGGCCTGATGCGGCATGACGTGATGATGACGCGCGACGAAATGCGCGGTCTCGCCTCCGGATTGTTGGTGGCCAAGGGCCCACCCTTGGGCACAACTCCGTTAAGCATCTGGCTCGAGCGCCATAATACCCAGGTCGGCGCGAGCTACACTTCGGAACTGGCGCGCCGTTCGAACGACGGCGGTGGCGGTTGACAGTGGCTGGCAGGCTCGCGCCTAATCAGGCGGGAGCCGCGCCATGCCAACTCATGATGAAATCTGTCACGCGATCGACTTATATCGTGAGCGTATCGTTGCCGTAAGCCATCGTATTCACGCCCATCCGGAGCTCAAGTTTGGGGAACACTTCGCCTGTGAACAATTGAGCGTGGCGCTGCGCGAGCTCGGCCTCGAAGTCGAGACCGGAATCGCCGGGCTTGCGACCGCGTTTCGCGCCGAATTTGGCACAGGTCCAACCGTCGCGATCCTGGCGGAATACGATGCGCTTCCGAACGGCCATTCCTGCGGCCATAACCTGATTTGCGGCGCCGCGGTCGCGGCTGTGGCCGGTCTGCTCGCGCTGAGAGCGCATCTTCCGGGACGGATCGTCATCATGGGAACGCCCGCGGAAGAAGGCGGCGGCGGCAAGATCACATTACTCGAAGCGGGCGCGTTCAAAGCGGTTGACGCCGCCATGATGGCACATCCGACCGATGGCGAATTCAGCACCATTCCAGCGTTGGCCACCCAGCATTTGCGCATCACTTTTCACGGCCGCGCGGCACATGCGGCGGCGGCGCCGTGGGACGGCGCGAGCGCCCTGTCGGCGGTTATCCAGACCTTCCAGAGTGTTGACGCCGCGCGGCTCCATTGGCGCGATCAGTCGCGTGTGCATGGCGTGATTACCAACGGCGGACAGGCAGTCAACATTGTGCCGGAACTCACCCGATGCGAATTCCTCGCGCGCGCCGCGACCAGTGCGTACGCGCGTGAAATCGCCGACAGAATTATCCGCTGCGCCGAAGCGGCGGCACTCGCCACCGGGGTCCGGATGGAGCATGAACTGATCGGTGGTTATAAAAATATGATCAATAATCACGCGATGGCGGAATGCTACGCGCGCCATTCGGCGGCGTTGGGTACGCCGGCACCGGCGGCTCCGCGCGGGATGCCGACGGGGAGCACTGATATGGGCGATGTGAGCCATGCGATGCCGGCCATCCATCCGCTATTTCGCATTTCCGATGCGGGTCACGGCAATTGCCACGAAGATGCGTTCGTGCGATGCGCCGATTCTCCGCGCGGTTACGACGCTATGATCCGGGTGGCGAAGACTATGGCTATGGTGGCCTATGATTTGTTGGCTAAGCCGGAATTGCTGGCCGCGGCCAAGCGAGAATTCGCAGACTCCCGTGAGAGTTGAATGGATTTCCCCCGGACCAGGCATGGATCGCGCTCCTGCTGAAGAAGCGCGGCACAAATCGACCCGAATCAAGGCTGAGGGTCCGCGATGCCATCTGGCCGGCGCGGCTTTTCAAAACAGCAGACTTGAGACTGCGGAAACGCAAGCCGATTCAATCACTCCGATAT
>JBOHWL010000208.1:0-2980 GCA_050736615.1 Binataceae bacterium (SeqCode) | reverse complement strand
CATATATACAGTCGTGTCAAGATAAATCAAGTCTGAGATGGGGACCGCTCCGGCGCCTGGCGCGCGGGATGTGCGCGGCCAAATAATCACCGCTATGGTGCGATTGGTTTTTGGCAAGTAGTCTTGGATCGCTGAGTGGAGCTATAATCGCATGTCCGACCGCGAACAGGTATTGGAAGCCAATCGCGCCTTTTACCGCGCCTTCGAAAGCATGGAGCTCGGCGCGATGGAAATGGTGTGGCTGCGCGACGCGCGCATCGTATGCGTTCATCCGGGCTGGCGGCGGCTGCGCGGATGGGGCCCGATCATGACCAGTTGGGAGCGGATTTTTCAAAGCGCCTTCGAGATGAAATTCGAACTGGGTGAAACCGATGTGATGCTCAGTGGCGAACTTGCGGTGGTGGTGGTCGAGGAGAATCTCACGCAGCGCGGCTACGATGGCGTGATGCGCACGCAGGTGCTGGCCACCAACGTTTACGAGCGCGCGGGCGGACAATGGCTCATGACGCTTCATCACGGCTCGCCGGTGATGGCGCCGCCCGACGACGAACCGCCGCTGCAATAACGCCCTAGCAATTATCATCCATGTTAAGACGCGTTGACCGGGTGCAAATCGCGGTGCCGGAGGCCGCTTCGGCCGAAGCCGCGGCGGCGGCGATATTTGGCGCCGAGTTGATCCGCCGCGACACTATCGCAGCGCTGGGCGCGCGGCGCAGCGTGATGCAGGCCGGCACCAGCCTCGTGGAATTGCTCGCGCCCGACGGCACGGGCGCGGTTGCGGATTTTCTCGCGCATCATCACCAAGGGCTGTTCGCAGCCGGGTTCTCGGTGACCGACCTTGAGCAGGCGGCGTTACACCTGCGCGGCGCGGCAGTACCGTTTGTGCGCACCGGCGGCCAGTTGCTGATCGATGGCGGCGCGACGTTCGGGATGCGCGTGGTGCTGAGCACCTTTCATGAACGCGCGCCGGTGGGAGCGGTGCGCTGGTTTTACGAAGTCACCAACCTGGTGAGTGACTGGCGCGCCGCCGCCGCGCATTATGCGCGGATTTTCGGCCTCGCGCGCTCGGCTTTCGTGCCGATTAGCAGCACTGATTTCGGCTATACCGGCACGCTCACGATGTTCGAGGCGCCCGCCCGGCTTGATCGCATCGAACTTGCGCAAGTGACGGGCGAAGGCGCGATGAACCGTTTTTATCAGCGCTGGGGCAATTCACTCTACATGTTCTACGTCGAAACGGACGACGTGGGCGCGATGGCGGAGCGTCTGCGCCAGCGTGAGGGCCGTTTCACCCCGCGCCGCGACGATCCGGCGGACGGGCTCTATATTCATCCCAGCGCGTTTTGCGGCGTGCTGGTCGGGGTCAGCAAGAGCGGTGTGGTGGCGCTGGTCGGGCGGCGCGCGCGCGCACTAAATCCGCCGCCACTGTGAATCAACTTTGGAAGACGCGGCTTGCATGGGCATGGTGGCGGGGTTACACCAGACTTAAGTCCTTTAGTTTAGATTCCACCGCCACAGGAGAGCGCGATGCCGGACAAGACCTACAAAATCACCGAAGTTGTCGGCGTTTCCAACGAAAGCATCCAGCAAGCTGTTCGCAACGCGCTGACCAAAGCCAGTAAGACGCTGCGTCATATCGATTGGTTCGAAGTCGGTAATATTCGTGGCTCGGTCGGTGGCAACGGCGAGCCCGAATTCCAGGTCGAAGTACGCATCGGCTTCCGGCTTGAAGGCGACCCGGTTACCTGAACGTTACCCGCCCAAGGCCATCTTGACAACGTTTTGGGCTACCGAACGCACTTCGCGCTGGACAGTTGGAAACGTTGGAAGCGCGCGGACAGCGCATGGCAAAAGACCCGCCCGGCGCCTATCATGCTTAGCGGCTCGCCGCGTTTAGATTAGGAACGAGTTGTAACGGTTCCCAAGGCGAGCGCTGGAGGCGCGTTCGGTTCATGAGAAGCTGCCCGCGATGTGGCAAGACTTATCCTGATTCGGAAGTCTTCTGCGAAGCTGACGGCACCGCTTTGGTGCAGGCCGGCGCCGCCGGACGCGCCACCACGGTGATGCCCGAAAGCGGCGCCGCTCCCACGTCGACGCCGGCCGAATGTCCGACTTGCGGCGGCAAAGCGGAGCCGGGCGAGGTCATTTGCAATTTTTGCGGCACACGCCTGGTGCCCGAGGGCGCGCAGCCCGCTCCAAGCCAGCCTTCGGGAGCACCCACCCAGCACACGCGCGATCCTCAAACTTTCGTTCCCGCCTCCGACTGGATCTCCAGTGGCATGACGCGCGGCGCCGACGCGAGCCAGGGCGGCGCAGCGGCGCCCGAGGGGGACGGCGGGGAGGGCGCGGGCGACGGTGGGGAAAACTCGGGCGGACGCGGGGCTGTTGGCATTATCGGCTATGCCTTGGCCGCGATTATCGCGTTGGGCGCGGGCGCCTGGCTCGCGCTGCATTTTACGGAGCATCATCCGCGCGCGCCGATTGCGCAAGCGTCGGCCAGTCCGACGCCCGGGCTAATCACCGGTCCAAGCGTGCAGTTGGCGAGCTCGATTCCGATCGAAGTCAGCGGTGGCGCAAATGTCCCCGGACGCGACACGGGCGCGATGGCGCAGGCGTTTGCCAAGAATAAGGCCGGGCTGCTCGATACCTACACGCACGCGCTGGCAGCCAACGCCAAGCTCGAAGACGGCATGATCGTGCGCCTTCATATAATGCCCGACGGTAGCGTGAGCAGCGGCACGGTGCGCGTTTCGACAGCGGGCGACCCGGGACTTGACGCCGCAGTGATCAAGACGATGAATGCGTGGGATTTCACGCCGGCCAGCGGCGGCGGCGCGGTGGATGCGGATTTCCCGGTGATTTTCGCCAACCAACCCGCCGACGTGGCGACGCTTTCATCCGATCTCGGGACGAAATTAGCCAAGCTGTCGCCGGACGAAGCCCCCGAATTTTCGTCCGCCTTACCCTCGCCGGGCCCGAC
>JBOHWL010000207.1:0-13715 GCA_050736615.1 Binataceae bacterium (SeqCode) | reverse complement strand
CCCTTGTGTAAGGACGCGAGTATTCTTGTTGACCAGGATGCTCATGATAGCTCTATTTCCGCACGTTCGCCGGCACTCCGCCTCACGCGATTAAACCCGCCGCCCGATGGCTTCAACGACGCGGCGCGCGGCCTCGGCCATGTCATTGGCGGCGATCACCTTTATTCCCGAATCCTTCAATATCTGTTTGCCCTTATCGACGTTGGTGCCCTCCATCCTGACCACCAGCGGGATGCTCAAGTTGACTTCGCGCGCGGCCTCGACCACGCCCTGCGCCAGTACGTCGCACCGCATGATTCCGCCAAAGATATTGATCAGCACCGCCTTGACACGCTTGTCCGACAGCAGGATACGGAAGGCTGCGGCGACTTTTTGTGAATTGGCGCCGCCTCCAACGTCGAGGAAGTTGGCCGGCTCGGCGCCGTAGTATTTGACGATGTCCATAGTCGCCATCGCCAGTCCCGCGCCGTTCACCATGCAGCCGATATTGCCGTCCAGATGCACGTAGCTGAGTTCATACTTGCCCGCCTCGGTTTCGGCCGGGTCCTCTTCATTGGGATCGCGCATTTCCCGGATGTCGGGATGGCGAAACAGGCCGTTATCGTCGAAGGACATTTTGGCGTCGAGGCATATCACCGTGCCGTCCCTGGTCACGACCAGCGGATTGATTTCCACCAGGGAGGCGTCGGTTTCGTTGAAGGCCCGATAAAGCGCGCTAAGCAGGGCGGCGAACTGTCCCACCTGTTTGTCGCGCAGACCCAGAGAAAACGCGATTTTGCGCGACTGAAAAACGCCCAATCCAATCAGCGGATCGATTGGCTCCGTAATAATGCGCTCCGGCGTTTTCGCCGCCACCTCTTCGATTTCAACGCCGCCCTCGGTGCTCGCGATGACCGCGACACTCTCGGCTTTGCGGTCCACCACCATGCCCAGATAAAGCTCGCGCGCGATCTCGCTGGCTTGCTCGACATAGATGCGGCGCACGACGCGCCCGGCGGGACCGGTCTGATGCGTCACCAATGGTTTGCCTAATAGCTTGGCGGCAAATTCCTTGGCCTCGGCCGCACTCGACACCAGTTTGACGCCGCCCGCTTTGCCGCGTCCGCCAGCGTGGATCTGCGCCTTGACCACCGCCTTGGGCTGGCCGAGCGCTTCGAAGGCGCGCGCCGCCTCCTCAGGCGTATTGGCGGGCTGACCCTTGGGAACCGGCGCGCCGAAGCGGCCGAGAATCTGTTTTGCCTGGTATTCGTGGATATTCATGCCTTACCGTTGAAATTCGCCGCGAGAAACCACGCGAGCGGCTTGCTTATGCGGCAATCGCCTTGTCCATCGCCTCGACCAATTCGCGGACATGCGCGACTGAACCCTGAAACGCCTGCCGCTCCGCCGACGTTAGTTCAATCTCGATGATGCGCTCGATTCCGCCGCCGCCCAGCACCACCGGCACGCCGGCGTATAACCCGTTGACGCCATACTCGCCTTCGAGATACGCCGCACACGGCAGCACGTCCTTGCGGTCGCGCACAAACGCCTCGACCATCCGGTAAACGGCGGTACCGGCGGCGTAATAGGATGACGTCTTCATCAGATTGACGATTTCACCGCCGCCATTGCGGGTCCGCGTTTCGATTTCCTCCAGACGCTTGCCGTCGATCAATTTGCCGATCGGAACTCCGCCGCAGGTCGTATAACTGCGCACCGGCACCATATCATCGCCATGTCCGCCCAGCACCATCGCGTTGACCGCGGCAACCGAAACTCCCAGTTCCGCCGCCAGGAAGGTGCGATAACGCGCGGAATCGAGCACGCCCGCTTGTCCGGCGACACGATTTTTGGGAAAGCCGGTGACACGCTTGATCTGCGTCACCATCGCGTCGAGCGGATTGGTCACCACGATCACGAAAGCGTCAGGCGCATGTCGTTTAATCGCCCCGCCGACCTGATTCATCACGCTGGCATTGACCTTCAGCAGGTCATCGCGGCTCATGCCCGGTTTGCGCGGCGACCCCGAGGTCACCACGCAGCAATCCGCGCCCGCGATGTCCTTCATATCGGTTGAGCCGGTGACGTCGACGTCGATGCCGAGCACTGGCGCCGATTCGAGCATGTCGAGTGCCTTACCTTGCGGCAGGCCGTCAATAATATCGTACAGCACGATATCGCCCAGGTGGTTGAGAAAGCACAGATGAGCACAGGTTGCGCCGACGTTGCCGGCGCCAATAAACGCGATTTTCTTTCGTTTAGCCACGGCTTGATCCAGGATTGCTGAGGAGATTTCTTTGCAGCGCCACTTATATATTGGCCCTCTCTGATTGCGCAAATCTTAACATCAGCCGCGGGTGAAGCGAAGCGCGGCATTCCATGCCGGCGGTCGGAAGAGCGCTCGCGTTGCTCGGAATGTTTTGCAAGAACGATTCATCGTGATAGACGCAACCTCAAAGATTGGAGGGCAAAGATCATGGCGGATGATCTGGCAGCACGTATCACGCAACTCGAGGCACAAGTGCGGGAACTGAACGACCGCGAACGCATCCGGGACCTGCGCTACCGCTATCACGAGTACGTCAACGAGGGTAAGGGCGCGGATATCGCGGCGCTGTTCACCGCAGACGGCGCGATCGATTTCGGTCATTTGGGCAAGGCCCAAGGGCACGATCAGATCGCGCGCTTTTTCCGCGGCATCAAGGACCTGGCACCGGAACAGCAACTGGAAGCCGTGCCGCGCATCACGTGGATCAAGCAGTTCATCCATAATCACGTGGTGGAAGTGCATGGCGACCAAGCACGCGGCTTCGCCTACCTGGAAGCAAAACCAATCTTCAACGGCGAAGCCTACCTGGTCGCCGCCCGCTATGACGACGAGTACGTCCGCAGTGGCGCGGGATGGAAATTCGCCAGGATGAGCCTGGTGCCTTATTTCATGGTGCCGTTGCGCGAAGGATGGGCGCAACGCGACCGGCTCAAGATGCGCCCGTCATAGCACAAGGTCAGCAAAAAGCGTCACGCAAAAGATAACGACCATTCTCTCGGCGCTGTAGCGGAATGCCGTTGCCGAATCGTCAGAACTCGAGTCCGTTTTGGCGGAAGACTACCTGACAAGCACTCAAGTTCGGGCGCTTACGAGCGTACCTCCTTCGGAAGCCGCGCGAGGATTGCGTTAAGCACTTCTGTCGCGACGGCAAGCGCGTGCTCAACTTCCTCGCGCATCGGCTCTAGCGGCTCACCGGGGTAGCGGAATTTCCACGCGTACTCGGTTAGCGGCACGGCGCGACTGACCGTCGCTCTCAGAGATAGGATCAATCGTAATGCAAGCATCACCCAGTTCTTTGAGATAATGAGTTTTGCGGAAAGGCAGGTCATGCCAGACCAGGACTGCCTTTAAAGCTTTCTCCGCCGCTTGCTGGCAGTGAAAAACCGCGCCACCAAAGAGAGAAGGATTCGCAAGTTGGCTCGCAATCTCAAGGTCCTCTCTGGCCTTATGTAGCCAGCCCGCCGTATCCGCGACGCGCGCGGGATCATGTGCCACGGAGCAGCTTGCCCTCACGCAGGACCGTCCCCGGCAGTGAGGCCTTCAGATGTCGGCGGGCCTCGAAGTACGATTCGGTGCAGACCAGCACATCAACCGCTCCGCACGCTTCCGCAGCCCATAGAGTTTCATACGCGAGCCGGCTGCGCCGCCGCTCGGGTGGCGCGTCGTCGTTAACCACCAGCAGCAGATCGTAATCGCTATCAGGCCCGGAGTCGCCGCGCGCCTTGGAGCCAAAAAGATAGATTCGCAACGGATGGTAGGCGTCCGCCAGACGGTCCACGATTTTTTGCAGCGCCGGATCCTCCTCCAGGGCCCGCGATTGAATTTCACCGTCCATCATAGTGCCGCTACCTGGATGTGTAGCACGCCGCGACCTGGCTGCGATCTCGGCGTTAGAATGAAAAGTAGTATGGCACCCATAGACTGATCTGGAAATTGGGCGCCGCCGCCGTCGCGCCGATCCCCGCCTGGATGAATGGGTACAGATTGCGGTTGGCCGCGTAGGTCGCGCCAAAAATCAATTGCGCCGCATTGCTGTCGGAATTCGGAATCGTGTTCCAAGTGCCGCCGTCGGGTTTGACCGCCGAGGAGTTGGTGATGATGTCCTGCACCTCAACCAGCGTGCTCAGCCGTTCGTTCAACGCCGTGGTCACACCCAGCGTGTAGCTCATCGCATTACCCGGCGCGACTTCGCCCGGCTGGGTTCTGCCCAAGATGGGGCTGACATCGTCAACCCCCTCGGTAAATTCATAGTAGTAATTGCCGCTGGCGAAGAGCACCACCGGGTCTAGTTCGCGAATCAGCGAAAAGCCCGATGAAATCCCCCATACACCCTTACCCGTCGGCAGGTTGTTGGGATATTTCAAATTGTTGTTGGCAACATCGGTCACAATCTTGATCCCATACGGACTCGTACCGGTGGGCGCCGACACCTGCGTATTCCAGATCACATTGGGCCACCAGCCATGCTGGTCCATTACCTGCCAATAAAATCCCCCAGTGACGTCTCCAATGCCCCACTTGTCGATCCTGACCGAGGAAGTCTTGCCGGTCGTGTTGCTGGCGCCAACCGACTGATAGGTGGCCTGTTCGTAAAAATAGGGCACATTGACGTCAAGCTGGAAATGGCGGGTGAACGCGTAATAAAGCTGTGGATTCCAGTTGAAAAGATTGGTTTCCGTCTTGCTGACGTTGATGCTGCCGAGCAGGATCGCGTTGAATGCCAGAAAACCGTTGAGCACCAGATTCTGGGAATTGCTGTATGAGTATTGGAACTGCGGATAGAACGTGAAGCCTTTCTGGAATAACGCATTCTGCTGCTGGTAGGCGGCCCTGACCGCCACGCTGGTCCGCGGCTTTTTGCGCGAAGTACTCGAGGCCTGCACGGAATTAGCCGCTTCATTGCCCGGCTGGCCTGCCTTTCCAGCCGCAGTCGTTTGCGCCGCCTGAGCCGGGGCGGGATGAGCCGCTTTGACCTGATTGGGCTGGCCGGCGTTGGCTGGATGCAACGTCTGCATCTGACGGCGCAATTCGATGAACTGGTTCTCCAACGACTGCAGCTTGCGATGCTCGTCGAGCAGTTCCTGTTCGAGGCGTTCGCTTCTGACTTGCAAGGCGGCGGGACTCCGCGCCGCGTTTTGCGGATCGGCCGTCGGCGCCGTCTGCGCCATCGTCACCTGGCATAGAAAAATCAAACCCAGCACCGCGCCGATGATCACGCCTGGCGCGAACGCGTAGTTCCTATGGCGTAAGACCAATGTCATTGAAGCCGCCCCCCAATTAGCGCGCGCTCACCGTCGCGGCTTTATCAGCACTTGAAGTGGATGAGCCTGCGCCCCCGCCTCGCGTAAGCCGGTGCGCCCGCTTCGTTTCACTTCGTCCACCAACGCCAGCGCGCTCTACGTTTGTCTTTATCAGTTGCGGCTACAGATTGCGCGCAAATCGATCATAACGCCAGCGATCAGCGGTTGTTACCACTTGAGATTGTCGAATTCAGCGTGGAATCGCCTGCAACACGCCGGTTATGCCGGCGGGATTAAAAATGGCGGGTTTACCAAGCTGGACGTACAAATTCATCGTGTTGGTCGCATTCGCCAGCGAACCGTTTAGGTTGATTCCCTGCAGAATGACCTGTGGATTAATCGTCTGGTTGGCGCTGCCATGCCCCGGCAGGTTGACGCCGACCTGCAACGCGTCGGATTTGATGCTCGCCTGGCATAGACTGCCGCAGGCGATGCCCGCAGGCGCCGAAGTGGGCAGGAAGCCCTCCGCTGGAGCGGTCGTTAGATTGATGTTGGCTTGATTGAGCGCATGATTGCCCTCGCCAGCAATCTGCACCACCTGGCCGATACCGCTGCCGAAGGCGTTGAGCGCGTTAGAGTTGCCCACGCCAGGCGCGGACGGATCGCCGCCGGGGCCATGTTGAGTGGCCCACGTCAGGTTCGTCACAATCTTCGGCACTGACGAGTTGAGATTCACGCCCAACGCCGCGCCGGCCGTAAGCGAATTGCCATCTTGTGCCTGCACCGAGCTTTGCACCACGATGCCGAAGAACATCACCGGCGCGCCGCCGTTGGGAGCGAAACCGCCGCGCATCCCGCTCAATTGCGCGTCGCTGAGCGGCTTGGCCTCGGACATATCGATGCCGATATCCGGCAGGCCAGCGGCGGCGATCACGGGCGTTGCGTTCAACAAAACGGCGCCGAGCAACGCGGGCAACAATGTCGCCGCGCGTGAGAGCAAATGCCGATGGCCTGCGACCGTATGCTTTAATTTCATTTTTGAACCGCTTGCGCGATGGTACGCGGCTATAGTTGAGGCCCCGTGAGCGGGGTGATGTGCGACAACATTTGCTCGGTGACAGGATTGAACGCCGGAATCAGGTTGCGCGAGATTTGCTTCGGACCGAGCGGCTTTTCGATCATGACAAGCTGATTCTCCGCATCGTAATGCGGGCCGATGACGGCGAAGATCACGTTGAACTGCCATTGCTTGAGAAAGACTTCGCGCGAGATGGTGCGATTGCCCAGGGCGGGGTCGGCGACGTAAATACCGCCCCCGAGCACCGCCTTGCGCATCACCACAAAATGTTCGTAACCGCCCATGTTGAGCAACACGATGACCGGTACTTTGATTTTGTAGAGCGCATCCGGTTTGATCTTGAACCCCGCGCCGTTCATCCCGATGGTTTTGAGGTAATCCCTCATGTCGAGCAGCGAGAACCCGCGCTCGCGCACCAACGCCTGATTGCTCACCGCGTACATCGCGAGAAAGACCTGATGCTCGCTGGTATTCATGCCGTAGGCGTATTTGAGAATCGTCGCCAAGGAGGCCGCGCCACAGCTAAAGTCGTGATGCTGTCGCTCGATGTGTACGAAGCGCTGATCTTTGAAGGTGGTCATATGCGGGAAGATCGCGGCGCCGCCGGGCAGTACGCCCACCATCGCCACCCCGTTCGCGGATGAGAGATTGCCGCATCCGCACATGACTACGCTCAAAAGCATCAGAGTCAGGCCGTCGATATATCGCTTGCGCCACATCCGTTGATTCCAAAATTCGGTGGATTAAGCCCTAGCGAAGGTCTGCACGCGGCCCTGTGTCATTCCGAGCGCGTGTGAAGATTTTGTTTTTCTGTCATTCCGAGCGCCACCAGCGGAGCCGCTCTGTGCGGCGAAGCGAGCAGGCGAGTCGGCGAGCTGCGTATGAAACCGAGGAATCCTGGATCTTTCTGCTTTTCCTGTGTTTTTTTTTCCGGAATTCTTCACTTATTTTAGTGCGCACCTCGCGGACTCGTTTGCTCGCTTCGCCTGCGGCCACGCTGGCGGCAGACTCCGTTCAGAATGACAAAAATTCACACACTCTGCAGAATGACAGATTACCCTCTGCGCAGAGGCTCCCCTTTTGCGCTCGGAATGACAGGCTAAGGCTTCTACGGATGTTCCGTAATTTAGCGCGCGGAGCCAATTTCAGAACTTTCAAAGAATTCCACACGCCCGTTGATCAAATTACACCGTTGGTCCGCAAGCGTGAACGCGCCGCCGCGTCGATTCCCAGCTCAGCAAGAATTTCATCATTATGCTCGCCTAATTTTGCCGCGCGCCGTCTCACTCTGATAGGCGTGCGCGAGAACTTGGCGGCCGGGCCGGTGAGCGGTACCGCGACCCCGTCCTCCTGCTCGACCGGCTGCAACATGTCGCGTTCGAGCACCAGTGGATCGCGCGCCGCCTCGGCATAGGTGCGGACCGGAGCCGCGGGAATTCCGCTCGCCGCCCAAGCCTCGAGGATTTCACTGACGGTGCGCTCTACGCACCATTGCGCGACCAGCGCGTTACATTGAGCGCGTCGCTCCACCCGTGCGGCGGCGGTCGCGTAATCGGGATGTTCAGCCAGGTCTGGCCGGCCGATAAGCCGCGCGAGAACTCTCCAATGCGAATCGAGCAGAATGGCCAAAAACACCTGGCCGTCGCGGCAATGAAAAACCTCGATCGGCGCGGTGAAGAGCGAATCATTTCCCATCCGCCGCAGCGGATAGCCAATCGCGCCGAGAGTCAAATAGCCATCGGATTGAAACAGCACCGCGTCCAGCAACGACACATCAATATGCTGCCCCTCGCCGGTGCGGTCGCGATGACGCAGCGCGGCAAGCGCGCTCAGGGCGCCGTGCAGTCCGGCCAGATCGTCGCATAGATAAGTCGCGCATCGCGTCGGCGGTCCATCCGCCGAACCGTTGAGCGACATGAAGCCACTGGCGGCCTCCGCCAGCGGGTCATAGCCGACGCGGTCATGGCCGGGGCCAAACTGACCGAAGCCGCTGATCGAGACATAGATAATGGCGGGTTTGACGGCGCGGCAATGTTCATAACCGATGCCCCACTTGTCGAAGGTGCCGGGGCGGAAATTCTGCACGATGATATCGGCGTGCGCGGCAAGCTGGAGAAAAATTTCACGGCCCCGCTCGCTGCGTAAATCAAGCGTCAAGCCGCGCTTGTTGCGATTCACGGTGGCATGCAGAAAGCTGACGCGGCTTTTCTCACCCGTCAGATAGGGCTGCACCTTGCGGGAGACTTCGCCGTCGCGCGCCTCGACTTTGATCACGTCGGCACCGATGTCGGCGAGCAGGCAAGCGCACATTGGGCCGGCCCAACTGGTGGTTGCCTCCAGCACACGCACCCCTTGAAGCGGCCCGCGCGAATCAGTGCGCGCGTCGCGATAAAATTCAGACTTGGTCATCCGCCCCTCAGGTCTCCTTTCAAAGTGTGATCGCGAGACTCCGTGAATTTAGTCTGGCCTGGACCAAACTTACAAATCGCGCAATGAGCCGTTCCGATTTCCGCACTGGCAAGCGGCGCGCGCGACGGTTAGCTTCTATACCCGCGATTGGCGAGACGAGCGATGGGCGAAGTGCAATTCTGGGTCGGTGTTCATGCGGTGATCGAAGCGTACGGCCGCATTCTCGTGCTAAAGCGCGCCCCCTCGATGGGTTATCGGCCGGGGAGCTGGGACTTGCCCGGCGGCCATCTGACCCTCGGCGAAACAATCGAGCAATGCTTGTTGCGCGAAGTGCGTGAGGAAACCGGGCTCGACGTGGAAATCGCGCGGATGCTCGGATTCAACCACGCGGAGGGTCCCTATCTGCAGGTGCTCTACGCCTGCCGCGTCATCGAGGCGAAGCGCCAGATTCGGCTGTTGCCGTGGGAACACGCCGAGGCGCGATGGGTAACGCTGGAGGAATTGCGGGCGCTGGCACCTGTGATTCCATATTTGGAGATGATCGTCGAGCGCGGGATGTTGTCTTACTTGAACGGAGAGCGTTGAGTCCGCCGGCGCGCTGTGCGCGCGTTTTGACTCTGATTGGGCTGAGGATTTGGATGGCCGCCCGGACCGGTCTCGAACTAGCAACTTGACGGTTAGCAACGCTTGATAATGGCCTTTTGTCTGTAGCGCTCAGTCGTGCCTGATACACATCAAGCGCTTGGCGGAGAAGGACATGACGCATCCGGCTTCATAACATCGGGCGATGTCAGATGATAAACATTTGGCTGAGAGCCTCCGCAAAATCTCCCACAATCGAGGTACATCACAGGAAACGCCATCGCGAAACATCGCGTTGCTCTTTTTCGTCTTTCGAGACACATACACCTCGAATACGGTCAGTAATTGCTATTAAAAATAGATGTTGATCGGACCGTTCTTAGCGCCGATGCAAAAATGACCCAGGGTCGCCGACTGAAAAATGACCCACCCCGGCGTGGGGTACTCTGAAGCGGAGGCCCACATGTTGGTAACGGAGGAAGCGGTGGAGATCCGGGTCTTGAGACGGCAGGGCAAGAGCATCCGGGAGATCGCATGGATGCTCGGGGTGTCGCGCAACACGGTGCGTCCTTATCCGCGCAGCAATGGATTACCGCTATATGAGCGTAGGGCCCGACCAACCAAGCTCGATCCGTTTAAGCAATAGGATCGATGAGCGAGTAAGGGCAGCGAGGCCGGATTGGATTCGGTAGACAGCGCTGCTGCGGGAGATTCGCGCGCTCGGCTATCCAGGCGGCTACAGCATTCTGGAGGACCATCTCGCGACGTTACCACCGATGGTGAAGCGCGAGTCCGTGATTCGCTTCGAGACCGACCCCGGGCGCCAGGTGCAGGCCGACTTCGCCACCATCCGTCGTGGCCGGGATCGGCTTGCGGCGTTCATCGCCGCGCTCGGATGGAGCCGGGCGACCTACGTGGAGTTCGTCAGTGACGAACGAATGGAAACGCTATTCGGTTGCCACGAGTGGGCGTCCTATTTCTTCGGCGGAGTGCCGCGCGAGGTGCTGTACGATAACATGCGCACGATGGTGAGCGACCGCGATCAGTACGGCCCTGAGCTGCATCGCTATAATCGCGCCTTCCTTGATTTTGCATACCATTACGGGTTTCTGCCGCGACTGCGCCGACCATATCGGGCACAGACCAAAGGCAAGGTCGAACGATCATCGGTTACTTGCGCGGCAGCTTCTGCATTCCATTGACGAGCCAGCTCCGTTCCGAAGGACTCAAGGCCGATCGCGATACCGCCAATCCGCGAGTGGGAGCTTGGCTTCGCGACATCGCCAACGCACGCGCGCATGGGACCACATGCGAGGTCCCGCTGGTCCGCCTCGAGTCAGAGCGCGAGCGTCCGCAACCGCTACCCGCCCGCGTGGCCCGGCGTGATTCAGAGCGCGAACCAAGCCCGCCACACCGATCCTCGGCTATCAACATTCTTTGCGAGTATACGAAGACCTGATCGTGGCGGAGGCCGGATGGTGGCTATACAGCATCAGCGCGTACTTGAGCTGTGCAACGAGCTTCGACTCGGCGGAGTCGGCGCACAGCCCACTGCACTAGCGCAGAAAAGCGGCCGAGAAGCACATCTCGTTCACCGACTTCGTGGAGGAACTCCTGACTGCTGAGCGCGAGTCGCGCCGCGCGCGGGCCCGCCGAGATGTTCACGCGGATCGCGTGCTTTCCTGCAATGAAGACGCTCGATCAGTACGACTTCGCCTTCGCCAATGGCGCGCGCGCAAACAGATCATGGAATTGGCAAGCCTCGCCTTCGTCGAGCGCGCCGAAAACGTCGTGTTCCTTGGACCATCAGGCGTCGGAAAGACTCATCTCGCGATCGCGCTCGGCTGTCTGGCCACCCAGAAGGGTTACAAAAACGCGCTTCTTCAGCGCAGCGGACCTAATGCTGATGCTGGAAGCGGCCCAGCGTCAAGGCCGCTATCGCCAGGTGATGCACCGTGCAGTTAACGCCTACAAGCTGCTGATCATCGACGAGATCGGCTATCCGCCGATGAACCGCGAACAGGCGGACTTGTTCTTCCAGATCATGGCCCCAGCGCCACGAACGCGGCTCCATGATCCTCACCTCGAACCTCACGTTCGGCAGCTGGCACAGTGCTTTCGCCGGAGACACCGTACTCACTGCGGCGATGCTCGATCGTGTGCTTCATCATTCGACTATTGTGATCATCAATGGCGAGAGCTATCGACTAAAAGACAAGCGCAAGGCTGGAGTCTTCGCTCCAATGAAGGCCGCCAGGCATTGGCGGATGGTGGTATCTCGGATCGGGAATCTTGCCAGAGAGAAGCCTCATCTTACGTCCAAGTCCTTGAGTCTTGCCTGGGCCGTTCCATAGTTACCGAGATGAAAAACAGATGCTCCCGACGGAGAGAAGGTGAAGTCCTCAAACGGTTCGGCGAGCATTTTGTTCAGGTAGTCTACCGAGGCAAGCCCGGTGGTAACATGGAACTCAGAATGCTCGCCGGAATGTTCGGGCACATATACCTCGGTGTAGTGAATAGTCGCCTCATTGATATCGGGGGCGGCCGGGGTGGTGACGAATGCGTCTGCGGTTCCGGTTGGCACCGTGTAAGGGGCGACGGCGGCAATCAAATCCTGTTGCAACTTGATCAATTCGGGAGTCGTCTCCACGACAATGCCCGACAATCCCACGCCCGGCAGCGACGGGGCGGTAAGATACTTGTAGGCTTTCAACTTGAAGCTGGTAACATTGTACTCGTGGAAGACTTTGCTGGCGGCGGCATAAATCTTGTCGAGGTCCGCCGTGTGGACGTAACGCTGCAACATCGAGATGTGGGGATGATGCGTGGCGTCGAGGGAAAAGCCCTTAGCGAAGACCGAGCGCAGGCGCGCGTTCACAGCTTCCGCGTGATGCACCATCGTGGCATCCGGCTCCAGCGCAATGTCTATGGCAGTGACCGGGGCTTGCCGCGCGTTGGACACACCCGTAAGGCTCAGGAGCGCACCAAGCACATACCGACTGAAGTGAGAACCTTGGAGTATATATTCAAGTAATCCTCCGGTTATTAGTCAGGGTGAAAAAACCCCGACCGAGAGCGTCTGCAAAATGTCTTCATTTGTCAAAAGTGAAGATTCGCTTCCAATCATTCTTCATGCTGATCACATTCCAGCCCTTGGCCTTGGCTTCCTGGTACAGCGCCGGCGTGAAGGTACCAACTTTGGTGTCCGGTAGACCACCGGCGGGGCCGTATGCGTACTCGCGTACGGGATCATCGTGCAAGACCAACATCATCAACCGTGCACCGCCGCCCGCCTGGGTCCACTCCAGCATCTGCTTATCGCCGGGCGAGTTGCCAAACGCCGCGCAAGGCCGCTTGCCGATGAACAAATTGATCCCGATGGGCTTGCCGTCATTGTCGTCGATGAAGAACACTTTCGGCTCGCGCATCAGTACGGGTTTGCCGTCCCGGTACTCGTATTTGGTCAGGATGCTCGATCCCACGACCTGCTCGGGCGGGATACCATAAACTCTTTGGCTGTATGCCCGCACGAATTCCTGGCCGCCGCCAGTGACTATGTAAATCCTGAATCCGTTGGCGCGCAGGTAATCCATGACCTCAAGCATCGGCTGGTAGACGAGGGCCGTGTAAGGCTGATGGAATCTCGGATCTCTAGCCGTTGCCAACCACTGCTTCACAAGCGCCTGGAACGCTTCGGTCGTCATGCCGGCGTGCGTTGCGGCGAGGATTGCTTCCCAGTCCGATTCCGAGAAATTGGCCATCGCCGCACGGTCGTTCGCGAGAATCGCTTTGAACGGATCGCGTTGTTTCCATTCGGGATGCCGGGGGGCCAGTTCGTGCACACGGGCTAGCGCAAACATGGCCTGAGTGTACAGGGGATGTTCGACCCAAAGGGTGCCATCCTGATCGAAGGTGGCAATGCGATCCCGAGGCTCGACGTATTTGGTGCCAGACTTGTCTGTAACCTCTTTGACGAAAGAAACGATCGCCTGTTTCGCCGGTCCGTCGTTCCACGATGCAAGCGCACGTGTCTGAGCGTTTGCATGGAGATTCAACGCCAGAAACATGACGGCGGCGAAAGCGCCAGGCAGCTTCGGGATCTTCCGACGAGAGTTCATCGGCGCTCCTTGTCGAACCATTCTCGACTAACTTTGGTCAATCGACGCTCCGATTCTATGGGACCTTCGCACCAGGAGATCCTTGAGAGTTTCCTTAGCAATTTTGAATCGACGGCTTTCACCCGATCAATCCTGACTAATATGGCTGCGCCAAGCAGCGGCGAGGAGGAAGGTCCCCCTCCCCCTGGTCAGGAGCGCCCAAAGTGGGTCACTTTCATCTCGGCGCGTATTTCCGAAGATGGGTCAACATTCAATCG
>JBOHWL010000206.1:0-18705 GCA_050736615.1 Binataceae bacterium (SeqCode) | reverse complement strand
GAGTAGCACATCGGGTTTGGTGGCGAGGCCGGCGGAATGACGTTTCTCCACCGCCACGCGATCGGTTTCGGCGAACCGGACGATTGCCTGCGCCGCTTTTGACATTCGCGCGTTGGGCGGCGAGCCGATAAAAGGCCTTTTCGACCGGAAGCGGTCTTCCCGCTCACGCGCGGCGCCGGATTCTTGTTCGCCGCCGCCATCTTCCAGATCCTGGGCTTGTTTGTGACCGCGGCGTTGGTCCAATCTCCAGTCGCGGATCTGACCGCCTTCATCATCATCTGCCTCGTTTCGACTTATGTGATTTATGCGGTTCCAACTCTGGGACGGCTTTGGATTTGGATTCAAGTTCCGGTGGTCACGGCTTTCTACATGATAATGTTCGAGCCAGGCGCGCTGGGCTGGGACAACGCGGGGATGTTGCCGGTCTTGCAATCGCGGTCGCGCTGCTCTGGTTGTTTAACAATCTGATCTGGCCGGAACCGCCCGAAATGGTATTGGCTGACTCGCTCGCCGCCACGCTTCAGCGCTCGCGACGACGCTTGGCGTTGCTCATCGATATTTTCCTCGGCCGTGCGAGCTTCGATGATGATCGTCCGGTCGCCTCGCGGCTCGGCTATCATATTTCGTTACTCGGTGCCGCCGCACATGGCGCCGATGTGCCTCGGCGTTCGGCGACCTTACTCGCATACGTGCTGGTCGCTGAACGCGTTCACAACGAGATCGACCGAATCGCGACGGTGGTGAAATCAGATGACATGACCGCTGAACCATACGCGGCGGAATTAGCGGTCTTGGCGCTGCGACTCGAGCAGCGTCTCTCGTACCATGTGCAAGGGCTGCCGGGTCGGCTTTGCAAAACGAGGATGTGGAACCTCCATCGATTATGTGATCGCGTACAGCGGACCGGGGCCACGGCCAGACGTCATCGGCTCGATCTGGAGCGTCTGGGGCATCAGTCTTGGCATGATAATCCGCGCGGTGGTTTCGTTGATGTGGCGCGAGCATGCCAGCCGTACGCTTGCCGAACAGTTCCAGGGCCCGTTGGCGGCGATGCTCGAACTAATCGGCGATCAAGAGTTTCCCGATCAGGCGCGGCGGACGGCGGCGGAGTCAGCCACCGTCAAGGGAATCACGGCGATGCTGACCATCGCCAACGACGCGCAACTGGAGGGGCGTGGCGCCGGCATCGACGCCAGTAACCTGGTGGACGCGCTCGATACTATGCGGCGAGTGGCTTTTCGAATCGGGAATATGGGGCGGCTTAGAGAAGAGGGCCCCACACCGCCAATGGCTTTTGTCAACCTGAGAAAGACGCTGAGAATGCGTTTCGAAACCTGGCTCGGCTTCCTGCGGCTGCGGACCGACAGCGTCGTCGGCAACGCGCCCCTGCGTGAAATGGTAATGCAATCGATCAATTTCCAACCGTCTTCATCCGAAACAGAGCCGAGTATGAGCGAAGGCGAGGCGTCGGAACTGGCTGATATCACTGGCCCGCGTGATCGGTTGATTGAACTAATCGAGACGCTCGAACGGCAATTGACCACCATCTCGCTCAATTAGCCCGCGCTTTGTTGCCGCCGCATTGCGACAAAATTAAGGGTATCGTCGTAAGCGCCGGCTCATTGAGTCTGGCGCGCTCGGAATTTGTGAATTTTTGTCATTCTGAACGGAGTCTGCCGCCAGCGTAACCGCAGGCGAAGCGAGCAAACGAGTCCGCGAGGTGCGCACTAAAATAAGTGAAGAATCCCGATAAAACGAGGAAAAGCAGAAAGATTCGGGATTCCTCGCTGTGCTCGGAATGACAGAAAAACAAACTCTCGGAATGACAGATGAGACTTCTGCAGAGGTTCCTGCAGAGCGTCTGGCCCCTTGGGACGCAAATACCGGAGAGCCCCAGTCTTACAAGCGCACGCGTTGCGACGGTGATTAACGCGACGCCGAAGGCAGCCGCACTACGCCCGCGGCGATCACCGACAGTTCGCCGTCCTGATTGATGGCTTGCTGCGAAATCTCAGCATAACCAGCCCCATCTTGTGCAAAAGTGCGCGTTACCTCGCCGTTTATATACAGGGTATCGCCGACCGGATTATGCCGTCGTATCTTGATCTCGAGGTTGCGCAGGAAACCCTCGTCGCCCATCCAGTTAGTCAGATGATGGGACATCCAGGAGCAACGCTCCGGGCCGTAATCATAGGCGGCCGGAGTGCCGACCAGAGTCGCCAGATCATCTTCCCAATGCACGCGTTCGGGCACATCGGGAATGCCGAACTTGTTGGCGATTCCCAGTCCGGGATGCTTGCGCAGTTGCTTCCACGCAAGCTTATTGGCGCGAATGTACAACCCGCCCCATCCTTGCGCGAAAGCGATAAAGCCGGTGACCGTCATTGGTCCTTTGACCATGGTCTGGAGCTTGTCGCCGGCTTTGACGTCTTCAAAATAGCGCGGCTTCGGTCCGCGGACTTCCTCCGCCTCATACAGTGCGAAAATTTTCGCTATGTCATCACGGCTGTAATGAACCGGCGGCTTCTTTTTGACTTCGCTGTATTTGGTGCCGCGCTCGCGTGCGGTGTCGCGTTCGGTGCGAAAGCACCAGCTGTCGCCTTCCGCAACCAGTTCATCATTCTGGTTGCGGAATTCACAGCGATAGATCTGCTGAATGGAACGGCCGGCGAATTTCGTCTCGTGTTCGACCAGGTCTTTGAGCCATACTTTGGTGGTGAACTGATCACCCAGATTAATTGGGCGATGCCAGGTAACGTCGATGCCCGCGAACATCGCATGAACACCCGCGAGCCCGCCAACGTATCCGCTGAACGATCGATTCAGTGGGAATATGAACGACGGGGGCGCCAGTACGTGACCGTATCTGGTTTGCGCCGCGTATGCGGGATCGCACCATAGCGGATTGTCGTCGCCGATACCGTGCGCCCAGTGGCGGATATTGTCGCGCGAAGCTTCGTAACACCACGGTTCCAGCGAATCTTCGATCGGAATATCGATCAGCTTGAGCAAGTCGGTGAGACTCTTGTCGGTAATGACGGAAAAACGCTGTTGCTGCTCCATGAATTGGATGCTCTCTTACTAATAGCTAATGAATTCGACCATCAGGAGACCGAAGGGAAGGGCGGCCGTGGCAAACCGAGATTCCCGCGCAAAGTGGTCCCGCTGAATTCTTTGCGAAACGTGCCGCGCCGTTGCAATTCGGGCACCACCAGCCGCACGAAATCCTCGTAACTGCCCGGCATATGCGTCGCCGCCAGCACAAAGCCGTCGCAGGCGCCGTGGCAAAACCAGTATTCCAGTTGATCGGCGACTTCTCCGGCCGTGCCGGCGAACACCGGCAATTCGCGCAGCGTGCCGCGCCCGCTGAAACGCGCGAAATCGCGCACTGTGGGATTTTCTTTGCCGCTCAACTGAATCACGCGATCGCGAATCGCTTGCAAGCCGCTAATCGAAGCCAGTTCCGCGCTGGTGAAGGGTTCATCCAACGCCTTGGAGGCGAAATCGAAGTTGAGCACTTCCGACAGCAACGCGAGTGTGTCAATCGGCCGCGCCAACCCTTCGAGCATCGCCAACTTGTCTTGTGCGATGGCCGAAGTTTCCCCGACCACCACATAAATCGCGGGCGCGATTTTCACACTATCAGGATCACGGCCGAGCCGTGCGGTGATTTCCTTGAACTGCCGGTAATTTGTTTGGGCGATCTCGAAGTTCGCGTAGATGACGAAAACCAGGTCGGCCCATTTCGCCGCGAACTCGCGTCCCCGTCCGCTTTGGCCCGCTTGAATCAGCACCGGGTACCCCTGCGGTGAGCGCGGGATCGTGAACGGTCCACGCGAACGAAACCATTGTCCCTCATGGCGCAAGCGATGCACTTTGGCCGGATCGGCAAAAATGCCGCTTTGACGATCCTGGATCAGAGCGTCGTCCTGCCAGGTATTCCAATGGCCGAGTACCACCTTGATGAACTCGTCGGCGCGCTCATAGCGGACATCATGCGGCAGCACTTCGTTGCGGCCGAAGTTCGCCGCCTCGGAATCGTTCAATGACGTGACGACGTTCCAGGCCGCACGTCCGCCCAGCATCACGTCGAGCGTCGCGAACACCCGGGCCACATGGAACGGCTCGTAATAGGTAGTCGAATAGGTTGCGCCCAACCCCAAGTGTCTGGTTGCCAGACCCATCGCGGTCAGGCACGGGACCAGGTCCATTTTGATTACGCGCACGCCGTTGCGCACGGCTTCCTCGTAGCTGTCGCCGTAACGATCGGGCATCGCCAGCCGATCATCGAAAAAGGCCAGATGAAATTTGCCTTCCTCGAGGATTCGGCCGATACGCTGATAATACTCCGGTGTCATGAAATCCGTGGCGGTGCCCGGATAACGCCATGAAGCCGGATAATTCGAGCAGTTCTGCGCTTGCAGAAAACCCACCAAAATCATCTGCTGGGGAGCGCGCGTGCTTGATGCCATGCCGCCGTGATAACCTCAGATAACGCCGCGCGTTCGCAAGCCCGCTAATTCAGTGCCTTCGAGGCCCAACCATTCGTGCAACACTTCGTCGGTGTCGGCTCCCTGGTGGCGTCCCAGATGGGTGATTTGTCCGGGCGTGCGCGACAGCCGCGGTACAATCGAGGGCAACACGAGTTCACCCACTTCGGCATCCTCAATCTTCATCAGATTGCCGCGCGCGGCGAAATGCGGATCGGCAAAAATGTCCGCGATGCTGTTGACGGGGCCGCACGGGATTTCGGCTTGCAAACAGATGCGCATCAGCTCGTCCCGCGTATGCAGCCCGATCCATTCCGCGACGATCGCATTGATGGCGTCGCGATTGGCGACCCGCGCATGCATCCGCGCGAATTTCTCATCCGCCGCCAACTCCGGCCGCCCCATCGCGCCCGCCAGCCGTTCGAACATTTTGTCACTGGAGCAGGCCAGCGCGACCCAATTGCCGTCAGCGCATTGATAATGGCTGTGCGGCGCGATATTCGCCACATCGGCGCCCATCCTTCGCCGCACGAAGCCGAAGCGCGCGAAGGCGGGTGCCAACTCGTCAAGGAATCTGAACACTGACTCGTACAGCGCCACGTCGATGTACTGGCCAACCCCAGTGTGTTCGCGATGGCGCAGCGCCAGCAAGCTGCCGAGCGCGCCATACAAGCCCGACAAATAGTCTCCCAACGCCATCGAGCCCGGTGCGGCTGGCCGGCCATCGGCCTCGCCGGTGAGAAAGCTGAGACCGCTGAATGCGTGGGCGACGCGGGCGAAGCCGGGACGGTCCTTGTAGGGTCCGCTCTGTCCGTAGCCGCTTATCCGCACCATTACGAGGCCGCGATTGATTGCGCTGAGCGCTTCGTAACCGAGACCCCATCGCTCCATCGTGCCGGGCCGGAAATTTTCAACCACGATATCCGCCCGCCGGACCATCTTGCGGAAAATCTCCGCCCCTTCCGGAATGGACAAATTAAGCGTGATGGTCTTTTTGTTGCGCGCCTCGCTGAGCCACATCAGGGTTTCGCCGTTCTCCGCGCGCATCCCCAAATCACGCAAAGGATCGTGGATTTTCGGATGCTCCACCTTGATTACTTCGGCGCCGAACTCGGAAAGGATCGTGGCGCAAAACGGACCGGCCAAAAAGGTCGCCGCATCGAGCACTCGGATTCCTGAAAGCGGCTGCTCCCGCGCGTTTTCCGTCATCGCCCGTCCTCTCGATTGCGCTGATCGCGGCCGCTAATCGCGTCATGTTTGCGCCGGACGGTTTCGGCCACCTTGAAATGCGCCATATCGATCATTTTACCTTCGAAACTGGCCGCGCCACGCCCCTGCCGGGTTGCTTCGTGCATTGCCTCGACCAGCCGATGCGCCCAATCGATCTGTTCGGCGGAAGGTGAAAAGATCTCATTGGCCATTGCTACCTGGCTCGGATGGATCGCCCACTTGCCGTCGAAACCCAGGGCGGCGGCGCGCTCGGCGCTGGCGCGATAGCCATCGCGATCGTCGAAATCGACGTAAGGTCCATCGATTGGCCGCAGCCCATAGGCACGGCACGCATTGGCCATGCGGGCGAGCGCGTAATGCCATTTGTCGTTCCAATGGCGTTCGCGGGCGCCGCTTTTGTCCGCCGCCGTGAGGATTGCGTATTTGGCGCTGGCCGAGCCGAACAACACGTCGCCCGACTGCATGCTGATCGAATAATCGCCGACGCCAAAGATCATCGCCTCCAACCGTGGACAGGCGGCGGCAATCTGCTCGGCATTCGACATTCCCAGCGCGGTCTCGATCAGGACTTCGAGTCCGAACGGTTCCTCCCGTCCGAGTTCGCGTTCGATTTGCCCCAGCAATGCGTCAACGAATTGCACGTCAAAGGCGGTGCCGGTTTTCGGCAGCATCACCAGGTCGAGGCGCGGACAGCGCTGCGCCACTTCACAAATATCGCGAAAGCCCCATGGCGTATCGAGACCGTTAACCCGCACCGCCATGGTCTTGCCGCCCCAATCGACCTCGTTCAGCGCCGCGATAGCGTTCGCACGCGCTTCGAGTTTCCGTTCAGGCGCGATCGCATCTTCAAGATCGAGAAAGACCACGTCGGCGTCGCCCTTGGCCGCTTTGGGGAAAAAATGGGGCGATGTCGCGGGCACCGCCAACTCCGAGCGCTGTAGCCTGAAACGCCGTGGTTTATGGGTAGTCAGTGACATCTATCGCTCCGGCATGGATTCGTGTGCGTCGTCGCGCGGTCTTTTTCCGCCGACGATCCAGGATCAAGAATATCGCGGATTCATGCGCGGAACGGAAATGCTTCGGTGAATTTTCCTAACCACGGGATGACCGGCCATAAGCGAGCCGCGGCGCATCGTGTCGAGCAACGCACGTATGACTTGCACCCTCACCATGCGAGTGTCAGCGGTCGAGTTTAATGCATCTCGCGCCAATCGAAGGCGCGCTCGAAGGCGTCGCCGATGCGCAGCAGCGTCATTTCGTCGAAATGCCGGCCGGTCAGCATCAGGCCAACTGGCAACCCTGACGACATCGCGCATGGGATGTTGAGCGAGGGATGGCCGGTGATGTCGAAGACCGAGGTATTCCCCAGCATGCTCCAGCCGCGTTCGAACACTTCGCGCGGCCTCAAATTGGCGCGGTAGCGCAGCGCCTTGATCGCCGTCGTCGGCATCGCGATGGCGTCGCATTCGCTTAGCACGTCGTCATAAGCCGCTCGTAACGACGGGCGCAGGTTCTGTGCCTTGCCGTACAGACGGCCATGGTAATGCTGGTTGAGGTAGCCGCCCGCGAGCAACACCAGCTTGAGCGCCGCCGGCAAGTCGTCACCTTGAATTTTGCGGAAACGGCCAAACGCGCTCATCAGCGCCGTGTCGTAATAGCCCTTGAAATGATAACCGACGCCGTTGCCGTACATCAGCGCCGCCGCGCCTTCCATCAAACCTTGGCTGATAGCCTGATAGGTGCGATGGACCGGAATCGACACTTCGCGCACGATCGCGCCCAGCTTGACCATCCGCTCGAGCGCGCGATGCACCGCGGCGTCCACGTCGGCTTCTGATTCGGGGCGGCCGAAACCTTCGCGCAGCATCGCGATTTTAGCTCCCCTGAGATCGCGTCCCAGCGCCTGGGTATAACTGCTCACGATCACTTCGGTCTGACGCGGGTCGGCTTCGTCCTTGCCGGCGATCACCTCGAGCAGCAGGGCAACGTCGGCAACCGTTTTTGCCATCGGGCCGGCATGATCAAAAGTTGGGTCGATGCCGAAGCATCCGGTGTATGGCACCAGCCCGTGAGTCGGTTTCAAGCCGGCCACTCCGCACCATGACGCCGGTATGCGGATCGAGCCGCCCTGATCGCCGCCAATCGTCAAATCGAAATCGTCATAATAAAGCGCCGCCGCTGAACCACCCGAGGAGCCGCCGGCCAGGTAATCGCGGTTATGCGGATTGCGTGTCGGCCCGAACGCGCTGGTTTCGCCGCTGCCGGTAAAGGCGAAATTATCGAGATTGAGCTTGGCGCCGATCTCTCCGCCGGCTTCCAGGATGCGCGATACGAGCGTGGCGTCGATTTCCGGTACGTAACCCTCCATGACCAGCGAACCGCAGGTCATTGGAACGCCGCCGACCGCGATCGAATCCTTGATGCCGACACGCTTGCCCGCGAGCTTGCCCGTCGCGGCGCCCTTGACCGAGCAGCGACGGATGATGGCGTTGAAAGGGTCTTCGTGCGGACTCGGCCTTAGGCCGGCGTCACGTTGATGGTATTTGCGAAGGGGCGTCGGCGCGGGAGTTTGTTCCAGCGCGTCGAGCGCGTCGAACATGTGCGGGATAACCGCGCTGAAATCTTCGAGTTCCTCGCTGGAAAGGCTGAAATGGTTCGCTTCCGCGATGCGCTTTAATTCCTCCGCCGATGGCCGTCGTAATGCCATACCGATTTACTCCAATTCTGAACCAACCGTGATGCCGCCTTTATACGCTGCGCTACGAGAGGAACTCCAGCACAATGTGATTGTATTGTTCGTGATTCTCGTACTGGGCCCAATGGCCGGTCAGCGGCTCACTATGAAAGCGCGCTTGCGGGATCATCGAGGCCAGCCGCCGGCCAACTTCGGGGCCCGGCTGATTCTTGTCGCCCCAGTAGACCAGGGTCGGCTTTGTGATCTGGCGCGCGATTGCGTCGGTGATCCAATGGCGCGCCGGCCCCGGTCCATTCGGGTAATGATGCAGGAACTCGCGCTGCACCCGGTTAATCGCCGGATCACGATAGATTTTGCCACGCAACGCGACCGTCTCATCAGTAATGATATTCGGATCGAAGACCACACGGCGTAAGCGTTCGCGGATGTTGGCATCACTGGGATCGTCAAGGAAAGCCAGCGACGGCCGCAAGTTGGCGTTCACGCGCGGCGTGAAATTCGGAATTGAACCTTCCTCCGGCGCGTAGCCGGTCGCGGTGGTCAATACCAGTTTCTCCACCCGTTCCGGATATTTGAGCGCGAACAGCATCGCCACCCAGCCGCCCAGCGACTGTCCTTCCAGATGCACGCGCGCAAGCCGCAGCGTGTCGAGCACATCGCGCACCTGATCGACCAACGGCGGCAGTACCTCGTCCTCGAACCCTTCGCTCTGGGATCTTCCATGCCACAGGAAGTCCGGCGCGATCGTGCGAAAATGGCCGGCAAAGAACGGAATGTTGCGCGCGTGATTTTCAGCGTGCCCGCCGGCCCCATGCAGCAACAGGAACGGAAAGCCCTGTCCGCTTTCGATCACGCGCGTGCGGTAGCGTCCGCGCAGCAAGTAGGTTTGACAATCCAGCAACTCCACCCAGTAAGTCATGACAGCGGTCCTCGATGACCGGATTTACAGCCGGGCGCGATGGTCGCGCGCGCCCGCCAAGCACTCACATAACATTTGCTCGCGTGCGGTCAAACGACTGAATGACTACCGTGTGCGCGGCCGCCCGAGTTTGAAAAGCTGCGCTTGACAAAATGCGCCCGGCCGCACGATATTGAGCATGTTCATAACTGATTGGATTCATAGCCCGTGCTCGATTGCCCCGATCTCAGAATCGCCGACGGCGGCGATGACTCCGCCGCGCTCAGTCGTGTCGAACGCCGCAAGCGGGAGAAGTTGTCGGCGATCAAACGCGCCGCGCGGGCGCTGTTTGCGAAAAAAGGCTTCAAGTCGGCGACCACGCGCGAGATTGCCGAAGGCGCCGATATCGGCACTGGCACGCTGTTCCTTTACACCAGGAGTAAAGAGGAACTGTTGGTCGAGATTTTTATCGAGGAACTGGGCGAAACGCTCGACGGCGCCTTCGCCACGATGGGCGAAGGCGAACCCGTGCTGGAACAGCTCCTGCACATTTTTTTCGTGCTGGTGCGTTATCACGATCCCGACCGCGAGCTTGGACGCGTATTCGTCAAGGAGCTGTTGTTCGTCGAGCGCCGCTTGAATCAACGCACGATGGCTTTTCTAGACGACGTCTACCAGCGGATGGCGGCGATTATCGGGCGCGCGCAGGAGCGCGGCGAAATCTCGCGCGGCCTGCCCGCCTATCCACTCGCGCGCAACCTGTTCGCTCTGTACATCTTCACGCTTAAGAATTGGCTGGCTGGAAGTCATCCGCGTGAAGATTGTGAGCGCCGCTTGCGCGAGTCTTTAGGGCTTCATCTCTGCTGCGTCGCCCCGATCAAGGACCCAGGCGTGTTGCCCGCACCGCGTCCGCGACGGACGGTGAAGGGCGGAGCGGCGAAAGGGCGGCGGCGAAAGTCGTTCCGGTGATGAGAAGTGGAAACCTCGAATCGATTAGGCGCTAAACAAGCCTAAAAGCGTTTTCTAAGATTCGATCATGCAGCCCGCGATGAAACGAAGACCAGCTCACGCGATGCTTATCACGGCCGCATTCGCACCGAAGATGAACGGCCGGAAGGAAGCGAACTGATGGGTGCGCGAACAGGGGAAGAATACCTGCGCGGCCTTAAAGACCGGCGCGCGATCTGGGTTGGCGACGACCGCGTCAGCGATATCGTGGGCCACCCCGCCTTTGCCGGCGCCGCGCGCGCCCTGGCGAGCGTCTTTGACCTGCAGCATCGCGCCGCCGAGGTCTGCCTGATGCCTGATCCGGAGACCGGCGAGCCGATCAATGTTAGCCACATGATTCCCCGCTCGCGCGCGGATTTGCAGCGGCGCCGCGCCTGCCTGGAGAGAATTTCGGAGTTCACGGTGGGTGTGATGGGCCGCACTCCGGATTACATGAACGTGACTTTCGCGGGTTTCGCCGGGCGTGCCGACGAATGGGCGATTTCCGGCAACGATCGAGGTGCGGCCAATCTGATCGATTATCAGAAATTCCTCGGGCGCAAGGACATTTCGCTGACGCACACGATCGTCCATCCGACCATCGACAAGGCGCTTGGCGACGCGCCCAGGGCCGGCAACGACGTCGCGCTGCATAAAGTCGCCGACACCAGCCACGGAATCATCGTGCGCGGCGCGCGCATCTTATCCACCTTGGCCCCGTTCGCGGATGAAATCGCGG
Source organism: Binataceae bacterium (SeqCode) (assembly GCA_050736615.1). Classification (GTDB taxonomy): domain Bacteria; phylum Desulfobacterota; class Binatia; order Binatales; family Binataceae; genus JBOHWJ01. Next base: position 7,666 of record JBOHWL010000206.1, on the reverse strand, counting down.
TCTATCCCGGTTTTCCATTACCGCCGGGGGCCGACGCCTACGCGCTCTCATTCTGCATCCCGATGGCGACGCCGGGGCTGAAGTTCATTTGCCGCGACAGTTGCGCGCACAGCGGCAACGTTTTCGATTTCCCGCTGTCGAGCCGGTTCGATGAGCAGGACGCGTTTGCGATCTTCGACGATGTCGAAGTGCCGCGGGAGCGCCTGTTTATCGACGCCAATTTCGATGTCTATAACGCGGTGATGGCCACCAGTTGGTGGCCCAACATCATGCATCAGACCATGATTCGCGCGCAGACCAAGCTGGAGTTCGCCTGGGGTCTGGCGACGCGCATGGCCGAGGCGATCAACGATACCAAGCCGCAGACGAACCAGATGCTGGGAGAGATTTGGACCTACGCTGAATTCACGCGCGCGGCGGTAAGAACCTCCGAAGTGGAGGCGCACGAGTACGCCCCAGGCATATGGTTTCCTAAATACGAGCCGCTGGCCGCATTGCGCGCCGCGTTGCCAATATGGTTCCCGCGCGTGAATGAAATCATCCGGCTGCTCGGCTCGCACAATTTGCTGGCGGCGCCGACGCGCGCGCAGCTTGACGATCCCGAATTGCGGCCGCTCATCGATCGTTATTTGCGCGGAGCCAAGGGCGTTGCGGCCGAAGAACGCGCCCGCCTGTTCCGCCTTGGCTGGGACTTCACCGCCAGCGCGCTGGGCGGCCGCAACGAGCAATACGAACGGTTCTATCTCGGTTCGGCCGCGCGCAGCTACGAACTTGCCCAAACGATTCCGGCGCAGGACCGCGCGCGCCGGCTGGTCGACCGTTTTCTCAAGGAGGAATTGTGATGAAAGAGGCAACCACGGCCGCCCGCGCCAAAGTTGCGGGCGGCGACGTTTCCACCGCGCACTGGATCGATGGCAAGCGCTATGAATCGGCGCGCACGTTCGAGGTCATCTCGCCGATCGATTGCTCGCGCATCGCGGAGGTCTCAGCCGGCGGCGCCGAAGAGATCGACGCCGCGGTGGCCGCGGCGCGGCGCGCGTTTCCCGCCTGGGCGGCACTCGGTGCCGAAGGGCGCGCGCCCGTCCTGCATCGTTTCGCCGAAGCGATCATGCGCCATGGCAAGGAGCTGGCCGCGGTCGAGACCATGGACAACGGGTCGCTGCTGGTGGCCAACGCCCATCGGATGGTGCCGCGAGCGGCACTCAACATTTCATTTTTCGCCGACTGGGCGCTCAAGCTCAATCGCGAGGTGATTGAATCGCCTGATGTGTATAATCACGTGCGCTACGATCCGGCCGGAGTTGCCGCCCTGATCACGCCGTGGAACGGCCCGCTGATGCTGACCACCTGGAAGATTGGACCGGCACTGGCGGCGGGCAATACGGTGGTGGCAAAACCGCCGGAGTGGGCGCCGCTGACGTGCTCGATGCTGGCGGATATCGCCCATGAGGCCGGCCTGCCGCCCGGGGTGCTGAACATAGTCCAGGGCATCGGCGAGGAGGCGGGCGCGGCGCTGGTGGCGCACCCCGATGTCGATCGCATCAGCTTCACCGGTTCCACCGATACCGCGCGCCTGATTGGACAATCGGCGGCGCGTTCGATTACGCCGGTCAGTTTCGAATTGGGCGGAAAATCACCGTTCATCGTGATGAACGACGCCGACCTCGGCGCCGCCGCGCAGACCGTGGCCGGGCAATACTTTAACGCCGGACAGGTTTGCCTGGCTGGGACGCGCGTGATGGTCGACGATCAAATCGCCGAGGGTTTTCTCGCCAAGGTCAGCGAAGCGGCCTCCGCGATGACGGTGGGAGATCCGCGGGACTCGGCGACCAAGGTCGGTCCGCTGATCACGCGCGAGCATTTCAGCCGCGTACAGGGCTTCGTTGAACGGGCGCTGAAGGATGGCGCGCGCCCGCTATGGGGCGGCGGCCGTGATCAATTCGGCGAGCTTTACTATGAGCCGACACTGCTCGCGAACGTGCGTCCGGAGATGGAAGTATCGCAGCGCGAAGTCTTTGGCCCGGTGCTGACGTGGCAGACGTTCAAGGATGACGATCAGGCGCTCGAACTCGCCAATAACACCAGCTACGGGCTGGCCGCGATGGTCTTTTCGCGCAACGAACGGCGCGCCTGGCAGATGGCCTCGCGGGTTAGGGCTGGCACGGTCTGGGTTAACTGCTTTTTCGTGCGCGACCTGGCGGTGCCCTTCGGCGGGGCGCGCAATTCCGGAATCGGCCGCGAAGGCGGCAACTGGAGTTTCGATTTTTACTGCGACGTGAAGAACGTATCGATACTCAAAGGCTCGTTCTCCTGAAGAGCTGGAGCTGTAATGTGGTATGAGAACGAGGCATAAGTAAATGATTCGGCCGCACGCGGGATGATTGAGCCGGCGCTTTCAGGGCGGCGGCTCACAAGGAGAATAAGATGGTTCAGGTAACCGAATTGGGCTACATCGGGATCGGGGTCAGGGACCTGGATGAGTGGAAGAATTTCGCCACCCGCATCATCGGAATGGAACTGGCTGACGACGGCGAGCGCGATCGCTGTTACCTGCGCATGGACTATTGGCATCATCGCCTGGTGCTCCACGCGCAAGGCGATGACGACCTTGAGTATCTGGGCTTTCGAGTCGCCGGCGCGGACGAGTTCGCCCAGATACAGCGACAGCTATCCGAGGCGGGCATCAGCTATCGCGTGGGCTCGGAGGACGAGGCAATCGAACGCCACGTGCTTGAAGTAATGAAGCTGAACGATCCGGCCGGCAATCCCATCGAAATTTTTCATGGCCCCGAGGTTCAGTTCAGCAAGCCGTTTCATCCGGGTCGCCGGATGCATGGGCGCTTCAAAACGGCGACCGGCGGACTTGGCCACTGCATCATCCGCCAGGACGATCCCCAGGCGGCGCAACGTTTCTTCACTCTGCTGGGGATGCGCGGCGGCGTCGAATACAAATTCCGCATGGGCAAGCGCGTGATCGCGCCCATCTTCATGCATTGCAACGATCGCGATCACACCGTCGCCTTCGGCGTCGGTCCGGAGAAGCGGCGCATCAACCACCTGATGATCGAAGTCGATAACCTCGATGACGTGGGGCTGACGCACGACCTGGTCCGGCGCGAGAAGGTCCCGGTCGCGATCACTTTGGGCAAGCATTCGAACGATCATATGTACTCGTTCTATGTGTGTAATCCGTCGGGCTGGCTGTTCGAATATGGCTGGGCCGGACGGCCCGCGACGCATCAGTCCGAATACTACGTTGAAGATATGTACGGTCATAAGCCCGAGGCCGGCGGTTTCGGTGTCTCGTCATAGTCAGAGTTTGTGAATTTTTGGCTTGCCATCCTGAGCGTTGTGAATTTTTTGTTTTTCTGTCATTCCTAGCGCAGCGAGGAATCCCGGATCTTTCCGCTTCTCCTGTGTTTTTCGGGATTCTTCACTTATTTCGAACGCACCTCGCGGACTCGTTTGCTCGCTCCGCCTACGGCTACGCTAATGGCGGCCTCCGTTCAGAATGGCAAAAATTCACAGATTCTGAGCGAGGCGGAGCGGAGCCGCGTCAGGAATGACAAATATGTTTTCTTCACACTGCGTGAGTAGACGGCTTAGCAATTGACCATATAAAAACCGGAGAGCACGCATGTTCGATGCATCGACTGTGACGAGGCTGGCTCGCCAACTTCATGAGGCGGAGAAGAGCGGGAAGGTGACGCGCCTTTTCTCGCCGCAATATCCCGATATGACGATTGCCGACGCCTACGCGATTCAACGTGCGTGGGTGGATCTCAAGCTTGGCGAAGGCCGCCGTATCATTGGCCATAAGATCGGGCTGACTTCGCGCGCGATGCAGTCGATGAGCAATATCAATGAGCCCGACTACGGCGTCCTGCTCGACGACATGCTGTATCATGACGGTGCCGAGATTCCGATTGGCCGGTTTATCACGCCGATGCTTGAAAACGAGCTCGCCTTCATTCTGGGCAAGCCCTTAAAGGGTCCCAACTGCTCCATCTTCGATGTTCTGGCGGCGACTGAATACGTTATTCCGGCACTCGAAATCGTTGATCTGCGGATGCCGCGCAATGATTCGGAAACCAAAGCGCCGCGCAAAATCTTCGATACGATCGCCGACAATGCGGCCAACGCGGCGCTGGTGGTCGGCGGCCGTCCGATTCGGCCGCTGGATGTCGATCTGCGATGGGTCGGCGCGCTGTGCTATCGCAACAATGTGCTGGAGGAATCGGGCATCGCGGCGGCCGTGCTGAATCATCCCGCCAACGGTATCGCATGGCTGGCCAATAAGCTGGCGCCGCACGGCCAGGGACTGGAGGCGGGACAATTGGTCATGGCCGGTTCGTTCACGCGGACGGTGTCGGCCCGCGCCGGTGACACGTTTCACGTCGATTACGGCCAGCTCGGCTCGATTTCCTGCCGCTTTGTGGGAGCGGCGTGAGATGGATGTTCCGACCAATCATTTCAAACGCGCGATTAGCCAGGGGTCTCCGCAAATCGGCTTGTGGCTCGCGCTGGCCGACGCCGGATGCGCGGAATTGTGCGCGGGCGCGGGCTTTGACTGGCTGCTGCTCGACGCCGAGCATGGGCCCAATGATCTCCGCACTCTGTTGGCGCAACTTCAGGCGATTGCGCCCTACGACAGCCATCCAATCGTGCGGCCGCCCATCGGTGATACTCACCTGATCAAGCAGATCCTCGAAATCGGTGCGCAGACTTTGCTTATTCCAATGGTGGAGAGCGCGGCGCAGGCGGCGAACCTGGTAGCCGCGATGCATTATCCGCCACGCGGAGTGCGCGGCGTCGGTGCCGCGCTGGGCCGCTCTTCGCGATGGACCCGCATTGCTTCGTATCTTAAGCGGGCGGGCGACGAGATGTGCTTGCTGGTCCAAATCGAAACGCGGCCGGGACTGGAGAACCTGCGCGAGATCGCCGCGGTTGACGGCGTGGACGGGGTCTTCATCGGACCCGCCGATCTTTCCGCCTCGATGGGCCATCTGGGGAATATGACTCATCCCGAGGTGCTTGCCACAATTGAGCATTGCATCGCGGATATTCGTAAAGCGAACAAGGCCGCCGGCATTTTAATGAGCGACGAGACGCTGGCGCGGCGTTATCTTGAACTGGGTTGCAGCTTTATCGCGGTGGGCGCGGATGATCTGCTGCTGGCTCAGGCGGCCGATCGTCTGGCGAAAAAATACAAGTCTCCAGCGGCCTGAATAATAATTGACTAATCAACTTACCGCGTAATCGGAGTAGGACTATGGATCTGGGCATTGCCGGACGCAAAGCCATCGTGTGCGCCTCCAGCCGCGGACTCGGGCGTGCGTGTGCCGAAGCATTGGCGGCCGAGGGCGTTCATGTCGTTATTAACGGACGCGACGGCGAGCGCCTCGACAATGCGCTGCGCGAGCTGAAGCAAGCCGGCGCCACGGTCATGGCGGTCAAAGGCGACATCACGACCGAAGACGGACGTACAGCATTACTTAAAGCATGCCCCGAACCGGACATCCTGATCAACAACAATGCCGGTCCCTCGCCCGCCAATTTCGTCGCGATTGACCACGCGGCCTGGCTGGCCGGTCTCGAAGCGAACATGATCGCGCCGCTGATGCTGGTGCGGGCGGTGCTGCCGGGGATGCGCAAACGGCGCTTCGGCCGCATCATCAACATAACCTCGGCGATGGTGAAAACGCCGCGGCCGCCAATGGGCTTGTCATCGGGCGCGCGCGCGGGGCTGACTGCCGTGATGAAGGGGCAATCGGTCGAATGCGCGCGCGACAACGTCACCATCAATAATCTGCTGCCCTACATTATCGACACCGACCGGCAACGATGGCTGGCGCAGCGGCGGGTCGAAACCGAGGGGATCACCTTCGAGCAAGCGCGTGCGCAACAAATCGCGGGCGTGGCGGCCAAGCGGATGGGCGAGGCAAAGGAATTCGGTGCTATCTGTGCGTTTCTATGCGGTGTGCTCGCGGGTTACATCTCCGGACAGAATATACACGTCGACGGCGGCTCGTATCCGGCGTTGATCTGAGAGTGTGGCGTTTATTGCAGTTTGATGCCAGTGAGTAATCGGCATCTGGCGTCTTCCTCTCATCTGGTGAGTGCATGATTTGTGTCATTCCGAGCGAAGGCCGCCGGAGTCGGGGAATCTACGCGCGGCGATCACAATGGAAGGTGAAACTGGCGAGCATGCGGGATTGCGGAACGGAACGGACTCCGCAGCCTTAGGTCCGCTGACGGACCGGGAGGGTGACAGATGATGTTCACCGGGCGAGGCAAACAGCTCACCATCTTCATCAGTGAGACCGACCATTATCATCATCAGACGCTGCACATGGCGCTGATTGAGATGCTCCGCCGTGAAGGATGCAGTGGCGCGACCGCGATCACCGGCATCGCCGGTTTCGGCGCCTCCTCGCTCATACATACTTCGGCCATCCTTCGTCTGTCGATGGACATGCCGGCGGTGATCACGGTGGTCGATCGTCCGGAGCGAATCGACCGCGTCGTTGGCGTGGTTCGCGAGATGGCGCCGAATGCCTTGGTCATCGCGCAGGAAATCGAGGTCCTGCAATCCGGTGCGCCTTTCAAGGAGGGCTTGCCCGACGTGAAGGTGGCGGAGGTGATGCGTCGCGAGGTCGCAACGGTTCATCCCGACAGTCCGATTACCGCGGTTGTCGAACTGCTGCTCGACAAGGATTTCACCGCGGTGCCGGTGGTTGACGGCGAGGGCAAGGTGGTCGGCATGGTCAGCGATAACGACCTCCTGACGCGCGGCGGCATGAACGTGACGCTCAGTTTTAAGCGGGCGGCTGATATGGATTATGTCCGCGAGTTGCATGAGTCGCTTGAAAATCCGGGGCACAAGGTTTCCGAAGTTATGACCCGTGAAGTGGTGACGACCACGCCTGAGACGATCCTTGGACGGGCGGCTCGTCTCATGGTCGAAAAGCATCTCAAGCGGCTGCCGGTGGTTGACGGCGAGGGCAAGCTGATCGGGATTCTCGGACGGCTCGATATTCTCAACACTATCGCCGCCGTTCATCTGCCGGAATGGCATCCCGAAGCCCACGCTGTCGGCGGGCAAGCCAAGGTGGCGGACGTGATGACCCGCGATGTCCCCCAGGTCCACGAATCCGCAACCATTGAGGAAATCTTTGATCTGCTGGTTTCCTCATCCCACAAGCGCGTGGTGGTGGTTGACGATCGGCGGCATGTGGCCGGAATTATCGCTGACTCGGACTTGATCTCAAAAGTCAGCCGCGAAAGCTGGCCTGGGGTGCTTGAGGTCCTGGCCGCGAAAGTTCCGCTGAAGAAAGTCAACGGCGCGGCGCGCCAACACCTTGAGCGGCTTCGTGCCCGCTCGGCCAAGGAGCTGATGACACGAGACGTTGTCACGGTGCGGGACAAGATGCCGGTCGCCAGCGCCCTGGCGCTCTCGGCGGAAAGGCGGGTTAAACGCTTGCCGGTCGTCGATGGTGACGGGGAACTGATTGGAATCGTGGGGCGGACGGAGATGATGCGGGCGCTGCTCGCCTAAAGCGGAGGTCTATTCGACGCTTTCAGATTGACTCTTGCCCGTTTTGCCTTTAGTCTTTTCGCACAGTTGGGTGATGGGGTTCACCGCTACAACCGCCCTTTCCTGAGC
>JBOHWL010000205.1:0-7979 GCA_050736615.1 Binataceae bacterium (SeqCode) | reverse complement strand
GAGCATGCCGTTGCCTAACAAATTGGTGGTGGTCTCGTTCCCCGCAATCAGCAGTAATACCACGAAAGAAAGCAGTTCATCCGCACTAAGCGCCTCATCCGTCTCATGCGCATCGATCAGCAGACTGACCAAATCGTCGCCCGGATGGTCGCGCCGGCGTTCGATCTCGCCGGCGAAATAACCACGCAGATCATGGAACGCGCTGACGATTTCAGGAGGCTGGGGCGTACCAGGCAAGGTGTTGTCGGATTCGACGATCTTGTCGGACCAATACTTGAACCGGGCATAGTCGGTGGAGGGAACGTCCAGCATCCCGGCGATGACCATCACCGGCAGCGGCGCCGCCACGTCGTTCATCAGTTCGAAGCGGCCACTGGATACGACCTTATCGAGCAACTGGTTGGTGACACTCCGGATATGGCCCTCCAGGTTCGCGATTCGGCGCGGGGTGAACGCGCGAGTGACGAGCCGGCGCAAACGCGTATGCACCGGCGGATCGGAAAACAAAACGGTTGCGGCCTCGCCGAACAATTGCCGCTGCTCCTCGAAAATCGGCAGCTTCGGCATCACGCTGGAGAAATGTTCGTGATCGTGCAGCACCTGGACGACATCCTGATACCGCGCCACCAGCGTCATCGGCATGAACAAATCGAGATTGCGCGGTGGTCCTGTCATCAGCGGCTTGTAATGCGGATACGGGTTGGCGCGGAACTCCGCGTCCCAGGGATTGAAGTAAACCGCCTCGGTCTCAGCCATGATCTTCCTCCGTCACGCCGTCGTGCCAGCGTCGCCTCGACCATGCCGCACGAGGCCTTTCGCGATGCGCTTGAGCGCGCTCAACGCGCAGCCGATGCGCTCATCTTCTTCACGCCGCGACGCGAACAATACGCGCTCCACCGCGATCGCTTCGAGCAAGCCGAAAATTGTGAACTCAAGCAGATTGGCCTCGCAGCCTGAGCCGAAAATGATCTCAAAGACCCGGTGGATGCCGTCGCCGAAGTCCTTGCTGATACGGCCTACCGCTTCGCGCAACGCACCGTCGGTACGCGAGGCCACGACCAGTTCGAGCCACGCGTAAAAGGTCGGACCTTTGAAGCCGAGCCAAAGCATCTCAACCAGCGCATCGATTTTCGCCTCGTCGGCGCCGGGCATTTCCGCGACCACTTCGCGGAATTGCGCCACCCTGAGCGCGAACACATGTTCGAGGGCGGATACGACCAGCTCCTTTTTGTGCGGGAAGTGATGCAACTGGGCGCCACGTGAAACCCCGGCCCGACGAGCTATTTCGGTCGTCGTGGTGCCGGCGTAACCGTATTCGGACAGACATTCCAAGGTCGCGTCGAGCAATTTGCGGCGGGTTTCCGCGCTACGTTCTTCTTGCAGAGCCATGAGAATACGATTGACCGCGAGTCAATAAGACATACAGTCACGTTCGCCATAATCAGTCAAGCCTGAATGTTTTGGCAGCCAATTCAGCGGATCTGTCCAAACAAAGTACGGCCGTGACAACAACGCCGTCACGGCCGTACGTACCGAAGAGAAAATCAACTCAATCAGGCATGACCATGGCGCAGTAGTTTGCCGGAGGTTGCGCCGGTCGGCTCGCCGTTGATGAAAGTTGGTTCACCGTTGACGACGATCGCCCGATAACCTTTCGCGCGCTGCACCCGGCGCCATTCACCGCCCGGAAAATCGTGGCAGATCTCACCGACCCAATCGGGATCGACCGCGAGCTCATCGAGGTCATAGACCACGACGTCGGCGGCCAGACCCTCGCGCAGCATACCGCGGTCGCGGAAACCGGCAGCATGCGCGGGCAGGGCGGAGAGCCGATAGTGGGCTTCTTCGAGCGTGAGCTTCTGTTCGTCGCGCACCAGCCAGCGCAGGAAATCGGTGGTAAAAGCGCCGCCGGTGAAGAACTTGGTGTGCGCGCCACCGTCCGAAACGCCCGGCAACGTAAAGGGCGAGGCGGTGAACATTTCCGCCATGAAATCGGCGTTAAAGCCGCGATTCGGACCGAGGAATTCGACCTTGAGCTCGCCCGCGATGGACAGGTCGAGCATCACATCGATCGGATGGCGGTGCTGCTCGTCGCCGATCTGGCCGAGCGATTTGCCCACGTATTTTTCGAGTTCCGGTTTATCGTTGACCCATTGCACGATCAAATGATGCACCGCGCCGCCAACGCCCGCCTGGATCGCGCGCAGCTTCTTATCGGCCTCGTCGGTTTCGCGCTTGACCGCTTCGCGCAGCGCCGGGTCCTTCATTTTGGCGATTTTCTCGTCATTAGTGCCCGTGGTAATCGTGCGCCACGCCGGACTGGCGTCATACAGATTCCAATGTTCGAGCGTGAAGGCGAAACCGCTCCGCACGGTTGCGGTCTGTCCGAAAATTGGCAAACCCTTGGCGCGGCAGCGTTCGAGCCAGCGCAGGCTGCGCCGATGCACCTCGGCGTTCTTGCGCGTCGGCACGATCGCGTTGTGCAGAATGGGCCGCATCGCTTCGGCCGCCAGCGTCTCGAGGAAATTCAGGTCATCCTTGATATGGCCGGTGGCCTGCGTGATCTCGATGAAACCCTCGTCACGCTCGCGCAGTACCCGCGCCAGGTTGAGGATGTCCTCATCGCACATCGTGTCGGTGACCATCGGCGAACCGTCGAAATCCGCCTGGGTCGAGTCGGGGCCGAGGCGTTGGATGGAAAAGCCGCACAAACCGGCGTCCATGCCCTCGCGTAACAGCCGCGCCATTTCGGCGCGCTCCGTTTCGGTGGCCGGCCGCGTCTTGGCCGCCTCCAGCCCCATCACATAAGTCATCAACGAGGCGGTCGGCATGTACTGAATGCAATTGACGCCCTTGGGCGAGCGGTCGAGCGAGTCGAGATACTGCGGCACGCTTTCCCAGTCCCAGTTCATCCCGACCTTCATCGCGTCATACGGGATAGCCTCGGTGCGCGTCATCATCAGCATCGAGCGTTCGCGGAAGTCAGGCTTGACCGGCGCGAAGCCGAAGCCGCAATTGCCCAGCACCACGGAAGTCACACCATGCCATCCGGAAATCGTGCACCACGGATCCCAGCGAATCTGCGCGTCGTAATGCGTGTGCAGATCGATGAAACCGGGCGCGACAATCGCACCGTAGGCGTCAATCACGCGTTTGGCCGAACCGGCTGGGCGTCCGCCGATCTGTGCGATTTTGCCGTCGCGGATCCAAACGTCGCCCCTGAAACGCGGCACCCGTGTGCCGTCGACGATGGTTCCATCTTTTATTTGTAGATCATAATCAGCCATCTCTCAGTTCCCTCCTCGTTGGTAAGGACTCCGGCCGCCCACGGCGACGCTGGCTTAAGAGAAATAAATAAATTGCTACGCGGCCATCTAATATCCCTATAGCAGACCGTCCCAAAGAAAACCACGGCTAAGAAGGGGTGGCTCTCGATGCGGCCTTTTAAAGCCGGGTGGCCGGTTGATGGCGAGAAATTGTCTATCGCTCGCCCTCCCGCGGGCGAGCGGTTTGGATCGATCGGGGATTTTGCCCTGATGGCATGGTAGGCGTAACAATTTAGTATCAGCCACGCCGGATCCGATTTCATCTGTTCACTGCAGGAGGAACTCGATGCATCAAACGATGGGGAAGTGTGTTGTCGCCAAATACACCGCGCGGATGATCTTTATTGCCGTCGTGGCGATGATGACCATGCCTATCACGGGATGTTCGCGCGCCACCTCTACAACCTCCGCGATGAAGGCGAACGGCACTTCAACCGTGGTGAGTTCCAACCCCGAGGTTGAGCGGACGCTGAAAACTTCTTGTTTTGACTGCCATTCCGACCAGCATTCCACTCCCTGGAACGCAAAGCTTGCGCCTTCCTACCTGTTCGGCGCGAACAATGCGCGCAAAGCGCTGGATTTTTCCGACTGGGGCGGTTACAGCGCGAACCGTAGGAGCGCCGACAAGGCCGCTATCGCCAAGGTCGTCAAGGACGATTCGATGCCGCCCGGAGATTACGATTTCCTTCATCCGTCCGCGCGATTGACCGCGGAGCAGCGTAGCGAATTGCTGCAATGGGCGAAGGAACCGGCATCGACCAAACCCTGACCGGATGCGAGGGAACGCGCTCTCAGTCCTGGTCGGCGTCGTTGTCGCGCAATGCATGACCTGTAAGGGTCATGAACGCATCCGAAAGGTTGGGGCTATGCAGGCTGAGTTCGAGCACCGGACAGCCGGCGTTCAGCGCTCTTTCGAGCACCTGGTTGACGCGAGTGAGATCCGACAGCATCAGGACCGCGCGGTCGCTCGCGGGCGCCGGCAGGGTCTCGCTGATCCCGGCCATTCCCTCGCATAAGCGTGGTGCCGCGTTGCCGCGGAAGGTTACCTCCATCCGGTGGCGCGAGCCCGCCAGCGCAATCAGTTCGGGGATAGTGCCCGCGGCGATCAGGCGGCCGCAGTCGATCAGCAACGCACGATCGCACAAACGCTCCACCTCTTCCATGTAGTGCGTGCTGTAGATAATCGCCACACCGGTTCCCGCGAGCACGCGTAAAGCTTCGATGATGCGTTCGCGGGATTGTGGATCGACGCCCACGGTGGGTTCGTCGAGCAGCAGGATGGCGGGACGGTGCACGATTCCGCAGACGAGATTGACGCGTCGCTGTAATCCGCCCGACAGCGATGACACTGGATCGTGCGCGCGTTCGATGAGGCCGGCCTGCTCCAGCGCCGCGTGTGACGCGATGCGCGCCTGGCGCGCGCCGAGCCCCTGCATCCGCGCGAACAGTTCGGCGTTTTGTATCGCGCTCAGCGACAGATATAGCGCGATCGATTGTGGAACCAGACCCAGGCGGCGGCGAACCTCCCGCGGCTGGGAGCGCGCGTCATGACCCGCGACCCTCACGGCGCCCGCGTCGGGCTTCAGCAGCGTCGCCATGATCGACAAGGTGGTGGTTTTGCCAGCGCCGTTGGGGCCAAGCAAACCAACGATCTCGCCGACGCTTACGTCGAAGGTGACATCTTCGAGCACCTGGCGTGAGCCGTATTTTTTTCGCAGATGCGAAACTTCGACGATCGTTTGATCGGCTGGCACAGCGCAATTTTGCGGCAAGCGGGGGAAGCCGGCAAGCATTGAATGTTTGAACCGATACTCAACCGATGATGCAAACCATGATCAATTTCAATATACCGTTGTCAGGATTTTCCAATGAATGTAACGGCGTCCGCGCTTCTTGTTCATTCAATCCCGGTCGCCGCCGCGCACGGCGCTGAGTATTGGAATTGAACGTGTCATTGAAGTTCGCCCAGCATCGTCAAGGCCAGATAACGATTGTCGTGGCGGCTTGCCGATGACGGTCCCGGACGTGGTTGCGGCGGTCCGGTCGGACGCGCCGCGGCAATCTCGATGCGCCAGCGCGGCTTTCACGTGGATCATCGCGCGCCATCGCTTGCGCGCCGATCCAATGGCTGAAGACCGGGACGGCTTCTGATGAAGACACCGCGAAAAATCGGGCCAGTATTGGTCGCGGCGTTGGTAGCATTTCAAGGGATCGCACGCGCGGCGTCCGCTTCGGCTGGAAAATGGGCGGTAGTAGCGTTTGACCCGGCCAAAACCACGATTTCCTATAAGCTAATCGGATGGCCCCACGTATCGCGCGGCACCTTCAAGCTCAAAAGCGGCACGATCCGGGTTGATCCGGCCAGCGGCAGGATGGCTGGGCTGATCGTGGTCGATGCGGCCAGCGGTTCCAGCGGCCATAGTATTCGTGACGCCCGAATGAAACGCGATGTTCTCGAGGTCCGGCGCTTTCCCGAGATCACCTTCGCGCCACAACAGGTGGAGAGCTACGGTCATCCGTGTGGCGAATCTCATACGCGCGTCGCGGACTCCTCCACTCCCCTTGCCTGCGGCTCCGCTGATGCCGGCGCATTTCCGGCGGTCATTCGCGGCATCATGGCGCTGCATGGAACGACGCATCCCTTCACGATGGCGGTGACGGTCGAACGTCAGGGTGAACTGGTGACGATTCGTTCCAGCTTCACTATTCCATACGTTGCGTGGGGACTGAAAAATCCGAGCATTTTGTTCTTCGCCGTGGCAAAAGTCGTCACCGTGCGGGTTAGCGCTGTCGCCAGCCTGAGTTGGAACCCCTCCTGACGCGCAGCGATTGACACGGATTGGGACGCCTGCGCGCGTATTATCGAATCGCCGCACTGAGGCGGTCAGCGCGAGGGCCGGGCCGGCGAAGGTTCAGACGGCTTCCCGGGCACAATCAGAATGCGTCCCGAGGCGCTTTTCCGCAGCGGCGGGAGCGGCCGCGTGACGCGCGGTGGGGGCCGTCTGATCGGCGGCGTTGCGTTCTCTTCGGCGGCTTTCTCTTCGGCGGTCTTGGCCATCGCCTTTTCGGTTGCATCGTCCGCCCGCAGCATCACCCAGAAAGCGGCGTCGGCCAGCCCAACCTTGAGTAAGGCGAAGACGAGCACGACCACGGACATCAGCAGCACATCAGCCCAGGTATTGGAGACTTCGGCCACCACTGCGACGGACATCGCCACGGCGGTCACCGTAAACGCCAGAATGAGTATCATGAGGGCTTGGCGTGATTCCGGCCGGGCGGAATCCTCAGCCTGAACCTGCCGCCAGTCACGCTTACGCTGACGTTTACCTAATCGAATTACGGTACCCATACACGCTATAACTGACCACGAGAATTCCGGGAAAAGTCGGCGCCGCGAGGAAATCTGAGGTCGAAGACGTGGTGCCAGCGTGCAGGTGGCCTTTCCTCGATGGTCGAAACTATGCGCCAGCGCACCGAGCGATACCAGTTGAAATTGCGGCGCGGCGCTCGCAACCTTAGGGACCCTCCGCACAAGCATCGCTGGTCATTTCCAGCGGAGGCTGCCAGAGCGAAAAATCCCGGATAGAACCTTGGAAAACCACCTGATTTCCTGGATTCCTCGCCGCGCTCGGAATGAAAGATAAGACGTGCGCAGAGCGTCCTTGGCGGAGCCGCATGCGAAGCGAGCATCCCGGTGGAACGAAGCGAAACGAGCGGGCGAGTCTTACATTGGAAGGCTCGCACAGTCACCCGCCCCACGGAACCGCGTTCAGAATAAGGAGTCCGTGATGCGCGTATGGGATTGGTAAATTCGCTCCGCACACAATCCCCGCTGCCCCCGTCGGAGCCCCGTGCCATGATCTCGGATCGCATTCGGCTGCCGCTATCCGCTTTTCGCGCGCCGCGCTATTACGGAGCATCCGGCCGGCCTCGCGGCGCCGAAACGCATAGATAATACGGAGGCGTGCTGAATAGCAAATCACGCATTCAGGATCAAGCAAGCCGATTGCAGAGCACGGCATTCAAATGCGGACAGAGCGGCACCAGTGAGGCAAGCCCATGATGACGATGGGCAAGATTGACATTGCTCGCTTGCGGCAAGCCTGGGACCATCAATGGTCAGCGGTTTAACACGAGAAGGGCAAATCATGACCAGCAATAAAACCATTACTTCCAGCGAAGGCCGCGACCTCGTGCTTACGAGAATCATTGACGCGGCGCGAGAAAAAGCCTTCGAAGCCTG
This sequence comes from Binataceae bacterium (SeqCode), assembly GCA_050736615.1. Classification (GTDB taxonomy): domain Bacteria; phylum Desulfobacterota; class Binatia; order Binatales; family Binataceae; genus JBOHWJ01. The sequence continues at coordinate 410 of JBOHWL010000205.1, read as the reverse complement.
GACTGATCCCGTGCTGCTCAAACAATGGTTTGCGCCACTCCCGTGGACTACGCCAATAGTCGAAACGGATTTGCGCGTTGGCGGAGCAAGTCTGATTGTTATCCGCGGACCCGACGGCAACGAGTTTTCAAATCATGGCGTTTATCTGGAAGTTGCGATCAACGAGCGGTTCGTGTTTACCGACGCGTCCACCAAGGCCTGGGAGCCGTCCGAAAAACCTTTTTTGACGGTGGGTGGAATTGACATTCGAGGACCAGGGCGGCAAGACGAATTACTCCGCCCGCGTGCATCATTGGACGATTGCCGATCGCCAAGCGCATGAAAAGATGGGTTTCCATCAAGGCTGGGCGATTTGCGCCGAGCAGCTCGCGGCGCTGGCGGAAAAACTGTAACGGCCGATCGACAATGGG
>JBOHWL010000204.1:0-1824 GCA_050736615.1 Binataceae bacterium (SeqCode) | reverse complement strand
GCGCCGATACCGCTCACGCAGGCTCGTTGGCGGCAATCGTCCCGATAATGCAAAAAATGGCATTCCCATGACCCTATGAGCCGAATTATGTTGAACGCGGGCGATGCCGGCGAACGGTGCCGCCGTTCATTCCCAGGGGACCGGAGTGACCTTGCCGATGAGGGATGTATGCGGATTTCGCGGCGCGATAGTCGTCGCGGTAATTAGCTTAATCGCGTTCAGTGGCGTCGCTATGGCCGACGGCCTGGGCGCCTTCAATCAACGGCTCGACGCGATCGAACCGCAAGTGTCGCAAGCTGTCGCCGATGCCGCGATGGCGGGCGGAGTGATCAACCGCCTGGACGAGGACGAAGCCGATTTCGCACAATTGGCCGAAAGCTCCCATTACAGCCGTGACCGCCTGTTGGATTCCTACAGCCGGCTCGAAGAAATGCTCAACCGGATTTACACAACCTACAACGGCCAAAAAGAAGCGTGCATCCGCACCATCGACAATGGCGGCAGTTGCGATTACGACCATCCGGAACGGCTTGCCTTGCGCGCGCTCTATCCGCTGTCGTGGTTGCGTTTTCAGGGCGCGATGCTCTACGCGGATGACCCTTCGCTGCAGCGCAGACTGCTCAATCAGGCCATCGACGGCTTTACCGACAGCACGCTTTTGATCGTGGCGCCGCAACTGGTGCGCGAAAACCTGCTCGGCCGCGCCTTTTGCGAGCGCGAGTTGGGTAAATTCGAGCATGCCGAGTACGCCAAGGCCATCGCGGATTTCAAGCGCATCATGCGGGCCGGTCCTTATACGCACCAATACCGGCCGGCGCAACAAGGATTGGCGACGACCTATGCGGCGATGGGCCAGATGAACCGGGCGCAGAACATTACCGGCCAGCTCGCCAACGGTGCCACGGGCGCGCAACGCGAGGGCCTGGAAATGTTGCGCCTGAGAGAAATGTTCAGGGCCGAGCAGGCAATCACCGATCCGGCGAAACGCGCCCGTCAGCATCGTGAGATTATGGATTACCTGCGCGCGCGCCAGCACGAAAAGAACGGATGGGCCGTGGCGGTCGCGGCGGCGGCGGACTATGTCTCCGATCCGGTGACGGAGTTCGGCAATTCCAGCGATCCATTTGAAATCTACCTGCTCGCCAACGTCCTTTACTACAAGCATCACAGGCTCGAAGCCGCCCATTATTATTGGCAGGCCGCGCGCAGCGGCCAGTATCCGAAGGCCTATCGGTACGCCGCCGATCTTTATTACGCGCAAGGCCACCTCGATACCGTACGCCAAATCGTCGATCAAGTGGCCGCCCAACGCGGTGGTCCGGACGCGCAATGGGCCGCCTATATGCGCTTTAAAATTCCGCGTCTGCAATGGGAGCGTGGCGGGATGCACAGTGCCGAGCTCGAGCGGGCCTGGATAGCAGGTGCGCGGGAGTATCTCAAGGAATTTCCCCACGGCAGATACGCGTACGAGCCGCGCTTTCGCCTCGGCGAGGCGCTCCAGCGCCAGGGCGACTTCATCAATGCGGCCGCCATGTATGCGCGGGTCAGCGGCAGTCCCGATTACGATTACACGGCGCGTTACAACGCCGCCGAATGTTATTACGAGGCACTCAAGCGCGCTGATCACCAGGGCGCCGTTCCAGTCGGCGCTCACGCCGCCGTGAAGAACGCGGAGTTGCGGCGGCGGACGATAGACGCGCTGCACATCGCCATCGCGGCGGAACCGGCCGCCGAACGCGGCGCCAAGGCTTCACAACGCCAGCGCCTGAGACAAAGCCGCGGCCGCGCCATCTTCATGCTGGCCAATCTGCTCGAGCGTGAGCC
>JBOHWL010000203.1:0-8200 GCA_050736615.1 Binataceae bacterium (SeqCode) | reverse complement strand
GCGTGAGACCGGCAGCGCCTCAGATTATCAACCCGGCCATATACGCGGCGCCATCGAGCGCCGCGGCTTCGTTCAGTGACACGCGTACTTCGATGGTTGCCAGCAACTCTTTGAAACGTCCCTTGTTGAGAAAGCCGGCGATAAAAGCGCCCCGTTGCAAAAACGGCAGGATCTTTGGCGCAATCCCCCCGCCAAGGTACACTCCGCCGAGCGCCAGCAGCTTAAGCGCCATATTCGACGCCTCAGCGCCGTAAATCGCAGCGAATAACTCGAGCGCGCGTACGCAATGAGGATCGCCGTTCGACAGCGCGACCTCGCTGATCACGGCCGAGGGGTCCTCGCGGCGAATTCGCTCCGTCAGCCAGGGCGGTTCAGCGCTTTGCGCCTGCGCTCTTAGAAAACGATAGATATTGTGCAAACCCGGTCCGGACAGCACTCTTTCGAAACTGACGTGATCGTAGTCGCGGGTGAGAAATTCGAGCAGTTGCTCCTGCTCGGGTCCACGCGGTGCGAAATCGCAATGGCCGCCCTCCGACGCGATCGCATGATAACCTTGCGGCGTCGCAATCAGGGCCGCTTCACCCAGCCCGGTACCGGCCGCGACCACCACGATATTGCGCGGCTCCGCCCGCGCCACGCCTTTTTGCAGGACCGCGACCTCATCATCGCTCAAGCGCAGCATGCCGTAAGCAGTGGCCTGCAGGTCGTTGATCAATCGGATGCGCGCACCGCCCAGCGCGGCGGCAAGCTCCCCCTCGCGCATCTTCCATGCGATATTGGTGGCCTGGCTGACTCCATCAATCACGGCGCCTGGCACACCAAAACATGCGGCCGTGATACCGGAGGTGGCGCCGAGGAACTCATGTAAAACCTCCTGCAGGCTGCGGTAATGCTGAGTCTGGTAGATTTGATCGCGGATGAGCCGACGTTCCGCACCCTCAAGATGGTACAGCGCCAGATGGGTTTTGGTGCCGCCGATATCGCCCGCGACGATCACGTCCGCCATCGCTTGCACTCTGGCCACCCGCGCTCGCGATGATCACATTCGCCATCGCCGCGCCTGTCATTCAGCGCCATCTCCCGCGGGGTGTGCGTATTGTTCACAATGTCCGCCAGGAACGGCCGTCCTTGGCGATCATCACGGCGGCCTCGGTCGGGCCCCAGGAACCGGCGCTATAAGTCGCCAGCTCAGCGGGCGCGTCTTCCCAGGCGTCGAGAATATTTTGCACGAAGCGCCACGCCGCCTCGATGGTGTCACGGCGCATAAATAGCGTCTGATCGCCGACGATGACGTCGCGCAAGAGCGTTTCGTAGGCTTCCGGTGAAGCGGCCGCGTAGTGAAAATCCACTTTGACCGGCGCCAGTCGCGCGGGCGAACCCGGCAGCTTGGAAATAATCGTCAGCGACAAGCCCTCGTCGGGTTGAATGCGAATCGACAGGACGTTGGGCGCCAGCGGCGGGGCCGGCCGGCTGTTGTAGAGGATGCGCGGCACCGATTTGAAATAGATCGCGATTTCACTGGCGCGCTTGGGCAATCGTTTGCCAGTGCGCAGATAGAACGGCACCCCCGCCCAGCGCCAATTCTCGATGAAGCATTTGAGCGCCACGAAAGTCTCGGTGCTCGAATTGGGCGGTATATGCTCCTCGGCGCGATAACCCACGGCCTTCTCACCCGCCACCAGTCCTTCTTCGTATTGCCCGCGCACCACCCAGCGCGCGACATCCTGCGGCTCCATCGGACGCAGCGAACGCAACACGTCGAGTTTGGCGTCGCGCACCGCGTCGGGCTCGGTGGAACGCGGCGGCTCCATCGCGATCATGCACAGCACCTGCAGCATATGGCTTTGCACCATGTCGCGCAGCGCGCCCGCCTGTTCGTAATAGGCCGCGCGTGTACCGACGCCCTCCTGCTCGGCCACGGTAATCTGCACCTGATCGATGAAGCGTGCGGTCCACAGCGGCTCGAAAATCGCGTTGCCAAACCGCAGCACCATCAGATTCTCGACCGTATCTTTGCCCAGGTAATGATCGATGCGGAAAATCTGCTCCTCCTTGAAATGGCGCGCGAGTTGGGCGTTGATCTCCTCGGCGCTGGCCAAATCACGTCCAATTGGTTTTTCCACCACCACGCGCGTGAAACGGCGACTATCGTCGGTGACCGGCTCCACCATGCCATTGCCGCTCAGCGCCGACGAGCACATATCGATAAACCGCGGCGGAATCGCGAAATAGAACACGCGGTTGCCGCCGGTTGCCGCAGCCACGTCAAGCTGTTCGAGCTGTTGTTCGAGTTTCTTGTAATCGCCCGGCTGATTGAAGCTGCCGGAAACGAAATGCAGCAGCGGCGCGAATTTTTGCCAATGCTCTTCGCTCAGTGGCTGACGCGAAAATTTTTCAATACCGTCGCGCGCGAATTTGCGATAAGCCTCATCGTCAAGCTTTTCCTGCGCAAAACCCACGATCGCGAAATGCACCGGTAATTGCCGGTCCAACGAAAGATTGTAGAGCGCGGGCAACAGTTTTTTGTGGCTGAGATCGCCCGCCCCGCCAAAAATCACCAGGATGCACGCCGCCTCGCTCACCGGCGGATGCATCAGCGGGATGGCGTGGTGATGGTTCGCACTGACGGTTTGAACAAGATCGGCCATAGTTTCCTGCAGGCGTCAACAAAGACTTTGAGTGAGTCTCAAACCTAACGAAACTGAACTGATGACGAAAGAGCAGGCTCGAGACGGACGAGCCACATTCAGATGGCCAACGACCTCACGAGTGCCCGCATTCCTGACACACGGCAGTTACGGCTTGGCCGCGCCCGCATCCTCAACCATGAGCAGATGCAGGCTATCGCGTTTGAAAATGCCGGCCGCCGCACGAGTCAGCGCCACCGACAACACCTGGCCGGGCTGACTATAAATTTCCGTATCGTCTTCCGGATTCGCGCCGGCCATCAAGGGTGGATCGTCATAAGCGGCGGAGCTATTGCCTTGCCAGAAGGGCACGTTGAAAGGTGGCTTGTATATCGCCACGTCGAGCGAAACATCGGCCGCGGTAAACCATGCCGGTCCGGCCGGTGTATCGGGTCCGCGATGCTTGTTCACCCAGCATCGCGTGATGCGACTGGCGAGAACGTAATCGGTGGTGCGGGCGCCCAGAGCCGCCGCCAGCGGCTCGGTCGAACTCAACGCGACCAGGCCAGCTTCTTGCGCCGACTGTGAAATCGCGCGTTGGACCAGCGGCGCCAGCGGTGAACCGTAAAGCCGCTGGTCAATTTTGCCGGTCTGATCCAGCACCACACCGATTGCGACATTGCCGTTGTAGGGCTCATGGCCAACGCCGGCCGCGTCCCTGAAATCGCGTGCGTCGACTGGCGGCAGGACCATGATGCTGCGCTTGGGATACGTCTTTTCGAAGCCCTTTACCTGGTAGGGATAAAATTCCAGCGTTTGCACCGAAACCGGCTGCATGTAGGCCTGGCGTTGAGTTGCACAGGCGGCCAACGTCAGTACCGCACCCAACGCGGCGAGCAACAGACATCCCGCGCGCGAACCACCATTCTCAGTTATGCGCTGCCTGGGTGCGTTCACGGAACAAAAACAAGGTGCCGCCAATCTCGACGCGGTCGCCGCTCCGCAGTGTGTAACGCCCGTTGACCGGCTGGCGATTAACCACTACTTGGCCGCCGCTGGTCGGCGTCAAAAGAAAGCTTTTCCCCTCGTGCCGGATGATCGCATGGCGCCCCAGCACCGCCTGATCACCAAACAGACCTATATCACTTTCCTCGGCGCGACCGATAATCGTGACCGGCTTGGTCAACGGATACTCGCGCCCCTCGCGCGCATTACGGCTATGGCTGCGCACCACCATCAACCATCCTCGCTTAAGCAATTCTCCGACCAAGCCGATGAAGAAGCCGATGAGTGCGCCGATCAAAATGATTGCGATCGCACGGCCGGCCGCTTGTGGCAACGCCGTCGTGACGACCTGATAGACCAGTCCTCCAATGGCGCCGCCAATCACGCCGCCCAAAGCGCCGTTTCTCCGGCGGGAACTCGAACGCGTTGCCCAACCAACTCCGACCCCAACCAGCAGGCCCAGTACCGCCCATCCGATGATCCGTCCGTTGAGCCCGCCGAGCACATCGAACAAGATTTCGCCCACGAGGAGTCCCACCGCGCCGCCGATAATTCCGATAACCGCCCCCCACGTGACGCCGCGGATTGCCTGACCCCATTGGCTGACGCTGAGAGCCTCAATAGAGGCCAGAAAGGCGCCGATGAACAGGCCAATCAAGGCGCCAAGCAAAAGGTCGCGGCCGTAGACCGAGCGAATGCCCAAAAACGGTTCGGCCGCACCCCACGCGGCGAAGCCGCCGAGGCCGCCGGCCACGGCGTAAAACAGCAATTTTTCGCGAGAAAGGTTCAGTGCCACTATATTTAGCTCGCGGCGCTCTCTATGCGCAGACCGCGGACTGTTCTGCTCGCTTCACCTTCGGCTCCGTTAGGGAAGCTCTGCACAAGAGGTGATGCTGTCATTCTGAGCCCAGCGAAGAATCCCGGATCCTTTTGCTTTTGCCAGCTTTTTACCGGGATTCTTCACTTCGCAGACTTCGTTCAGAATGACAATAAAGTGGCTTGTGCGGAAGGTCCCGGGCGACTTGTCATGCGGCATACGCAACCTCACTTAAACACGCGTCTGTTCGCGACGCTTTCCGGAGAAATCGTGAACCATCGGCCCATTCAATCCGCATGCGTTGACCAGGTGCCGTGATCACCCGAAGGTGTGGCTTCAAAGGTTCCGCTCAGAACATCGCTGTCGCGTTTACCCTCGAAGTACAGCGTCTGGGTGCCGTACGGCACCTGGAATTGCAGACGATTGCCCCGCACGAAGCCTTCGATCGGCGTGGTCCCGTAGCCGCTCAAGTGAATTACCAATTCACCATGTAGAAATCCGTTGGGCTGTGGGCGCAAGCGCAGTTCCATTGGCACGCTGTCGTGTCCACCCAGGCCCTTGATATCACCGCTGGCAACGGTGGGCAGTTCGAGTCCGTAGCCCGCCGAAGCCGACGCGCTTGAACCGCTGGGGACGCTGGCACTGGAAGCTCGGCTATATGGAAGCCCGGCGTCCGCCACCACGCGGAATTTGCGTGCGGTTAGAAATCGCCCATTCAGATAGAAATTTACCGTGTAGAGTCCCGGCAAAAAGGCGCCGCCAGCCGAATTGCCGACGCGCCCGCTAAATACCGCGTGATCGCTGGTCTGTTGCACCGTCTGCACGTCATCGACGCTGCCTAGTGTACTGCCGTCCGGTCCGATATAGGCGGCGTCAACCCGGTACTGATTGTTGTCCAGACCGTAAAGGCGATTGTCAAAAATTACTTTCCAGCCGACGAACAAAACCTTCGAAACGTTGAAGACGGTATTTGCGCGCGAGAGCGCGGTGCCATCCTTGGTAGTGTTGACGAACTCGACGGTTTGCAACTTGAGCGGCTGGTGCATCCGCCGCTCGATCATGGCCACGCGCTCGCCATCGGCGCGCCGTTTTTCCGAAGCTGCCGCGTCAGCCGCCTTGGCGCGCGCGGCGGCGGCGGCGATGGCACGCTCGGCGGCCACGTCCTGGGTGACCTGGAACTGCTCTTCGGCGAGAAAATTGTCGTCGTTATACAACGCGATCTTATAGCTGCCGGGCATAATCGAACCGCTATCAGGCATCAACGCGACGCCGCTGAAATCAACCTTAGTCTGGTCCGGTCCGACAAAGCGCGAATCATCGCTGGAGGCCACCTGCACCCCGGCCGGACTGAAAAACCGCGCTTCAATTTTATCGTTGCGTCCAGCCAGCCCGGCCATCAGATTCTTAAACGAAGCGTTCCATTTCAGATAGCGCGCATTGGTCAATTCAGTATTGGTGAAGCTCGCCTTCGCACCCGACAACGGGTCTCCCGCGCGCGTCGACAGCATCACCGTGATGCGCTCGAAGCCCAGCGGGTGCTGCTCGGCTTTGGCGACCAATTCGTTGTGCTTCCAGGGTAACTGATCAATGTAGGGCTTGATGCCCAGCCGCGCCTGCAATTGCGGATTCGAATAGATATAAGTCGCGCCGAACGCCGCGCCGCCAATCACCAGAAAAAAAATCGCCAACCCGATCGCACGGCGGCGTGCGCGATGGCGCCGACGCACGCGCGTGAGGCCGTCGCGCGGCTCGACCAGGCCTGACGCGGCCAACCCGGCGGTGCCGCTCTTCGAGCTTACGGCGGACGCGCCCGTGACTTCGAGGCCGCGTCCATAAAGCAGCATATCGCGGAAATCACGCACGGTGGCGGGCCGTTGCTCCATTTCGTAGCGCAGCGCGTGATCAATCGCTCCGGCCAGATTGCGCGAGACGGCCGGCCGAACGTCGCGCACGGGAGGAAAGCTAAACGGCGGAAATTTTTCAGGATCACGCGCCGTTACCACGTAATGCAGCGTGGCGCCGAGCGAGTAGATATCGCTGCGGGGGTCCGCAATCCCCTGGTATTGCTCCGGTGGCGCGAAACCCAGGGTGCCAATCATCGTGCCTTTGCGCGCCGCCTTGAACAACCGCGCGATGCCGAAGTCCACCAGCACCACGCGTCCCTTCTCCATGAGCATCACGTTGGAGGGCTTCATGTCGCGGTAGACGATCGGCGGCGTCAGCTCGTGCAAATACGCAAGTACGTCACAAAGCTGGCGCGCGATATCAACCACCAAGCCTTCCGGCAACGGCCCTCCGCGCGCCGCCAGCTCCTCTTCCAGATTGCGGCCCTCGACATACTCCATCACCAGGTAATGGCGATTCTGATCGTCGAAACGGTCGCTGATCGCCGGGATGGCCGCGTGTTTGAGCTGAGCTAAAGTATCGGCTTCGCGCGCGAAGTATTCATTGGCCTCGACCCGCTGTTGCGGGTCGATGAAGTGATCGACCATCTCCTTGATCGCGCAGGGACGATTGGACAGGCGCTGGTCGTGCGCCAAGTATACCATTCCCATCCCGCCACCGCCGAGCAGGCGCTCGATACGGTAGCGCCTTTGCAGGATGGTGCCCGCCTCCAGTGGTCCAGGTAAGGGACCGGACGCGGCCGGAGGCGAATTGGGCGTGTTGGCCATCGGTATCAGACCGCGTGTATCACCACCACGGACACATTGTCGGTACCCCCACCCGCATTGGCCGCCACCACCAACTCGCGCGCCGCTTCGTACGGGTCGGTATGGCGGCGCAGGACCGTGCTAATTTCACGATCCTCGACATGGGTTGTCAGCCCGTCACTGCACAGCATCAGGCGGTCACCGCGCTTGAGTCGCAACGCCAGCGCTTCCGCACCCGCGGCACCACTCTGGCGCGCGCCAAGCGAGCGCGTGATCACATTTTTGTGTTCGTGATGACGCGCTTGTTCGGCGGTGATCTGCCCGATCTCGATCAATCGCTGCACCAGCGAGTGATCCTTGGTGATCTGCCTCAAGCCGGCATTGTCGCACAGATACGCGCGGCTGTCCCCTATCCAGGCGATCGCCACCTCCGGCGGCACAATCAGCGCGCTCACCGCGGTCGAGCCCATGCCGCGCGCTTCCGGGTGTGCCGCCTGATAGGCGACGATTTTTTCATTGGCATCTTCAATCGCCATGCGCAGCAACTCGCTTAAATCGGCTACCACACCGGCCGCCAGCTTGTCCGCGACATATTGCCGCATCGCGGAGACCGCAATCGCGCTGGCGATTTCTCCCGCTTCCGCTCCGCCCATGCCGTCGGCAACCACATAAAGAAAATTCTGCGCGGGTTCCACCAACGAGTCACGCTGATACGCGATCGCCATCACGGCGTCTTCATTATGCTCGCGGACCATGCCGACGTCGGTCAACGCCGCTGCTTGCGGCCGCACGATGGCGTTGAGCGCGATCAGTTCCGTTTTGAAGGCGTCGATATTGAGGAACCGTTGGGCGGGGCTGAAGGCGAGCGCGCGGCGCGCGGCCTGTTCCAGCGTGGGAGTCACCACATGCGGCGGATAAAAACGAATCGTACCCGACTCTTCAACCCAAGTCTCCGAGTCGAGCCGTTCACCAGTCAGGCAGGTATAGAGCAGCGCGGCGACCGAAAACAAATCCGCGCGCTTGTCCACATCGCGTGCCCGATAAATTTCCGGCGCGGTATAGCCGTCGTTGAAAATCGGCTCGGCCTGCAACTCATTGTC
>JBOHWL010000202.1:0-10800 GCA_050736615.1 Binataceae bacterium (SeqCode) | reverse complement strand
ACTCGAACCAGCGTGAGACTTTCGGCCTCTTCGGCGAGCGCGGCGAGCCAATCCGTCCGGCCATCGTCTGGCTCGATGAGCGGGCGATAGAACAGATGCGCCGGTTCGGGGCGAGCTTCGGCGCCGAGAAGATCCACGCGATCTCCGGCAAGCCAGTCGATATCACGCCCTGCCTCTACCGGATGGTCTGGCTGCGTGAGAACGAGCCCCATCTCCTGGACCGGGCCGCCTGTGTCGCCGAAGTTCATGGCTATCTTTGCTTCCGGCTCACCGGCCGCTGGACAACCTCGACCGCCTCAGCCGACCCGCTAGGCGTTCTCGACATGGAGCGCCTGGTCTGGTCGGAGGACATTCTCGCGGCGGCGGGAGTCCCGATCGACAAGATGCTGGCGTTGGTGCGCCCCGGCGCGTTAATCGGAATCATTACCGAAGCCGCCGCGCAAGCGACCGGCCTTGCGGCCGGCACTCCCGTTTTCGCAGGCGGCGGCGACGGACAGTGCGCGGGTACCGGCGTGGAGGTCCTGCGATCCGGCCGCGCCTATATATTAACCTCGGCACTGCCGTCGTCTCGGGAAGCTATTGTGAAGGCTATGCCTTCGACGCCGCGTTTCGAACCGAGACGGCGGTTGCCGATCGAGGCTACATCGTCGAGACCTGTCTGCGCTCCGGCACCTTCCTGATCGACTGGCTGTCACGCGAACTCCTGGGCGTCGACCCTCAGTGGCGGCTCGAGGTGCTGACCGCCCTCGAGGCCGAAGCCGCCGCCTCGCCGGTCGGCGCCAACGGCGTCATGCTCGTGCCCTACTGGGAGGGGTGCATGACCCCTTACTGGGATGCGGCGGCCCGCGGCGTGATCGCCGGTCTTTCGGGATCGACCCGGCGCGGCAATCTCTATCGCGCGCTGCTCGAAGGCGTTGTTCTCGAGCAGGCGCTGGCGTCTAGGCGCCTCCAGGACGGCTGCGGACAGACGATTGATCACTATGTCGCGGTGGGCGGTGGCACGGCATCGGATCTGTGGATGCAGATCCTGGCCGATGCCGCGGGCGTTCCGGTCCATCGCTCGACGAGCAAGGAGGCGTCCTCGCTTGGGGCGGCAATCGCGGCGGCCAGGGGATGCGGCTGGTTCCGGAACTTTGCCGAGGCATCGTCCGCCATGGCCGGCCCTGTCGTTCGGACCTTCGAACCGAGGCCGGAGGAGAAGGCGGCGTATGCGGAACTAAGCGAGATATACGGAGAACTTTGGCCAGCGCTCTCGAGCTGGAATCGCAAGCTCACTCGCTTCGTCGAGCAGCGCCTGCAAAGATGCAATCCTAGACCGTAACAACGGAATTTGTCCCTCGGAGGGGCAAACTGGCAAATCAGCCATATGCGGACATATTCCACAAGCTAGAATCCTTGATTTTGCTTGCGTTTTCGAGGCCTGTGCGAGGGTTCAAATCCCTTCTGCTCCACCAAATTCCCTGTGTAGATCGAAGAGATTTTTTCGACCCAGTTAACTGCATCGATTCCGGGCTGTGAGTGTTGATTTTCCACAGCTCCAAGATGCCATATGTACGATAAATCCGCATGTGGCGCGCATGTCACTAGCGTTGAACTTTACGAGAATTCGAGTCATACCGCGCCTATTCACCGCTCAATACGTCATGTTATCCCTAAGGTCAAGCAAGTCTGCTAAAATCGACCTACCGGCGTGATGCGCGGTGCTGGCATTCCCAACTTGGCCCAGGTTTTTTCTCGAATGGAGAAAAGGCCGCCCGCTGGACGAGTGCTATGTTCCGCGCAATCGATGAGCGCGGGAGGATGCGCGTGGCCGTATGCAAGGATGGCTGAGCAATGGTTCGACGGACGCGCCGATCACGCTCATCCTGGCGCATGGGGCGGGCGCGCCGATGGATTCGCCCTTCATGAATACGGTCGCGGAGGCTCTCGGTGGCGATCATCTGAGAGTGGCGCGTTTCGAATTTCCCTACATGGCGGCGCGCCGCGACAATAATCATCGGCGTGCGCCCGATCACGAGCCGGTTTTGCTGGACGCGTGGCGTCAAGCGGTCGCGCGATGGAGCGGCGCACGCACGCTGATCATCGGCGGCAAGTCATTGGGCGGCCGGATTGCCAGTATGGTCGCGGATGAGCTTGGCGTCGCCGGCCTGGTTTGTCTGGGCTATCCATTCCATCCGCCGGGAAATCCACAGCGCGCCCGCGTCAAGCATCTCGAGGCGATGCGCACGCCGGCGCTAATCGTGCAGGGGACGCGCGACAGTTTCGGGCGTCCCGATGAGGTCGCGGCCTATCATTTGTCGAAACAGGTTCGCCTTAAGTGGATCGAAGATGGCGACCATTCCTTTAAGCCGCGTGCGCGTTCCGGCCGCACCGCGGCGGGCAATCTTGAAGAAGCGATCGCGCATGTGCGCGCGTTTTGCGATCACCTCTGTTGACTTTCACGCGGTCGCGGCCGCCGAGGTCCTGAGCAGTTCCTTGAAGTGCTTGTGCAGCTTCGCCAGTTTCGGCTCGATCACCACCTGGCAATACGGGGCGAAGGTATTGTTGCTATAGTATTCGCGATGATAATTCTCGGCGGGGTAAAATGCGGGTAGCGCCACCACCTCCGTGACGATGCGTTTGCCGTTGGAGAGCGAGGCGTTCAACTCCTCGATGAAGCTCTCGGCCTCGCGCCGTTGCTCCTCAGTCGTATAGAAAATCACCGAACGATACTCGGTGCCAACGTCGGCGCCCTGGCGATTGAGACTGGTCGGGTCATGCGTGGCGAAAAACACCGTGAGCAAATCGCGAAAGCTGAGGCGCGCCGGATCGTATTCCACGCGCGACACCTCGGCGTGGCCGGTACGCCCGCCACAGACCTGCGCGTAAGTCGGGTTGCTGAGCGTGCCGCCGGCGTAGCCGGGCATCACCGATACGACGCCGCCGAGCCGTTCAAAGACCGCCTCGGTACACCAGAAACATCCGCCGCCGAAAACTGCCGTTTGAGCATTATGATCCATGCTTATTTGCCATCCGATCCGCCGGGCACGATGGGTCGCCTCAGTGAAGACGCTTGAGCGCACCGGTCAATTCGTGCGTGGACGGCGTGCCTGGCCGCACATACACAATGAATTTCGCAATCCTGCCGTCCGCGTTGATAAAGAAGTGGTCAATGGCGGTGAGACTGTAAGTACCGGTCCGCTTACTTTTGTTGGCCAGCTCCATGAAACATTGATTACCACTTTGAGTATAACTTACGGCCTTTAAATGTGGCTTCAGGATTGGCAAAAAGCTTTCATAAAACTTGCCGATGTTTTTCGCGCCATGCCGAGTTTTGCCATCGGGCCCCATGTAGACCGCGTCCGGAGCGAATAATCCGCCGATGGCGTCGTACCGCCCCGCATTGATCATTGTCACATATTTATGCGGTGTTGCGCACGCCGCCGCCGCACTCGCGAGCGTCACGCCGGGTGCCTCCGCCGCGAGGCTCGAACCGGCGCACAATGAAAGCGCGATTGCCATACATGGAATTAACGCAATTGCGAACCTGGCTGTCCGGGTCATCCGCTCCTTCCCCTCCGCGTACGATGTTTGAAGATGTAGCAAATGATGCCTGCCCAACCCAACCGGCGCGAAGCGCATTGAAGCGCCGCCCTCCCGCGCTCCCGGTTTTTCCTTGACGGCGCGGGGCGATGCGCGCGAGCCTGAACCCAACTGCAGCGGGAGGACGCTGATGGAATTCGGCATGTTTCATGAGTTCCAATGTCCACCAGGTCGGACGCAGGCGGATGCCTTTGACGAGGCCTTCGCCCAGATTGAAGCCGCGGAACGCTGGGGTCTCGACGCGATATGGTTAGCCGAGTTGCACATGGTGCCCAATCGTTCCGTTCTGTCAGCGCCGTTGAGCATTGCCGCCGCGGTCGCCGCCCGCACCAGCCGCATCAGGATTGGCACCGCCGTGCGGGTCCTGCCGCGATGCCATCCGTTGCGCGTGGCGGAGGAGGCGGCAACCGCCGATCAAATCAGTCATGGGCGTTTGATCTTCGGCGTGGGCCGCAGCGGTTTCCCGCGCACCTATGAAGCCTACGGGGTGCCGTACGGCGAGAGCCGCGAACGGTTCGCGGAAATCCTGGAAATTGTCAAGCGGGCATGGGCTGAGGACAGGTTCAGCTACGAGGGACGCTTTTACAGTTTTCACGACATCTGCCTGGTGCCCAAACCGTTTCAGCAACCGCATCCGCCGATTCGCGTCGCCGCAACCAGTGCGGATACGTTTCCAGCCGCGGGCGAACTCGGCTATCCGATTTTCGTTGCGGTGCGCCTGGGCACATTATCGGAACTGGCGCCAAATATCCGGAGCTATCGCGAGGCTTATCAGGCGGCGCGCCATCCCGGCGCGGGCCAAGTATATCTGCGGGTGCCGCTCTACGTCGCCGAGAGCGGCGCGTTGGCGTGCGCGGAGCCCGAGGAAGGCATCATGCGTTTTTACCGCAGTCTTGGCCGCGGGCTGGAAGATTCCGCCAGCCGCGCGGGCGTGCGCGCGATTGAGCAACGTGTAGAACGCGGCCAGCGCCTGCAAACCATCACTTATGAGGAAGTCCTGCGCGACAAGATCATCGTGGGCACGCCGGCGATGGTGGTTGAACGGCTGCGGGCCTTGCGCGAGGAGTTGGGGCTCGACGGTATTCTCGCCGAGTTGAACTGTGGCGGGCAACTCCCGCATGGCCGTGTGCTGAACGCCTTGCGGCTGTTATGCGAACAAGTGATGCCGCACTTCAACTGAGGAATCTTCGCAAGTCTCGCCTGTCATTCCGAGCGTAGCGAGGACTCCCGGGTTTTTTTGATTTTGCGGGTCTTTACCGGGATTCTTCACTAATCTAAACGCACGTCGCAGAGTCTTTTGCTCGCTCCGCCTGCGGCTACGCTAATGGCGGACTTCGTTCAGAATGACAAATAGGAGCTTGTGCAGAGCTTCCCCAGCGGGTTTCAGACAGGGGCTGCCAACACCAGCAAAATAACTCAGCGCTGGGGGCCGGGACTGATGCGATCGACGCGTTGGCGCGAGCCGGCGGCGGTTGGCGCTTCGACCCGGCTCGCGGCGCAGGGCAATTGACGGACCAGCGCGTAACGATAAACGCGTCCGTCCCAATCGAAGGTGCCCAGCACCGGGCTGAAATCATGTTGCAACGAGGCGGCTTGACGGCGTTCAATTGGACTTTGCGCGGTGGCCGGCGCATAGGCGAGGTAAGTGGTTGACGGGACCCCCAGCGCCGGCCTCAGCGGCGGCGCGAAGTGCAGCTTGGCGAAGTCACTGGCAAGCCGCCAGTCACCGGTCGTACTGGCGGGCGCGTCGACGTCCTCGTATTGCAGATTCAGCCCCGGTCCGCTGAGGCTGAGCGGGCGATAGATGGTGGTCCCGGCTTTATCGGTTCGGAGTTCGACCAGTGAGGGCCAGGCCGGATTGGTGAGATCGCATTCGAGGTCCTGCGCCGTATCCTCATTCGCATGCGTGATCGGCGTTGAACGGCCGATTGAACCCGCCATGCTCATCACGGTTGACGCCAGCGGCGCCGCCGCCATCCAGCATCCGGCCAGCGCTATCATGCTGATGCACGCCACGACGATAAGCGCGGCACGCGGGGCTGGGACCCTCAGCCTTGGCATGGCGCGGCCATGACTCGGATATGGGAGATCAAAGCGGTGCTTCTCCGCGCCGTTGATTCAGGTTTGACCAGCGCGCCCGGCTCACGCTATCAAGCGGATGGCGGGCGACGCCAGCCAGTCAACGTTCCGGCGTCTTTCGACGCAACCCCAACGGGAGGGCATTCCGATGCTGGATTTGCTGATTCGTAACGGTCAAGTGGTTACTCCTCAGGGTGTCGGCCAGTGGACCATTGGCGTCCAGGGTGAGCGAATCGCCGTGGTCGGCACCGACGATCAGACGATCGCGGCTAACCGCACCATTGATGCCGCCGGCAAGCTCGTGGTCCCGGGCGGAATTGAACCGCATACCCATCTCGACATTTTCGATTTAACCAACCCGGATAGCGGCAAATCGACCCTGGGGCCCGAGGAAGATACGCTCGGGATGGCCTTCGGCGGCACCACCACGCATCTGGACTTCTGCTTTATCGATCCGTCGATGGAGCCCACCCGCGCGATAGAAGAACGTTGCGCGCGCTGGAAAGGCAATTCCTTCGTTGACTATTCCTTCCATGTGGGCTTGCTCGGCGCGTTGCCGTTGCGCGTATTTGATCAACTGGCGGACGTGATCAAACAAGGCTTCCCAAGCTTTAAAATTTTCACGACCAACATCCTGCCGCCCCATCCCAAGCGGATACCGGTGCGGCTCGATATGGGACGCGTTCAGCTCGCGATGGAGAAAGTCGCCAAACACGACGGCATCATGGTGGTGCATGCGGAGGACGATGATATCGTTCAGTTCAATTACGAACGCTTTGCCGCCGAAGGCCGCACCGATGGTACCAACCTGCATTTGGTTCATACCAAATTATCGGAAGGGCTCGCTTTCAATCGGGTTATCCAGTTAGCCGCGGCCACTGGCGCGGCGGTCTATTTCGTTCATACGTCGGCTCGTGACGGGGTTGAAGCGGTCGTCGAAGCGCGTGGCCATCGCCTCCCGATTTACAGCGAAACCTTGCACCATTACGCGCTCTTTTCGGCGGAAGATTATAAGAAGCCGCGCGGTTTCTGTTATCACACTTATCCTTCGCTTAAATATGAAGACGATCACAAGGCGCTCTGGCAGGGATTGGTGGGAGACGGCGTCTCGACCACGGCCACTGACGAGTTTCCGACCTCGCTCGAACATAAATTGTCGGGTCATCGAATCGATAATGTCACCGGCGGAAATCTCGGCGCCGAAGCCCGCATGGGCATCATATTTACCGAAGGCGTGGTGAATCGCGGCATGTCGCTGCAGCGTTTTGCCGAAGTGACCTCGACGAACGCCGCGCGTATTCTTGGCCTTTATCCGCGCAAAGGGGTGATCGCCCCCGGCAGCGACGCCGATATCGTTCTGCTCGATCCCACGATCAAGAAAACCTTGTCGCGCGAGGACTTCCACGTTTCTGACTACAGCCCTTGGGAGGGATGGCAAGTCGCGGGATGGCCGGTCACGACGATTCTGCGCGGCAAGGTGATCGTCGAAAACGGCCAGCTCCTGGGGAAGCTCGGGGAAGGCCAACTGATAACCCGCAAAATTGATCCGGTGGTGCTGCGCCGCCCGGCGAGCTGAGCCAAAACAATCGGCACCCGTGTCGGTCATCCGAAGATCGCCTGGGCGAAATTCGCGGCGATGGTCGAAGGCGCGCAGCTTGTGAGCGCGCGGCTATGGGGACCTTGAGCACCGGCGCGCCAAACGTGGTATCAACGAAATTCGAAGAGGTGACGCGATGAGGGAAACCGCCGCGCGTTTGCGCGAGTTGCTCAATGGGGAAATGCTGGTGGCGCCGTTCGTCTACGATTGCCTGCAGGCGAAACTGGCCGAACAAACCGGCTTCAAGGCGGTCTATATGACCGGCTTCGGCACCGCGGCGGCGCGCGGCTTTCCGGACCTGGGCCTGCTGACCATGAGCGAGATGGTGCAAAATGTGCGCGCGCTCGCCCACGCGGTCACGCTGCCGCTCATCTGCGATGCCGATACCGGCTACGGCAATCCGGTCAACGTGATGCGCACGGTGCGCGAATACGAGGAAGCGGGTGCGGCGGCGTTGCACCTCGAAGATCAGGTGTGGCCGAAGAAATGCGGCTTCCTGGCCGGCAAGCAGGTCATCCCGATGGAGCAAATGGTGCCCAAGGTGCGCGCCGCCTGTGACGCCCGGCACGATCCCAATTTCGTCATCATCGCGCGCACCGACGCGCTCGCCGTCAACGGCTGGGATGATGTGGTGCGGCGCTGCAATGCCTATCGCGAGGCCGGTGCGGACCTGGTCTTCGTTGACGGCATCCGCACGCTCGAGGACCTCAAGCAGTACGCCGCCAGGCTCGGCCATCTGCCGCTGCTGTATAACGGCGCGCTGCTGCCGCTGCCGCAACTTGCCCAATATGGCTTCAAGCTGACGATTCATACCGGCACTCTGATGGCGGCGTATGTGCGGATGCGTGATGCGATGCGCGAGCTCAAGGAAACTGGCGTGCTGGATGTTCCGATCACGGGCAGGCTGTTCAGCGAACTGATCGAGTTGATGGGCGTGCCGGAGACCGAGGCGTTAGCCAGGAAGTATGACTAGTGTGTACCCCGTAAATGGCTCACGCAAAATACCGCTGTCATTCAGAGAGTGTGTGAAGATTTTGTTTTTATGTCATTCCGAGCACAGCGAGGAATCCCGGATCTTTCTGCTTTTCCTGTGTTTTTTCGGGATTTTCACTTCGAAGACTCCGTTCAGAATGATAAACATTCACAGACTCTGAGCCGGCGAGCAGCGCGAGCCGTGTCGCACCAGCGAAGCCGCAGGCGGAGCCAGCAAAGTCCGCGAGGTGCGTTAGACAAGGATCTCGCGCGGCATTGTTAGGCCGCGAGTTCCTTCGACTTCGCTCGCAGACTCGCTCGCTCAGGATGACTTATTGACGCCGTGTGAAGGTATTTACGGGACGCCACACAGGGCGTTGAAAAAGGCATGGGTGCTTTCCAATCTTCTCCCCCGCTCTTTGTACGGAGGAGAAAGAGAGGGGGGGCAGGCTGTGATTTATCAGCCTGCCAAGACGGAAGTGAGTATCACCCGCGGAATGAATGAATCAGTGGATAATCCCTACGAAGTCAAAATGTATTTCGCCTATACCAGCCCTTTCACTTACCTGGCGATGGCGCCGGCGTGGGCGTTGGAACAAACCCATCAGGTGAAAATACGTTTCATCGCTTACGGGGTTAATATCCGGCGCGTTTATGGCGACGTGCCGTCGCGTTCCGCGCGCGAGCGTCACAAGCTCCATTATCTCTATCTGGACGCGCGGCGGCTCGCCCGCGAACGCGGCCTGCTGATCCGTCCGCCGAAGAAAATTTTCAGCGCCCGGCGCGCCTTTTACGGCGGCTTCTGCGCCGAGGATCAAGGCGTGTTCCGGCCCTATGCGGAGCGCGTGTTCGAACGTTTCTGGAAGCGCGAACTCGAGGTCGAAGATGCGCGCGCGCTGGCCGCAATCCTGCGTGAAATTGGCGCCGATACCACGCGCTTCGACGCTTACATCGGAGATGAGGAGGCCGCGGCCAAGCCACGCCTCAAGGAGTGCTTCGCCGAGGCTGAACGCGACGGCGTCTTCGGCGTGCCCACCTTCGTGATCGATGGCGAGCTGTTCTGGGGTTATGACCGCGTCAACTGGGTGGCGAAAAAGCTCGACCACATGGGATTACGCCGGTCAGTGTGAACGGCCGCAAAGCTCGCCTCGTCCGGACCGAGCATTTCATTGGACGTTTTTTCGCATTTTATTTTTTGTTTCGCATTACGCGACAGAGCCATCATCGAAGCCGCGGAATCATCTACCCTGTCCGAGGCTTTCTTCCGTTCTCTCCATCCGGCTCATTGCTGTTCAGACAATGTAAATGCTGACACGTCGAGCTTATTGTGTTTCTGGTCAGGCCGCGATTTTGCCGGTGAGTTTGCTCAAGAGACTAATGGGCGGCGGTCCATCCAGTACCGCTTTTTGGAGTGATCTTTGCTTACGGGCAGTGAGTGGGCGAGTTTTAGGAAGTGAGCAGGACACTCGTGGATGGAGTCAAAGGCTGGGCGTCGCCTGTGACTCGCAAAGCTTGAGAAATCTCGTCGTCCGAGTCTGACCGCCGACAACAATTTTTTGCTTGGTGAGGGAGAAGTTATGAGAGCAGGGCGTTTTGTCGCCGCCGCAGCGCTTGCGGCTTTTGTCTCGTGTACCTGCGCCGCAATTGCCAGCGCGCAGTCCAACTATCCGCCGCCGGAACCGATGCAGCAGTGGCTGAAAGACACGCAGCATCAGGGGACGATTACCCCGGGTACGACGATCACGATGTCCAACTGGCAACAGTACAAACAGTTCATGCCCTACGGCATGCAGAAGCTGTTCGATGGCACCTATTTCTGGAAAATGCCGCCGGACGTATCGATGACGGTCGGACCCACCGTCAACCTGCCACTACCCAAAGGCTATGTCGCGGCAAGCGAGAAGTACGGCTCGCAGACCGCGATGGGCACGACCGCGGAGGGCCATCATTACGTCAGCAATTACGTGGCCGGAGCCCCATTTCCCAACCCCAGCGGACCGAACAAAGGCTATGAGATTCTGGCCAATGTATGGTTCGCCTACGTGCCAAACCTTTATGCGCAGCAGTTCAACCATCCGGGCGTGAGCTGCACGCAGGATCGCTTCAACAATATCGCTTGCACGCGGCTGGTCTGGATTTATCGCCAGGTCGGCTACAACACCGACCCCGGCGTGCCGATGAATCTGCCGCAAGCCAAAGACGCGTGGTTCACCGAATGGTTCATGGTGACGGAGCCCGAGCAATCCAAGTACACGACCAATCTGACGATTTTCCACAAGAACCCGGAGTCGCCTGAAGATGACTACGTGTTCGTGCCGGCGCTGCGCCGTTCCTTGCGCCTGGCGGTTTCGGCGCGATGCGCACCGGCGGCCGGCAGCGACTTCGTGTTGGACGATTACAAGACGACCGGTTTCAATGGCGGCCTCGCGCTCTTCCGCGCCAATTACCTGGGCAGCCGCAAGATTTTGAACCTGGTCGACGATTACTCGACGAAGACCGGCAGCTTTCCGCAGGATTGGGACATGCCGCTCGGCTGGGCCAAACCCTCATGGGGCAAATGGCAGCTTCGT
>JBOHWL010000201.1:0-2142 GCA_050736615.1 Binataceae bacterium (SeqCode) | reverse complement strand
CGATGCACCATGATCTGCACGCCATCGAGCCGACCGCCCTGGTCGCTCCAGCCGAGCAGGCGCATGTTCCGTACGAAGGCGGGCTTCGGCAGATCGATCACAGGCATCGGCGGTTTCTCCCGGCAATCACCACTCGTTGCCTCGGCGAGAAGCCGCGGCCCGAGATGCCCGAAGCTATCCGTTCGCAGCCATTCGTCAATCCGGACGCACGGCCGGTTGCGACCCAGCTTTCAAGGTAGAGGAGAGTTCGCTGGTCCGAACAGTCCAAGATCCAGCTTGGGGCCAAGGTGACCACCAAACGTGGCAGCCAGACGGCTTTCCCACCCGCCGTTAGCGCATTTGAACGCATACCTCCCGATACGCCGCCTCGGCACCGTCAGTGATATCGCGCTCGTTGCTGGATTACACCCTTGCTGCAAGCCAGAGCGGTCTGGGAGAGCCAATCCGCCGAGGGGCGAAGCGGCGGCGTCGTAGCCGTTATTATGACTTGACATCAGCGGACGCGTGTATAATATGGCCAAATTAGCGCGACTTGGGGGCGATACCGGTGAGGGAACGCGGCGACTGGGACGTCCTCAGGGAAGAGATAGGGACCGTATTCTCGCCCGGCGCGCCGATCGATGAGGGCGACCTATTCGCCGGCCGCGTCTATCAAATTCGGGAGTTGATCGATGCGGTGGGACAGCGGGGACAACACGCATTTGTCTTTGGCGAACGCGGAGTAGGGAAAACCTCGCTTGCCAACACGTTCACAAAGTTTATGCACCGCCCTGTGTCGAAGCTCGTTGCGACACGCGTAAACTGCGATGGCATCGATACGTTTCCGCATCTGTGGAAGAAGGCGCTCGCCGACTGGAATATTGGCGACGCGATCCCGGCGGAAGCGAGTCCAGACGATATCAGGCGGGCCCTCTCGAGCGTCGCCACAAACAACATACCCGTTGTCGTGTTTGACGAATTTGATCGATTGGTTGAAGGTGAAGTAACCACCCTAATGGCCGACACAATAAAGGCGCTATCCGATCATTCCGTATTAGCGACTATTATAATTGTTGGAGTCGCAGATTCGGTTGCCGACTTGATAAAGGAACATGCGTCCATCGGGAGAAACCTTGTCGAAGTGCCGATGCCAAGGATGTCTGAGGATGAGCTAGCCGAAATTCTCGAGAAGAGGCTTCCCAGGCTGGACATGACAATGGCTGACTCAACCAAGCGCCAAATCATCAACTATTCCCAGGGGTTGCCCCATTACACGCACCTGCTTGGGCTTCATGCCGCGCGCGATGCCGTCGAAAACCGCGCGAAGCACATTGGCGATAAGAACCTGACGGCCTCAATCTCCCGCTGCTTGGAGCGCGCTCAGCAATCTACCCGCGACGCCTACCATAAGGCGACCGCAAGTCCGCGGTCAGACAATTTGTTCAGGCAGGTGCTCTGTGCGTGCGCTCTCGCCAGGACCGACGAATTGGGCTACTTCACGGCCGCTGGCGTCGTTCAGCCAATGAGCAACATTATGGGTAAGAGATACGAGATTCCCAGTTTCGCAGCTCACCTCAAAGGCTTCTGCGACCCGAGCCGCGGCCCAATCTTAGAACAGCGCGGGACCAAACGAAAATTTCGCTACCGATTCCGTGATCCGCTCATGCAGCCGTATATCCTGATGCAAGGACTTGACGCCGGGCTGCTCCAAATGCCCTCCCGCTCAGATTAGACCAATTTCCAGCGCGCTTGTGCGGCCTTCTTCGCGACCTTTGCGCGCCCCGACTTAGCAAGGCGGTCCGTCCGAACCCGCCGGAGTCAGCCAGCCGGTTCACTTCGACCGCTGCGCAATTCTTGCTCCCAACGTGCAATGCTCCAGTCGGTTCTCGCTCCTGACCTGCCGCTACCCGCGTGACCATAACGCCCGCCCTGATTACATCGCCAGACGTCTCTTGCCGCAGAGCCCTTCGGCACTGTCCCCTCCATGCGCTGGCGCCGCCAAGCATATAAGAGACCGGGGTCCGACTCGAACGACGCGTCAGATTTCCTACCGAGGTATTGCTATGAGATCACCGGGGGATCAGGCGCGGGCCGCAGAACTCCGCCGGCTGATCACGGCCGGCCGGTCCAGTTGGCGGCCATCGCCGCGATGCGCGCCGCCCG
>JBOHWL010000200.1:0-25240 GCA_050736615.1 Binataceae bacterium (SeqCode) | reverse complement strand
GTCCACGACGACGGCGCCGCGCCCGTATCGGGAGGCGCGCACCGAGCGTTGACGCTCGCGCGCGCCACCCCAGTCCTCTAATGGCTGCTGGAACTTGCGTTCAGCGGATTGCTGCTCCCGAATCCGGGCGAACCGCTCGAATAAACGCTGGTGCTGGTGGTGCTACTGCCGGCACTGCTCCCGCCCGCCGTACTGGCCGCCTTATAGTGCGACGTCGTGGTGGACGAATAAATCGGTCCGGCATAGCTATACGGCGATGCTCCCGTGGGCGCGCCGCTGCTGCTCGGCCCGGGAGCCGACGAATTGGGATAGCGCGGCGGCGGAGTCGTGCCAGGCATCGGCGCGAACCCGCGATTGGTGCCTGGCGGCGGCAATTGGGTGGATTGAATCAAGTCCTGCATCGGCGAGACCGCGCGATTGAAGCTGGGATTATAGAGCTGATTAAACTGCGAAGGCGGCATATTGTTGACCTCGGCGCGGCCCAGTGTGCGCACGAACTTTTGCCGTTGATCCAGCGCCAGCGCCTGCAGGTCCTGCCGCGAGCGCACGACGTGAGGCGTCAGGAATACCAGCAAATCCTCTTTTTCATTATTGCGGGTATTGTCGCTGAATAAATTGCCAAGTACAGGAATATCCGACATGAACGGGATTCCTTGCCGCCCATTGTCAGCTTCGGTCGACAGCAATCCACCGACCACCGCGGTACGGTTGTTCTGTACCAGTACGGTAGTCGAAGCGGAGCGGATGGTGGTCGTTGGTCCCAGCGTGTTGTTCTGCGTGCCATTCACCACGTTGGAGACTTCCTCATAGAGGTCGAGCTTGACGTAATTGCCTTGTGAGACCTGCGGAATAATATCAAGCGTGATGCCGACATTCTGACGATCGACCGAATTGAAAATCTGTCCGGGCAATCCGGCGTTGGCCGCCGATGAGCCAACGAAGGGCAAATTCTGGCCGACCACGATCATCGCCTCTTCATTATCGGCCGTTAGTAGCGTGGGCGCCGACAACACGTTGGTATGAGTGTCGGTCTCCAGCGCCGTCATCAAGGCGACGTCGCAAGGCACGGTCAAGGCGGCGGCGGCCGTGGTGCTTCCACCGGTCGCAGCCGCGGCCACCGCGCTCGGGATGGTGCACATGCTGCCCGAGGCGAGCCCAATCCCAAGACCGGTCAGGCCAAGGGGGTTGCCGAGTGCGTTTTGCAACGTGCCGAAATTGAGCGAACCGATACCCAGCGTACTATTGCTCAGGCCCGTAGCCGACTGGAATTGCACGCCGATGTCCTTGGTCCGCTGCGCCGCGACTTCGACGATTACCGCCTGGACAAAAACCTGGACGCGCGGAATATCGAGTTGCGCGATGACGGTTTTGAGGGTTTCGTAATCCTGCGGGGCTGCGCTGACCACCAGCGAGTTGGTGGCCGGATCGGCGGTGACGCTCACCGGGCTTTCGAAGACCGTACCGCGGCCGCCATTGGAGGCCGCCGTGGACGGCTGATTGTTGTTGCCGCGGTCGCGTTGGCCACCCATCGAACCCATGCCACCCATTCCGCCGCCGGAGCCCCCACCATAGCCGCCGTACCCACTGCCGCCCATCGCACCACCACCGTAGCCACCCATCCCGCCTCCACCGTAGCCGCCATAGCCACCACCGCCGCCGTAGCTGGCCATACTGCCGCCGCCAAAGCCCGAGCCGAAAGCGGAGCCGCTATAGAGCCCCAACGAACTGCCGCGGCCAAGCGAGGTTTTGCCGGTCTGCGGAGAAAGCGTGCCCGGGCCGCCACTGCCATTGAGCAAGCCGTTCAGCACCGCGACCATTTCACCCGCCGGCGCATTCTTCAGATGGTAGACGTGGATGCGGGCGGTTTCGTTGGGCGGATGAATATCCAGCTTGGCGACCAAATCTTTGATTTGCCGCATTTCAATCGGGCTGGCCAGGACGATGAGGGAATTGGTCCGCTCATCCGGAACCACGCTGAAGCTGGTGCCCGCGCCTTGCACCGAGGGTGCGACAATGCCAATTCCGGGACGGACCATGGTCGCACGTCCGCCGTGCGTATTCTTCTCTCTCGCCGTCATGATCTTGTTGATCTGATCGGCCATATCGTCGGCAAAGGCGAGTTTGAGCGGAATCACCGCGACGTTGGCTTGGGTGCCCTGCACGTCAAGACTGCCGATGATGCGCAGCAAGCGATCGATGTTATACGCGTCATCGGTCAGGATGAGCGTGTTGTCCTGGGGAAAAGCGGCGATCAGTCCGTCATGCGACACCATCGGCTGAATCACGCTCAAGACCGAAGCGGCATCGATATTCCTGAGCTTGACCATGCGGGTCACATAAGAATCGCCCTGCGTCAGACCCGGCATTTGCGATTGCGTCAGTGCGGCGGATTCGCGCACGTCGCGCGATGGGATGATCTTAATGATCGGTCCGACATGAACCGTGGTGAAGCCCTTTAATTGCAGCACCGACTGAAAGATAGAGTAGGCTTGTTCAGGCGTGACTTTACTGGGTGAAATGATGCTGACCTTGCCGCGTACGGCTTCGTCCAGCACGAAGTTCTTGCCGGTGATCTCGCTGATGAACTTTGCCAGCACGGGAAGGTCCACGTTCTGGAAGTTCATCGTGATAAGGTCCTGATTACCATGCGGCGGATCGGCGGCGGCGGCTCCAGGCGGATCAGCGGAACTGGACCTCGCGCCGTCGTCGTCGGCACGGACGCTGCTTGCGACCAAGCTTAAACAAACGGCAATAACCAACGCCCGCGCCCACCATCTATCCATGCAACTGGCCTCCGAGAACCGGAGATTCCGTGCGAGTCTATAGTGAGTGTCTTCCCACTTCAACTGAGGATTATTGCAAAGCGCCACCGGCTTCGGGAGTATTGAATCGCCCTAAAATGCGACCCACCACATCCACCTCATGGCGAAAGCCCCTCCGCCGCGCTCAAATGCCGCGGGTGTCAAGCGGCGCAACGCTCGTAATGGCGGGATGGCCGCGTGTGCGGCCCGGGCCCGGGTGCGTTTCGAATATCTCATAGGAATCCGCTACCTGCGCTCGCGGCGGCGAAAACGTTTCGTCTCGCTGATCGCGGTGATCTCGCTGGTGGGCGTCATGATCGGAACCTTCGCGTTGACCGTCGTGCTGGCGGTAATGAGCGGCTTTCAGGAGGATCTGCGCGCCCGCCTGCTGGCCTTTAATCCCGAGATTACCGTCGAACATACTGGTCAGAGCGTGGCCAATTTCAAACGATTGCAAGCCCGTATCGCCAAAGTTCCCGGGGTTACCGGAGTGGCGCCGTTTATCTCCTCGCAGGTGATGCTGGTTTCCACGACCAGCGCTGGAACCCCAGGTTACGTTTCCGGCGGCACCTTGCGAGGTGTACTCGCACGCCATAATCCAGTCTTGACCGAACTCGCCAGTACTCTGACCGCTGGCACTCTGGCGGCGCTGACGCGGACGCACGAGGTTTCGATCGTCGAAAATGGGAGCAAGCGAACGGTCGCTTTGCCCGGCGCGATTGTCGGCAAGTCGCTGGCGTTCGATCTGGGCTTGCACATGGGCGATCCGATCGTGGTGATTTCACCCGCGAGCCTCGGCGGCGCGGCCGGTCCGCCGCGGCTGCGTCGTTTTGTGGTGAGCGGCTTTTTCCACTCGGGCATGTATCAGTACGACTCCTCCCTGATGTTTGTCGCGCTCAAAGCTGGACGGGCGCTGCTGGCGGATGATCCACAGTTGGAAAGCGGACTCGAGGTGCGCGTGCACGACCTTTTCGATGCGCCAGGGATTGGCCGGGAGATAGCTCGGTTCGCCGGTCCCGATTTTAAAGTAAGCAACTGGACACAGACTGACGCCCCGCTGTTTGCGGCTCTCAAACTGGAAAAGCTCACCTATTTTCTCGTGTTGTTGCTGATTGTGCTGGTGGCCGCCTTCAACATCGTCGCGACACTGGTGATGGTAGTGATGGAGCGACGCAAAGAAATTGCGATTTTACGCGCGATGGGCGCGCGCGCCAGTTCAATTGCGGCGATTTTTCTGTGCGAGGGCGCCGCCTTGGGGGTGATCGGAACCGCCCTCGGCGTCGGCCTTGGCTTTGCCGTTTCGTTCGCGGTCGGCAAATACCACCTGATTCATCTGCCCCCGGACATGTTCATGGTCAGTTACGTGCCGGTGCGTCTGTACCCGCTCAACTTCATCGCCATCGCCATCGCGGCTATCGTCATCTGCATATGCGGTGCGGTTTACCCGGCTTTACAGGCGCGCTCGCTCTCGCCGGTTGAGATTATCCGTTATGAATGAACGCGCGCCAAGCGCCGGACCGGCAATCGGCGAACTCCTTATCCGGGCGTCACGGCTCGACAAGACTTTTCACGATGCGGGGCGCGAAGTGCGGGTGCTGCGCGGGCTCGATCTCGAGGTTGCGGCCGGCGAAGAAGTCGCGATCATCGGACAATCGGGTGTGGGCAAATCCACGCTTTTGCATGTGCTGGGCAGTCTGGAAGAACCGAGCGCGGGCAAAGTCTATTTTGAGCAGCGCGACTTGTTCGCGATGGATGCGCGCGAGCTCGCCGAGTTCCGTAATCGCAAACTCGGCTTCGTCTTCCAGTTTCATTATCTGCTGGCTGATTTCAGCGCGCTTGAAAACGTCATGATGCCGGCACTGATCGCGCGGATGGCCGATCGGCAAGCGCGTGAGCTGGCGCGCCGAATGCTGGAAATGGTCGGGCTCAAGGACAAATTCCACCGCCGGCCGGCTGAGTTATCCGGGGGCGAGCAACAGCGGGTGGCGGTGGCGCGCGCGGTGGTGCTGGAGCCGCGCCTGGTGCTGGCCGATGAACCGACCGGCAATCTTGATCCGCAGACCGCCGACGAAGTCCATCAGCTCTTCCATGATTTGAACCGCGAACTCGGCTTGACCCTGGTCGTCGCGACGCATAACGAACGGCTCTCACGCAGCATGGGCCGCACGCTGCGCTTGCGCGAGGGGCGGTTGTTCGAAGAGCGAATCGCTTGATGCACACGCCGCCAGATGCCGGGATCGGTCGGGCACGCCTCGAGGGCGCGCGCGGCCGAATGGCGGGAAAAACGATAGTCGCGGCTTGGTTGGTTTACTTCACCGGCTCGATTGGTTAGGTTGGTCGCCGTTTTCGGGGTGGATTTGGTGAGGGCCGCAAACTGTAACGTCCTAAGACAGGGCGCGTACTATTCCCGCGCATTATGGGTGCTGGTGGCGATTCTTTATGGGGCATCGCGCCTGTTCGCACAAGCGGCCGCGCCGATAATTTCCCAGATTAAAGTCGAGGGAAACCAGCGCGTCGAAACCGACGCCATCCGCATCCACATTTCCTCCCAGGTCGGCCAGCCGCTCAACCCTGGCACCGTCGATCAGGACATCAAGTCCATTTATCAGATGGGTTTCTTCGATCGCGTCAGCGCCGCCACTGCCAATCAGAACGGGCGCACCACCCTGATCTACAAAGTGGCCGAACGTCCACTTCTGACCGACGTGCGCCTGAGCGGCATGAAGGAGATCAAGCCGACTGAAGACAAGGTGGTCAACGCCGTCAAGCTGCATGCGGGCGAGGTGCTCGATCCGAGCCGGGTTGAAGCCACCATTCGCGCGCTCAAGTCAATTTACGAGGACAAGGGCTATCTCGACGCCAAGATCACGTTTCGCACCGTGCCCGAAGCAAACAACAGCGCGATGGGTGTCTTTGACGTGGTCGAAGGTCCGGTCATCACGATTTCCAAGGTCAATTTCGTCGGCAATCATCAGTTTTCCGACCGAACTCTACGTCACATTATCGCCACTCGCCCGCACAATCTCCTCAGTATTGTGTTCAAGACCGGCATCCTGGATCGCAAGAAACTGCAGGACGATACCGATCGCCTCAGCACGTACTATTACGACCATGGATTTCTCAACGTCCATGTGGCTGAACCGAGCGTGGTACGCCATCACAACTCACTGGTCATCACCTGGAATATCGACGAGGGGCCGGTTTACCACGTCAGCTCCGTCAATGTTACCGGCACTCTCAAAGTTCCGAAAAAAGATCTGCTGACGAAGATCACCTTAAAGCGGGGCGAGGTCTTCAGCGGCACCAGGATGGAGCACGACGTGCTCACTCTGTCGGAGTTCTATTCCAACCGCGGTTACGCCTACGTCAACGTTGATCCGCGCACGCAGATCGACCCGATGACGCGCGGAGTGGCGCTCGATTTCGCCATCAACCCCGGTCAGGAGGTGCTGGTCGATCGGATTAATATCACCGGCAACACGAAGACTTCGGATCGGGTCATCCGGCGCGAGCTGCAAATCCAGGAGCAGGAGCCGTATTCGAGCGAGAAGATCCAGCAATCCAAACGGCGCCTCGATGGGCTGGGTTACTTCTCGAGCACCCGCATCACCACCACGCCGGGTCCCGCGCCCGACAAGATAGATCTGGACGTGGCGGTGCAGGAGGCGAATACCGCATCCTTCCAAGTTGGCGGAGGATACGACAGCTATACGTCGGTATTTGGCGATTTTTCAATTGGCAACAGTAATCTATTCGGCGGTGGTGAAGCAGCCACCGCCTCGGCCCAAATCGGCTTCCTCTATCAGAATTATAATCTCAGCTACACGGAGCCGTGGTTTCTGGACATGCCGTTGAGCGTCAATCTGCAGCTTTTCTATGACAAGCTGTTTCTGTTCAGCTTCGACCAGACCAACGGCGGCTTTCTGATCAATACGACCTATCCGCTGACCGAATTGGGTCTCAAGAAGATCGGACCGTTTTCTTTGAACGACGTGACGGCCGGACTTGGCTATCAATGGGAGTCGGTTGGCATTGGCGGCTTAAGTCCGTTCACCACTTTCGACATCTCGCGTTACCGAGGCTACACGCGAGTTTCGGAGATATTGCCTAGCCTCAAACGCTTCACCGTGGATAATCCGATCGATCCGCGCAGCGGTTCGATCCAGAGCCTCTCAATGGAAGTAGCGGGCTTAGGTGGAACCTCGTTTGTCAAAGGGGTGGTTCACGGCCGCTGGTTTTTCCCGTTCATCCGCAGTCCGGAGTGGGGCGAATGGGTGTTCTCGCCGGGCATCACGTATGGTATCGGCACGTCTTTGAGCACCGGCGCGGGCGGTGAGCTGCCCTTGTATGAACGCTTCTTCCCCGGAGGAATCGGCGGCGGCGGCGACGTGCGCGGCTACGAATTATATTCGCTGGGTCCGCAGGTAACTTTGTTCAATCAGCTCGGAGTGCCATTCGCGGTGGAACAGGTTGGCGGCAGCCAGGAACTGCTGATGAGCGGCGAGACCACGTTTCCCCTGCTGCAATCGCTGGGTGTGCGCGGTGCGGTTTTTGTCGACGCGGGCAATGCTTTCAGACTGCACGAAACGCCGTCACCAGCCGACCTGCAGGCCGCCTACGGAGTCGGCATTCGCTGGCATTCGCCGTTTGGACCGATTGCGGTGGATATCGCCCGGCCGATCAACCCTCGGCCCAACGATCAAAGCACCGTGTTCGATTTTGGCGCGGGCGCACCGCTATAGCGCGGGGGAGCCGAAGCTGCTTTGATTAACCGCTAAGCATCAGGAAACATTTTGCGCGGTTATGCGGACGTGGCGATCGCGGCTGGCAAATTCGACGGGAGGCTTGCGGGAGCGTAATGAGACAACGGTTCACATTCGGCGTGATGATGGTGATGACGCTGGCTTTACTGGGGGCCGCGACCGCACACGCGGAAGTGCGGCTGGCTTACGTCGATATCCAGCGTGCGCTCAATGATTGCAACGCCGGCAAAAAAGCCAAGGCCGAGTTTCGCGTCCGGGTCCAGCGGCTGCAAGGGCAGCTCGAAAGCCAGCAGCGGGAAGTCCAGACGCTCAAGAATGAATTGCAGCAAAAAGGCGCGCTGATGCAGCCTGACCAACGTCAGAATTTGGTCGACAAATACAACAGCAAACTGCGTGATTTCCAGGACAACTACAAGAATTCGCGCGACGAGCTCCGACAGCGGGATAACGAGATCACCGGTTCAATTGTGCACGACCTGGCCACCGTGGTCCGCCAGGTCGCCCACAAGGACGGCTATACAATGGTGTTGGAAAAGGGTTCGCTGTTGTGGGCCTCACCTTCGATAGATATCACCGACCAGGTGGTTCGCACCTACGACGCGATGAACGTGAAACCCGGTTCCTTGGGAGCGGAAGCCTCCGCGGGCTCCTATCAGTCTTCACGCAGCAGCAGTGGTTTCAGCAGCGGCGCCTTGACTGGGCGCTCAATGCCCGAAGGTGGCCGTTCCACTATCACCAAGTAAGCGATTTTGAATAACGACCAACGCGAACTCGAGCGCATCCTGCGGCTGCTGCCGCATCGGTTTCCCTTTCTGCTGATAGACCGCGTGCTCGAATTGGAAGCGGACCGTGCTCTGACGCTCAAAAATGTGACGATTAATGAACCGTTTTTCGTCGGGCATTTTCCCGGCATGCCGATTATGCCTGGGGTTCTGATCGTTGAGGCGCTGGCACAATCCGCCGCGGTATTGGCCCTCGGCATCATTGGCGAGCGGCGCAGCGTCTTCATGCTGACGGGACTGGACAAGGTCCGCTTGCGTCGCCGCGTGATTCCCGGCGACCAACTGCGTATCGAGGTGCGACTGCTCAAGCATCACCATCCTTTATGGAAAATGCATGCGCAGGCGCGCGTGGACGGCGAGTTGGCGGCGGAAGCCGAGCTTTCCGCCATGGAAGTAGAGGGGCAACTGCCATAGCCGGCCGGATTCATCCCGCGGCGGTGATCGACCGGCGCGCCGAGCTGGATTCCACTGCCGAAATTGGCGCGGGCGCGGTGATTGGTGCCGGCGTCAGGGTCGGCGCCCACACCATGATAGGTCCTTACGCGGTGATTGAAGGCGCCACCACGATCGGGGCGCGCAATCAGATTTTTCAGTTTGCCTCGATCGGAGCCGCGCCGCAGGATCTCAAGTATCACGGCGAGCCTTCACGCCTGGAGATCGGCGACGACAACAAAATCCGGGAGTTCACCACGGTTCATCGCGGCACCGAAGGCGGCGGCATGGTGACCCGCATCGGCAACGACGTGCTGCTGATGAATTACGTGCATATCGCGCATGATTGCCAGGTCGGCGATCATTCCATAATTGCCAACTCGACCGAGCTTGCGGGTCATTGCGTGCTCGAGGAGTGGGTGGTTACGGCCGGGATGTGCGGCGTGCATCAGTTTAGCCGGATTGGCGCGCACGCGTTCGTCGCGGCGGGCTCCAAAGTGGCGCAGGACGTACCTCCATATGCGATGGTGGCGGGGGGGGACCGTGCCCGGCTGGTGGGGGTCAACACCACTGGCCTGGAGCGGCGTGGCTACGCGCCAGCGACCATCGCCGCGTTGAAGAGCGCCTTTCGCACTTTGTTTTACGGCAAACTGCTGCGTGACGAGGCGCTGGCGCAGGTGATTGCTGAAAACGGGAGCATGCCCGAGGTGCGACGCCTGCTCGATTTCATCGCGAACTCCCCCCGTGGAGTGGTCGGCCGCGACCGTGAATAAGTTTGGGCTGATCGCGGGCAATGGAGTTTTCCCACTCGAAGTGGCGGCGGCCGCGCGCCGCCGCGGGTTCGCCGTGATTGCGCTTGCCCATCTAGGTGAGACCGACCCAGCCCTGGCCGCCGGTGTCGATTCGATTACCTGGCTTAAGATTGGCGAGCTGCAGAAAATGATCGACGTGCTAAAGGCCGCTGGCGTGGAGCGGGCGGCGATGGCGGGCGGTATCTCGCGCGCAGGTCTGGTCACTTCGTTCGCTCCTGACGCACGTGCGCTCAGGATGCTGCAGCGGGCCGGCCGCTTCAGCGACGATGTTATTCTGCGCGCGGTCGCCGCGGAGATTGAGGCTGACGGCATTCCGGTGATCGACCCCGTCCCGCTGCTCGAAACCGCATTGGCGCACGCCGGCCTGGAGGCTGGGCCGGCGCCGAGTCCGAATCAGATGAAAGACCTGAAGCTGGCTTTCGCGATTATCCGCGCACTGGGCCAATTCGACATTGGGCAGGCCGTCGCGGTGCGTGATGGCGTGGTGGCAGCGGTCGAGGCGGTCGAGGGCACCGACGCCGCGCTAAAACGGGCCGCCACCCTCTGTGGCAAGGGCATGGTCGTCGCCAAGGCGGCCAAACCCGGCCAGGACTTGCGGTTTGATCGGCCCGCGATCGGACCCGGCACGCTCGAGCTTCTGAGTGAGATTGGCGCCGCCGTGATTGGGGTCGAGACGAATATCGCGCTGGTTTTGCAACGCGAGCGCACGCTTGCGTATGCCACCCGGCTAGGGATTACAGTTTACGGCTATGGATGAGCTGCGGGCGGCTGTGGTCGGCGCCGGGCATTTGGGCGCGCTGCATGCGCGCAAATACACGGCGCTTGAAGGTGTCAGCCTGAAATTCGTCGTGGACGTCGACCCGCAACGCCGTGCTCAGGTGGCGGCGGCCACCGGCGCGGTCCCGCTCGACGATTACCGCGCGCTGGTTGGGAAAATCGATTTGGCCAGCGTGGCCGTTCCCAGCGTGGCTCATCATGAGATCGCCGGTGCGTTGATGGACGCCGGCATCGACGTGTTGGTGGAGAAGCCGATGGCGGCGACACTTGCACAAGCGCGCCATTTGAAAAGCCAGGCGGAACGTTCCGGACGCGTGTTGCAGGTGGGTCATTTGGAACGCTTCAATCCCGCCGTAGTCCATCTGAAGTCGATCATAAAGGCGCCGCGGTTCATCGAATGCCATCGGCTGGCGCCTTTCACCGAGCGCGGCACCGATGTTGACGTTGTGCTCGACCTGATGATCCACGATCTCGACGTGGTTATGGCACTGGCCGGCGATGCGGTCACGGCGGTCGAGGCAGTAGGTGTCGCGGTGCTGACTGATCGCATAGATGTCGCGAACGCCCGGATGCGGTTCGCGAACGGACTTATCGCCAATCTCAATACCAGCCGGGTGGCGCCGCGGCGCGAACGTAAAATTCGATTTTTTCAGCCGGACGCTTACATCTCGGTGGACTACGAGGCACGACGCATCCAGATTTATCGCAAAAGCCCGCCATCGCCGGGCGCCGCTTATCCAACCATTTCCGCTGAGCAGGTCGACCTTGGGGAAGGCGATCCGCTGATGGACGAAATCATGGCTTTCGTCCAGAGCGTGCGCGCGCGTACCGCGCCCAAGGTCACCGCCGACGATGGTTTGCGTGTAATCGAACTCAGTGAACGCATCCGCGACGCCATCGCCAAGGAAGAAATCAGCGCGACCCGACCGGCGTAGACGGCGGTATGACTCGTGCCGGCGGAGATACGCGCCCGCAGGGTTGACGCCTTTGCTTTATCGCGTGACGATCAGCGATAGCTTTGCACTTTTCGGGAGATCGAAATGAATGGACGCTTGCGTGTTCGGTCCGCTTTCTTTGTAGGGGCATTTTCGATTTTGACGCTGATCGCGCTTGGCGGATGCGACAAGAATACCGTCAGCCTGTCGTCGGCATCCACCGAACCAGGCTCGTTTAGCGCGTCGAATACCGCCGATTGCCTGCCTGACGTCACCCTGATGAATCAATACGGCCAATCGCTGTCACTGGCCTCTTTGAAAGGCCGGCCGGTACTCATCGATTTTATCTACACCACGTGTCCGACGCTGTGCCCGCTGTTGACCGCCAAATTCGCCTCCGTGGCGAAGCTTCTGGGCGCGCGGCTTGGCACCAAAGTCAACTTGGTTTCAATTACGCTCGACCCTGAGCACGATCACCCCAAACAATTGCTTGCCTATGCCAAATCGCATGAGGCAAACCATCCGGGCTGGCTGTTTCTGACCGGTACGCCCGCGCAAGTTGAGCGGGTGCTCGGAGTTTACCATATCAAACGGCAGATTAATCCCGACGGTTCGATTGGACACGTCGCCGAAGGCTTCCTGCTTGGTCCGGACGGGCATCAGGTGCGCCAATACGATACCCTCCAGGTGCCGCCGAAAATTGTCACGAGCGATATCGATCGCACGTTGGCGCACGGCTAAAAACCGTCATTTCTCGCTCACCTGTGCAATTCTGCTGAGCAGCGCGAACGCTCTTCCGGCCGTCGGCATGGAATGCCGTGGCGCGAGCGGCGGTTTTCCATCACAATCTCACTCCGATGCAGGCGGAGACCGCAGTCGCTGGTAACAGCCAAGCTCAGCTCGTACGGCAGCGGCGCGTGATGATCGTCGCGGGCGAAGCCTCGGGTGACCTTCATGGCGCCGAACTGGTCGCGCGGATACTCGCGCGTGACCCGCACTGCGAACTCTTCGGCATCGCGGGTTCGCGGATGCGCGCGGCGGGTGTACGTGCGCTGGTCCAAACCGAGGAAATCGCCGGGCTCGGGCTGGCTGAACTGACTTCCACGATTCGTTTGACCGTCGCGGCGCTCCGCCGCCTGCGCACGATCCTCCGCAAGCAACCGCCCGATTTGCTGATCGTAATCGATTACGCCGAATTCAATATGATCCTGGCGGGTATCGCGAAACGGGCCGGCGTGCCGGTGCTCTACTATATTTTACCGCAAGTATGGGCATGGCGGCGCGGCCGTGTCGGCAAGTTGATCAAACGCGCCGATCGGATGGCGGTGGTGTTTCCGTTCGAAGCCGAACTCTATCGGCGCGCCGGCGGACGCGTCACTTTCGTTGGCCATCCGTTATTGGACCGTGTTGCTCCCGCGCGGAATCGTGCTGAAACTTTGGCATGCCATGGCTTTCAGCCGCGCGCGCGGCTGCTTGCTATTTTGCCTGGCAGCCGCCGGGGGGAAATCGATCATCTGTTGCCGCCGATGCTGGAAGCGGCACGCGTGCTGTGCGCCGACCATAATATGGTGCCGGTCGTGGTGCTGGCGCCGACGCTGTCATCGCGTGATCTTGAACAAGCCGCCCGAAGCGCTTTGGATGTTCACGTGGTGGGTGGCGATGCCTATAGTATCATTGGAGCGAGTGAGCTTGCCTTGGTCGCATCAGGCACCGCGACGCTGGAAACCGCGCTACTCGGCTGTCCCATGGTGATTGCGTATCGCGTCTCGCCAGTGACCTATGTGATGGCGCGGATGCTGGTGAAGGGGGTCGACTTTATCGGCATGCCCAATATCCTCGCCGGCCGCCAGTTGGTGCCGGAGTTGATCCAGTCGCAGGTGAACGCGCGCAATCTAATCCGCGCCGCCGAACCGATGCTGGGCGAAACGCTTCATCGTGAAACCGCGGCGGCGCTGAGCGCCGTCCGGGAACGGCTGGGAATGCCCGGTGCCGCCGCGCGCGTGGCCGATATCGCGTTGGAAATGATGGCATGAAGCTAATCGTGCTCACGCCGCTTAATCGCCGTCTGCTCGGCTATGTGCGACGCTATCTATTGCCGTATGTGCTGATTTTGATGGCCGCGATGCTGACGCTGAGCGCCACCAACGGCGCCATCACAATCCTGATCAAGCGATTTATTGACCAACTCGCATCCTCGAAGAATCTTACCGTGCTGAGGGCGCTTTCCTTCGAAGTGCTGGCGCTGTTTCTGATTCGCGCGGTGGCAAATTTCGGCTCCGATTATCTGACGGCTTATGTTTCGCAAAAGGTCACTCTCGATCTGCGCGCGGAATTGAACGAGCGCCTGCAGAAGCAGTCGCTCTCATTTTTCAATCGCACCGCCACCGGGGTGATGATGTCGCGCGTTATCAACGACGTGCAGGTGACGGTCAGCGGCGCGGTAAACAGCCTGTTTTCAATTTTCGGCCAAGGCTCCTCGCTCATCGCGGTGCTGGCGGCCGCCTTCTACATCGATTGGGAATTCGCATTGGCCGCTTTCGTGGTTTTTCCGGCGGCCGTACTGCCGGTGGTGGGATTCTCGAAGCGGATGCGCAAGATGACCAAGGACGCGCAGAAGCAGTTGAGCGGTCTCAATGTGATCTTGCAGGAAACCTACCAGGGCAACCGCGTGGTTAAAGCCTTTGGGATGGAAGAGTATGAGCGCTCGCGTTTCAATCGCGAATTACGCCGCCTCTTCCGCATCTACATGAGAGTGGCGTGGATCAAATCGATCACCGGGCCGATGATCGAAGTGATGGGCGCTTGCGCCATCGTCGCCGTGATCTGGTGGGGCACCGTGTCGGTCGTGGCGGGCACTCGCACCTATGGCACGTTCGGCGCCTTCATTGCCGCGATGTTGATTATTTACCGGCCCTTCAAAAGCCTGAGCAAGACCAACAACAGCATTCAGCAAGGGCTGGCGGCGGCCGACCGCGTCTTCGAGATGATGGATACGCCGGCCGACGTGCCCGATAATCCCCAGGGGCTTGAGCTTGAGCCGCGTCCTCACGCCGTCAGTTTTGTCAATGTGAGCTTCCGCTACGGTGACGAATGGGTGTTGCGGGATATCGACGTGGAAATTCCCGCCGGCCAGGTAGTCGCACTGGTGGGGATGAGCGGGGGCGGCAAGTCCACTATCGCCGATCTGATTCCGCGCTTTTACGATGTGCAGCGCGGCCGTGTCGCCATCGATGGTGTCGACGTGCGGCGGTACAAGCTTGCCGCCTTGCGCGCCCAGATCGGCCTGGTCACGCAACATACTTTTCTTTTCAACGATACAGTGCGCGCCAACATCGCCTACGGCAGTGCCGGCAAATCGTTGGATCGCATCTATGAGGCGGCCCGGCTGGCCAACGCCCACGATTTCATTATGCGCCTGCCCCAGGGCTACGACACGATTATCGGTGAATTGGGCGTGCGGTTGTCGGGCGGTGAGCGGCAACGGCTTGCGATCGCGCGCGCACTGCTCAAAAATGCACCAATCCTGATTCTGGACGAAGCCACCTCCGCGCTTGACTCCGAAGCCGAACGCGCGGTCCAGGAAGCGCTGGAATATTTGATGGAAAACCGCACCACACTGGTAATCGCGCATCGGCTCTCGACGGTTCGCCGTGCCGACCGCATCGTCGTGTTGGTGCGCGGCCGCGTGGTCGAGGAGGGTACGCACGAGCAATTGCTGGCGCTGGGCCAGGAATACAGTAAGCTCCATGGCTTGCAATTCATGGCGCCGGCGGAATTTCCTCCGCGAGAATTGTCAAGTTGACTTAATCAACGGATATCAGGCGAGCGCGCCGCGCTCGGCCGTGTAAGGAGCCGCGACGCGGCCCCCGCGTAGTGTCCAACAGGATCCGAGCCTGCGCCGCGCTTGGAGAGAAGCGATTCCGGCCGAGCCCTTCAATATGAAAAACGCGGCACGCTCACGGGCGTCGGCGGCGATGCTGATCGCCGCTTATAACGCCTTGTGGTACCCGGCGCTGCCGTTCGTCTTAATGGCGACGACGCCGACGGCGGCGAGTCGCCGCGAACGGCTGGGGTTGGCGCGGGCGGAACTTGGCAGCGGCGTCTTCCGCTTGTGGGCGCATGCGGCCTCGGTGGGTGAAATCGAGGCGGTGCGCGGCATCGTCGCGAGTTTGCGCCGCGAGTTCCCGTTTATCGCGACGCCGGTGGTGACGGCGATGACGGCGGCCGGGCGTGAGGCGGCGCGCCGGCGTATCCCCGAAGCTATCAGCCTGCTCGCGCCTTTCGATTGCCGTAACTCGGTGCGCAACTTTCTTGCTGCGGTACGGCCGAACCTGGTGCTTATCGCGGAGACCGAAATTTGGCCCAATTTTTTCCTGCAATCGGCTCGCGCGGGAGCGAAAATTGCGATTATCAACGGCCGCTTGTCGGAGCGCGCGATGCGCCGGTATCATCTAGCGCGTCCGCTGTTCGCCAATGTTCTTGAACATGCTGATCTGATCCTGGCGCAAACCGACGATGACGCCCGTCGTTATCGCATACTGGGTGCGCCACCCGAGCGACTGGCCGTCACTGGCAATACTAAGTTCGCGCTTGACCCAGACAGTTTGGCGTTGCGCCCGGCGCTGGCGCGATTCATTGCCGGACGGCGCATTTTGATCGCCGGTTCAACCGCGCCGGGGGAAGAACGGCTGGTGCTCACCGCGTACGGGCACCTGCGCGAGCGTTTCCCGGGCCTTTTGTTGATCCTTGCGCCGCGCCATCTCAATCGTGTCAGTGAGATTGAGGAGGACCTGCATTCAAATTCGTTTAGCTATGTGAAAGCCAGCACTCTCGAGCAACCCGAGGCGTCGCAGTCCATTGGCGCTGATGCGGTTCTGCTGCTCGACACGATGGGCGAACTGCGCGCGCTTTATCGCGGCGCCGTGGCCGCGTTTGTTGGCGGCAGCATGCTGCCGCCGCGCGGTGGCCAGAATCTGGCGGAGCCCGCCGCAGTGGCAACGCCGGTTTTATTCGGCCCCTACTATGAAAATCAGCGCAAAACCGGCGACGCTTTAATTGCGGGCGGCGGTGGCCGCGTCATTGCCGACGCGGGCGAGCTCGAAACCGCGTGTGCCGAATGGCTGGCCGATGATGATGCGCGTGTGGAAGCGGGTCAAAGCGCGCGGCGCGTAATCGAACGGATGGCCGGCGGCACCGCGGCTACAGTCGAGCATCTCAGGAAGCTGATAGGAACCGCCTGAAATGTACGGGACGCGGCCGGGCCGCTCGATGCTGGAACGTTTGTGGGAAACGCCACTTCCGCCTTCGCGCTGGCCCCTATGGCTGCCGCTCGCGCCAGCCGCCGCCATCTTCACCGCCGTTACCAGCGTACGCAACCGATGGTGGCGTGGAAGAGCGCGTGCCGCGGGCCTTCCGGTTATCAGCGTTGGCAATCTGACCGTGGGCGGCAGCGGCAAAACTCCCTTCACTTTATTTCTGGCGGCAAGCCTGATGCGCCAGGGATTCGCAGTGGGAATCGTCAGCCGCGGCTGGGGCCGCGCGGATACGCACGCCAGTTTGGTCTCGGACGGGACGCGCGTGCTACTTTCGCCGCGTGAAGCCGGCGACGAACCGGTCATGATGGCGAAACGGTTTGCCGGACCGATCGCGGTAGCCCGCCGCCGCCTCGAAGCGATCACGCTTTTGACCACCCGCTTTAAGCTCGACGCGGTGATTCTGGATGACGGCTTCCAGCACGTCCGGCTCAGGCGCGATCTGGACCTGGTCATGGTGGGCACAAGCCAGCGGCTCAACAACTGGCCGCTGCCGGCCGGACCGATGCGTGAACGGCCGCGCGCGATCAGGCGAGCGGACGCGGTTATCATGATCGACTCGGAGCGGAAGCGAGCGAAGTCATTACAGGATTATGCGCGGTGGCGGGGTCGGCCGTTATTTCGCGCGTCCATACGTCCGCGAGCTTTGATCCACGAGGAAAGCGGCCACTGGACAGAAACCGCGCTCGCGTTGAACGGCATGCGGGTGGTGGCCGTCAGTGGCTTGGCCAATCCGCGCGCGTTTCACCAGATGTTAGAGGGCTGTGGGGCGGACGTAAGGGATACGCTCGACTACCCCGACCATCACGACTATGGGCCGGCCGATTGGGAGAATATTCTGGATGCGGCCAACGGGTCCGACGCGCTAATCACCACCGAGAAGGATCTGGTCAAGCTGGAACGGTTTTCGCCAGGCCGCGTTCCCATGTACGCTTTACGGCTACAAGTTGAGATGGAGAGTTATGACGAGATGCGCTTGTTTGAGACCGTGATCGCGCGAATCCGCGATACACGGCGGTTCTAAGTGTGCGATTTCATCCGACCTATCTTTCAAGGATTAGGAGATGTTGCAATGGCTGTTAGTCGTGAATTGCTCGACATCCTGGCATGCCCAAAATGCAAGGGCGAGTTGCGTTTGACCGATCAGGAGGACGGATTGGTTTGCGAAGCCTGCAAGCTGCGCTACCCTATTCGCGAAGATATGCCAATCATGTTGATCGACGAGGCGGAAGCTTTAAAGTAAGTTCAAAATCTGATCCCAGCGGCCGTTACTTGTGTGGTACGAATTGGCTTTATCGCGCATGCGACATCACTGGACGGTTGCTGCACGACACAAGTCTCAGGCGGGGTTTTGACAGATGAGACCGGCGGTAGATTTTAATTGGGGCCGTGATACTTTTCTTGAGCCAGGCTCCGAATTCCCACTATTTACTCTGGAAAAGCGCCTGCTTTATCTACGTCGCGATCTGGCGCCACGCGCGGCCCACATTTTCCAGCGTTTGATGGAGCTGCGCGGAAAATCCAACGGCGCGGGCAACCGCCAAAGCGCCTTCAAGGTGGACCTGGAAGGCGGGCCGGTCATGTATGCGCGGCGCTCGCGCCGGGGTGGCCTCATCCGTTTCGTTCTCAGTGACATCCACTTCGGCGCGCGGCCCAGGCCGGTGCGCGAATTGACGATTGCGGCGGAAGCTTACCGTCGCGGTATTCCGGTCGCCGAGCCGCTGGGCGCGATGGTTGAATGGGTCGCGCCCGCCCTCTATCGCGGCATGTTTCTGACCCGCGCGATGGCCGGTATGACGTTATGGGATTTCGTGCGCATCGACGACGACGAATTGGTGCGCCGCCACGTGCTCGAACATGCACGCCTGACGATCGACTCGATGCATCGTGGCGGCTTGCTGCACGCCGATCTTAATCTGCATAACCTGTTCGTCACCAAAGTGGGTGAAAGCTTCGCCACAGTGATCATTGATCTCGATAAATCGCGCTTGTTCAAAACCTCGGTGGCGCCCAAGCATCGCCTCCATAACCTCGCGCGCCTGCGGCGCTCGGCCCGTAAGCTCGATTCCATCGGACGTTACATCGACGCTCGCTCGCTGGCCGTACTGACAGCGCCTTAGAGCAATTCACACGCGGCGCCGATGGACCGTAAAATCACAGGCTTTCACCAGGATGATCAAGGCGACTGGGTGGCCGAGCTCGAATGCGGCCACACTCAGCATGTGCGCCATCAACCGCCCTTTCAACTCCGGCCATGGGTAATAACGGCCGCAGGCAGGCGCAGCCGTATCGGAGTGGAGTTGAATTGTAAAGAATGCGCCTAGGCGGCTGCGCGTTGAGCATCGTTTCAGAAGCCGCCGGATTTGAGCAACATAATGCAGCCGTCGGACGAATAGGGCGCATGCGCGCTGCCGCACGGATTACGAATCCAGGTGCCCTGCGGATAGACCCCGTGCTCGTCAGCCAGGCAGCCGGCCAGGATGAATAATTCTTCGCCTGCGGGATGTTGATGGTAGCGGTCGCGCGTTCCCGCCGCCCACTTCAGCATCGTGATGTACTCGGGGTGATCTACGTCCGAGTAGAGAATGCGCATGGCGATTCCCTCGACCCCGCATCGCTCCCACGGCATCCGCCGAGTCTCGATCACCGCGCGTATCCGCCCCGCGCCGCCGTATTGGCAAAGTTTGGCGAACAGGGTGCAACCGGTGGGGCTGTGAGGCGTATGCACGGAGCCCGGCGGATTGAGGATGAACGTGCCGGCGGGATACTCGCCGTGTTCGTCGGCGAAGGTGCCGTCGAGCACAAAGATTTCCTCGCCCATCGGATGCGCATGGCGAGAGAATTGCGCGCCCGCGTCATAGCGCACGATCGAGGTCGTACGGCCGGCTTCCGCCGCCGCGCGCTCGAGCATGCGCCGCCACACTCCGGAATGCGGACTCGCGATCCATTGCAGCGTAAGCGTGTCGATGACGACACGCTGCGTTAGATCGGCATTGAGCTTTTCGACGTTGGTGCTCATTCACGACTCCATCCGCGCTCAGCCCCTGCGAATAAGGGTCAATCGCGGCCGGCGCATGGCGCCTTTCAACTGCTTCATTGGCTTCCGACGCTCGGGGGCGTGAGGCTGATAATGACCGTCGCGTTCAGACCCGGTAATGCTGGTGATTGCCGTTAGTGTGACTTAAGCGCGACACCCGCATCACTCCGTCAATCGACGCGATCGAATGCATCAAATTATTGAGTTGTGCCGCGTTGCTTACCCTTAATTCGAAATGTGACAATGCGCGGCCGTCGACACCGGTGGTCTTGACTTCCGCAGTCGCGATGTTTACCCCAGCCGCGGCAATCGCTTTCGACATTGCCGCCAGCAATCCCGGCTGATCCACGCACAGCACCTCCAGCCGGATTGGGCGCGGCGTATCCTCGCCCGCCTTCCAGACCACTGGCACCCGGCGCTGCGGATCACTCAGCAGGGCATGCGGACAGCCGGTCAAATGTACCGTGACGCCGCGTCCACGCGTGATAAATCCCACGATTGCTTCGCCGGGCAACGGGTTGCAGCATTGGGCAAACCTCACCAGCACGTCACCGATACCCGAGACGATAACCGCGTTGCCGGGTTTACGCGCGTCTTTCGAGGCGCGCTCCTTGTCGCCGGCAGGCGCGGGCTGCTTGTCGGCGCGATAGAGTTTTAACTCCTCGGGCGTGAGCAGCTTATTAAGCAATTGCGCTGGCGTGATAATGCCATAGCCGAGCGACGCCAGCATGCTGTCGGCGTCGCGCTGGGAAAGCTCCTTGAGCGCGGCCTCGAAGCGATGGCGGTTGCGTAATTGCGGTACGCTAAGCCCGAGCGGCGCGAGTTCCCGTTCGAGCAGCGAGATGCCGAGTTCACGTGAGCGCTCCGATTGTTGTTGCCGAAGCCACTGCCGAATCCTGCTTTTGGCGCGCGCCGTGGTGACGAAATTCGCCCAATCCTTGCCCGGCGTCTGGCGCTCGGAAGTGATCACCTCCACCGTGTCGCCCGACTTAAGCCGATAGCGTACCGGCACCATGCGGCCGTTAACGCGCGCGCCCGCCAGATGATTGCCGACCTGTGAATGGATCCGGTAGGCGAAGTCGATGATCGTGGCGTCCTGGGGAAAATCGAGCACGTCACCTTTGGGAGTGAAGACAAAGA
This sequence comes from Binataceae bacterium (SeqCode), assembly GCA_050736615.1. Taxonomy (GTDB): domain Bacteria; phylum Desulfobacterota; class Binatia; order Binatales; family Binataceae; genus JBOHWJ01. The sequence goes on along the minus strand of JBOHWL010000200.1, from coordinate 4,449 downwards.
CCTCCCCGGGGAAGAGGTCGTCCTTAACCGTCGAGAGAAACTCCTGCGGGTCTTTGAGGTTCTGCTGCCATTCGATCAGGCGGCGCAACCAGGCGAAGCGCTCGGTATCGCGCATCTCCGTGGGGCTGCTTTCCTTGTAGGTCCAGTGCGCCGCAATACCCTGCTCGGCGACCGCGTGCATTTCGCTCGTGCGAATCTGCACTTCCATGCGCTGACCGCGCGGCCCGATCACTGTGGTATGCAGTGACTGATACATGTTGACCTTGGGCAGCGCGATATAATCCTTGAAACGTCCCGGAATCGGCTTCCAGTTGGCATGCACCACGCCCAGCGCCTCGTAGCACTCGCGCACGGTATCCACAATTATGCGAAAGGCGACCAAATCATAGATCTGGTCGAAACTGAGCGCTTCCTCACGCATCTTGGTGTGAATCGAATAGAAGTGCTTGGGACGCCCGGTCACTTCAGCCTTGACGTCCGCCTCTTTAAGCCGGCGTGAGAGAATTTCGATCACCCCGCGGATGTATTGCTCCCGCTCGGCGCGGGTTTTGGCCACGTACGCCTTGAGCATCGCGTAAGCCGGCGGATTCAAATAGCGAAAGGCGTAATCCTCGAGTTCGGACTTGAGCCAATAGATTCCGAGCCGATGCGCGATGGGGGCGTAAATATCGAGGGTTTCGCGCGAAATCTCCTCCTGCCGATCGGCGGGCAGATGATGGAGGGTGCGCATATTGTGCAGGCGGTCGGCCAATTTGATCAGCACGACCCGGATATCACGCGCCATCGCGATGATCATCTTGCGGAAGTTCTCGGCCTGCTTCTCCTCGCGGCTCAAAAACGTGATCTTCGAAACCTTGGTCATGCCGTCGACCAGGCGCGTGACCTCGGCACCGAACAATCCCTGCAGGTCCTCAGGCGAAGCGCCGGTATCCTCGATCACGTCATGCAGCAGGGCGGTCACGATCGAGGGCACGTCCAGATGAAGTTGCGCGATAATCAACGCGACGTTGAGTGGATGAATGACGTAGGGCTCGCCCGACTTGCGCTTTTGCTCCGCATGCATCCGCGCCGAATAGGCGTAGGCGCGCCGGATCAACTCCACGTCGGCTTGCGGATTATAGGCTTGAACGCGGCCTATAAGGTCTTCAAGTCCGTCGCTCGAGGGGGCCCCTAGCTCTTCCACGCGAACTCTCCGCGCAGCCGGGCGACCTTGAGCCGTTCGGCTTTGACCACGGCTTCGAGCTGGGCTACCGATTGACGGATATCAACGTTGATTATCAGGTAGTCATACTCGGGATAGGCGTGAGCTTCCTCGCGTGCGCGCCGCAGCCGCCCGTGGATTGCCTCCTCATGCTCGGTCCCGCGCCGTCGCAGCCGTGCTTCGAGTGCGGTGAAGCTCGGCGGCATCACGAATACGGCGACCGCGTCGCCGGGATACGTCCGGCGAATTTGCCGCGCTCCCTGAATGTCAATATCGAGCAGGATATCACGGCCGCCGGCAACCGCGGCTTCCAGCGGCCGTCGCGGGGTTCCATAACAGGCGTCAAAAACGCGCGCCGATTCCGCCAGCTCGTTCGCCTGACTCCTGACAATGAATTCTTGGTCGGTCACGAAGTGGTAGTCCAACCCGGCAACTTCGTTTTCACGCGGAGCGCGGGTGGTCAGCGATACCGACGCCTCCAGTCCCTCAATTGTCTGGAGGGCGGCCCTTGAAATGGTGGTCTTGCCGGCTCCCGACGGAGCGGAAAGTATGAAGATAATGCCGCGCCGCGAAGCTCGATCGGCGTCCATTACTCAACGTAACCAAGCGGATATCATTTTGCAATTGTCGCTTTAGCTGCTTCATTCAACATTCTGCGCCTGCTCGCGCATTTTTTCGAGTTCGTTTTTAATCTCGATAGTCACCTGCGAGAGTGTCGCATTCTGGGACTTCGCCCCAATTGTGTTGACCTCGCGATTCACCTCCTGCAAAAGAAATTCGATCGATTTGCCGACCGGACCTTTGCGGTTCAGCAGATCGCCCATCGCCTTCAAGTGCACGCGCAGGCGGGTCAGTTCTTCGGTGATGTCGCCATGCTGTGCGGCGCTGGACGCTTCTTCATAAAGCCGCTTTTCATTAACTGGCAGCTCCGCCAGCAACTCCCGCACCCGCGTTTCAAACGCACTGCGAATCGCGGCGCGCGATTCCATCGCTAGCCGCTCGATCCGCGGCACCGCCGCCGAAATCTTTTTGAGCCGCGCCTCAAAATCACGCTTGAGCTCGAGCCCCTCGCGTGAGCGTTCGGCGATCAGCGTTTTGAGCGCCCGCTCAAGCGCCCTGGAGGCCAATTCGGCCCCCGCCCGCGTATCGACCTCCTCCTCGGTCACCTGGAAGATCTCCGGGCGCTGCAGCACGGCCTCGATATCAAGCCGGCCGTTGAGGCTTAGCCGTTTGCCCAGCCGCCGCAGTTCATTGACGTAGCTGGCGGCCAGTTCGTCGTTGACACGCAGCCGGGCTGGCGGCGGCTTGAGCATGGTCTGGCGGATGAACACCTCGACCCGGCCCCTTTCCACCACCGCTTGCACCGCTTTGCGCATCTCGGCTTCATATTCGCCCCACCCGCGCGGTAAATTGAGCTTGAGTTCAAAAAAACGCTGATTGAGCGCACGAATCTCCGCCAGTACTTGAACGCCGCCACGTCCCAATTGCGCGCGCCCGAATCCGGTCATACTCCGCATCTGTGTCTCATTCGCTCCTATGCTGGTGCCGCACCTTGTCCAGACAGGTGCGATAAAGTTCGAGCGTCCTGCGCGCCATCGCTTCCATTCCGAAACGTTCGACTATCATTGCGCGCGCGGCCATTCCGAGCCGCCCTCGCGCACGTTCCCGCGTCAGCCTTGCGATCGCGCGAGCCAGCCCGCACACGTCGCCTGACGCGAACTTGTAACCCGTCCGCCCGTCTTCAACCAATTCGGCTAATCCACCGCTGTTACTCACGACCGCGGGTAAAGCGGACGCCATCGCTTCCAAAGCCGCTACCCCCAACCCCTCGTTGAGTGACGGCAGTACGAAGATATCCAAGGCCGACAACAACTGGCGAGGGTCATCGAGATACCCCATGAGGTTAATCAACGGCGCGATTTCCAGCCGTTCAATGTCGGCCAGGAGTCGCGTGCGCATCGAGCCCGCGCCGGCAATAAAACATCGGATTGCGTCAGTTCCCGTGTGCCCCGCCAAACGAGCGATCGCTTCGAGCAGCAAGCGATGGCCCTTGCGCGGCTCCAATGCCGCCACCGTGCCGATCGCGACCTCATCCTCGCGGAGCCCTAAAGCCGCCCGCGCCCGGGTGCGGACCGATTCGGAAGCTGGCGAAAACCGCTCGCAGTCGACTCCGCTGGGGATAATCGTGATGCGTTCGCTTGCCACGCCGGCCCGCGACAAGGCCGCTGCCACCGGGGTTGAGATGGCGGCAATCCCATCGACCGACCGCTCATACAGCCATTTTGCGAACAACCGATTGGGCACGTAATCCATCCGCCGCGTCACCACCAGCGCGCGTCTTCCCCCGTATGCGTAAGGCGCCAGCGCGTGCGCACGCGCGGTATGGAAATGGACCACGTCGAAACGCTCGCGTTCCAGCAGCATCCGCAGGCGTAGCCCCGCTCCAACGTCAATCGAATTGCGGATTCGCAGTGGATGGCAGCGCACGCCCGCATGATGCGCGCGTTGCGCCAGCGCACCGTCTGGATCGCAGGCCAGTTCCGCGCGGATGCCCGCCGCGCGCAATGCGAGCGTGAGTCCCAACACCTGAGTCTCGCCGCCGCCAAAGCCGCGTTCCGGATCGACGCCAATGACGCTGAGTGGCGGCGAACCGACCAGCGCCGCGGTGTTGGCGGCGGACCAATCCTCGGCCCGGTTCACGCCGGAAGCGACGGCTTCCATTATGGGGCGCCTATTCATGGATAATTGACGCAATTTGCCAATTCATTCTGGAACGCAGCTTGCGGACTCGCCGGCTCGCTTCACGATTAAGCAATCGCTCCGCTGGCGTTTAGTCGAAAAAGCGATAGTAGAAGATCGCCGCCACCGCTTTCATGCCGTCGCGCCAGCCAATTTTTTTACCTTCTTCATACGTGCGCCCGGAATACGAGATCGGCACCTCGTAGATTCGCCAGCCGGCCCGCGCCGCCTTACACGTAATCTCCGGTTCGAAGGTAAAACGATCGGCGCTCAATCGCAGCTCCAGCAGCTTGTCGCGCCGAAACGCCTTCATCCCGGTTTCCATATCGCTCAGATTAAGGTTGCTGAATATGTTGGACAGCAACGTCAACATCCGATTGCCGACATAATGCCAAAAGAACAGTACGCGATGCGGTCCGCCGAGAAAGCGCGAGCCGTATACCATTTCGGCGCGTCCGTCGGAAAGCGGTACCAGCAGCTTGCGGTAATCGCACGGGTCATATTCGAGA
>JBOHWL010000199.1:0-6184 GCA_050736615.1 Binataceae bacterium (SeqCode) | reverse complement strand
GGTCTGTGGGGTTCATGATTTCCCGGTCATGCGCATTTCCACCTCGCATATGGACACAAGATTACCGTACGGCAGTCTCTTATGATCGCGGCGCGACGAGTCTTTGCTCTACTCCAAGGGAATGATCGCTTTGCGCTTCGACTCGCTCACGGTAAACTGTGCTTCCTCCTTCGCGAATTCCGTTCGGAATAATGAAGCTTGCGCAAGGATTCTTTACCAACGACCGGTGCGTTCAACCAGCGCGCGAAGCCGTTCAAGCCGCGCCCGCACTGACACACTCGCCATCATGCGTTCGAGGGCGCATGGGATTCGCCAATTCCAGTTGAGCGGACCGATTGTGCCGGGCGTATTAATCCTCGCATCCCATCCGAACAAATCCTGTAGCGGAGTGATCGCCAGACGCGACGGCGCGGCATAGAGCGCTTCCAGAATCGCCTCACGGGTCGCGTGCGCAAGACGGGGACCGGCCGGCGGCGCGCCGCCGCGCTTCACTACTTCGAGCAGCCGTTTGCGCTGAAGGGGCTCGAGTTCGCGCCACCACAATTGCAAGCTCGCGGTATCATGGGTGCCGGTGGTGGCCAGCGAAAGCTCAGGGTACTTCAGCGGATCGATAAAGCGTTCATTCGGCTTGTCCCAATACTCCTTTTCCCACCGCATTACTTTGTAACCTGGCACTCCCAACGCCGTCAGTGATTTGCGCACAAAGGGCGGAATGAGCCCAAGGTCTTCGGCGATCAAACTCATCGCACCAGCCTCTTGCTGGATCGCGCGTACCACTTCCTCGCCTTGCTTAATCTGCTCGGCCTGGCCAGCGGGATCAAAGCATCCCTGTTCCTCGAGGCCGGCGTCGAGGGCGAAAGAATAGGTCCGGTAAAGCCCGACCGCGTGGTCAATGCGCAATACATCAAACAGTTCACGCGCGCGCCGCACACGTGCGCGAATCAGCTTGAAACCGCCCGCGCGCATGGCGGCCCATTTCGGCATAGGCAGACCCCAGCGTTGTCCGTACACGGAGAAAGCGTCGGGTGGCGCGCCGACCGCGCGTGTGAGATCAAACAACGACTGGTTGGCCCAAACCTCGGCGCTCTCGCGACCGGGCGAAAACGCCAGATCGCCGCCGAGCATCACGCCGCGCCGGACGAGTCCGGCGCGAACCTGGAGCCATTGGCGCCGCGCGATAAACTGCCAGTACTGGTACTGCGAGATCTTCTCCGTTAGTTCAAGCCGGATCGCGACCAGCGCGCTGGCCTTGTGATCGCGCAAATCCGCCGGCCAGAACTCCCACTGACGCCATTCGAAGCGCGCCTTGAGCGCGCGGAACAGCGCGTAATCGTCCAGCCAGTAGCGATTGGCTTCATGGAAACGCTTGAACTCCGCGCGCTCGCCAGCGTCACCCTCGCAAAAGCGGCGATAAGCGGTCTCCAGCAGCCTGGTCTGCGCCGGATACAGGCGTTCGCGTTCAATCGCGCGGGCGGTGACCAAATGGCGGTCGAGACCGAGTTCCGCACGCGTCTTGTCAATCTCCGAGGTGCTGAGAGGAAGCCCGTCGACCGCGATATAGAGCGGGTCAATCGCGAATACACTGACGGCGCTATACGGGCTGGTTTCGTTCGGCGCGATCTCATCGTTGGGCAGCATTTGAAGCAGACGATGGCCCATCGCCAGAGCCATCTCGCCCATCGCGGCCAGGCCGATGATATCGCCGCGACCCAAATCGCCACGACGATTGAGCGAGAAAAGCGGCACCAGTATGCCGGCGCAGCGTGAATCCATTACGCTCGCTTCGACCGCCTCAGCTTCGCAACCGGATACTCGATCGCCTAGCAGGCTGTTGATGAATCATAGCCTGCACCCCCTCTCTTTCTCCCCCGCAAAAAGAGCGGGGGAGAACATCAAGGAAAGAAGCCATCTTTTACCCAGGGTGCTGCGACCGCTCATGCATTTCATCGTGATGATCAGCCTTTCTCAACACCCTGCCGGGCGGGCGCCTCAAGACCGCGGCGATACGGAGGGGGATAGAGCATCAGAATAGCGGAGCGCGAGCATCACCGGCTTTGACACACGTTAAACTTCGATTCCTGCCTCCAGCCGATGGATCCGCGCGTTGCGGATAGTCGCTTCTTCGTCCTTGCGCAATTCCTGGCCGACCGGCGCGCGATACGCGTCACGCAAGGCCTCAGCGCTGTCGAACGCAAGAATCGCGCAGCGCAGACGGTCGGGCTCTAAGCCGCGATTTTCAAACAGACGGCCGGTGGCGTAAAAGCGCAATCCGGGAAGCTGGCGCGCCAGCGTAGTATGTTTTTCGAGATATCTGCGATCGGCCACTTCGACCGAATCGGTGCCGGTCTCAAGATCGAATTCCGCTGCCATGAGCAGCAGTTCGCCGCTTCGGACCGCGAAAGGAATGATTATCCGGGCGTTGAGCGCTAGCGGACGGATGTCGGCCAGATGCGCGGCGCCGTCCGCTCGGACTTCGCGGCCGACCTCCGAGTTCATCGCTACACCAGCGGCCTCGGCGCCGTCGAAGGCGAGAATCGCGGCACGATAATGGTCCGGTTTGTGGCCGCCGCGCTCGATGAATTTACCGGTCAGATACATCCGCAAGCCGGGAAGCTTTTTGGCCAACTCAACATGATAATCGAAATAGTGACGCTCCTCCGCCGCAGTCTCCGTACCGGCCTTAAAATTGAAGCTGGTGAAATTGATTTGCATCGTGGTACCCCCGCTCAGGGTCCGCGGTTTCCGAACGATGAAAGCTAAGCCGTCGTCCAACCGCCGTTGGGGCTAATCACCTGCCCCACCATGAAGCCGGCGTCGTCGGAAGCAAGATAGAGCGCCGCGGCGGCGATATCTCGTGGCTGGCCCAAGCGACCCGCCGGCGTGCTGCGCAGTACCCATTCGCGCGCTTCAGCGGTGAGCGGCGCTGTCATTGGCGTCTCGATAAAGCCGGGCGCGATCGCGTTTACCAAGACGCCATGCTTGACTACTTCAAGCGCGACGGACTTGGTAAAGGAAATGATGCCGCCCTTGGCCGCGCAATAATTCGCGGCGAAAGGCAGCCCCGCCGTACCGGCGATCGAGCCCTGGTTAATGATGCGCCCGTATTGCTTCGGAATCATCACCTTGAGTGCCTCGCGCGTGCAATAGAAGGTGGCGTCCAAATGGGTCGCGACCATCTTGTGCCAATCCTCGTCGCTAAGCTCGGTGGTGGCCTGCAATTCGGCGCTTTCACGCGTGCGACCGATGCCGGCGTTGTTGATCAGAATATCGATAGTGCCAAAGCGTGCCAGGAAATCGACAAACATCTTGCCCACGGCGGCGCTGCTCGAGACATCCGCGACAAACGCACGCGCGACGCCGCCCGCTCGTTCGATTTCAGTCACTACGTTTTGAGCCGCTTCGGGGCGGACGTCGTTAACGCCGATGCGCGCGCCTTCGCTCGCGAACAGCAAGCCCATTTCGCGTCCGAGCCCGGAGCCACCGCCGGTTATCAATACGACCTTATCCTTGAGCTTCATCGTTTCACCTGGCCTACTGGGCCTTGTCCTTTCTAGCCCATCTAATGCTTGGATTCCTTAAGCTGACGCTTCCAGTCAAGCCGGCGGGCTTCCGCGCCAGCCGCTTCGGCTTCCTTTATCATGCCTTTTTTTTGGTAGAACATGCTCAGATTGGTGAAAGCGAGAATGTCTTCCGGCTGGCGTTCGATGGAACGCTTGGTGGCTTCGATCGCACCGTCAAGATCGCCCTTGGCTTGATAGCACATCGCTAGCCCATGGGTGGCGTCGGGATAGTCGGGATTGGTCGCGATCGCCTTCTCATAGAGCTCGATCGCGCCATCGTAGTCCTCATCGGCGTAGCGATCGACCGCCTCGTCGCACAGGTCCTCGGCCTGAGACCGAGCCTGATCGTCATCGGCCATAGCAAACCTCCAACTTGAATCAATTGGCGCCCCACTCGCCCATCCGATGGTGGGGTAAAAGTACCAGCTTGCGCGTCCTCAATCCTCTTATATACTACGTTACAGCGTGGCGATAATTCAGATCTTCGTTCGAAGCTACGAAGGCGTAACGCCCGGGGTTGTATACCGCGATGCTTACGGAGCAGGAAGTCTACGAAGTTCTCAGCGAATGTTATGACCCGGAGATTCCGGTCAATATCGTTGATCTCGGCCTGATTTATGGCGTGACGCTGGAGGACGGCGGGGTAAACGTCAAAATGACGCTGACGGCGCCCGGCTGCTCGATGGGCATCATGATTTCGACCGAAATAGAGGACAAATTGCTGGGCCTGCCGGATTGTCAGCGCGCCAACGTCGAAATCGTATGGGACCCGCCCTGGACGCCTCATCGCATGAGCGAAGCGGCGCGCAAGCAGCTCGGCCTCGACGACTGACCCACGAGCAATTACGACCAATTCCGTCGGGAACCAAGCTGTTTTTTCTTCATTTTTTAACGCAGCCCGCAGGGCAACTTCCTGAACGCGACTCGCAGACTCGTTCGCTCGGCTCCGCTAGCCTTTACGGATCGATCAACACGCCAGGATTGAGTATCGACTTGGGGTCGAGCGCCCGCTTGGCCGCTTTTAACGCGCGCGCGAATCCTTCCGGACGTTGATGATCATACCAGGGTCTATGATAGCGGCCGACCGCATGATGATGCGTGATAGTGCCGCCGAGCTTGATCAATACGTCAGAAACGGCCGCCTTGATCTCGTCCCATTGCTCCATCTCGGAACCGCGCTTACCTGGTGCCATCACGGTGTAATATGGTGCCGGACCGTCGGGATAAACGTGGGTGAAACGTACCCGCACGTCGCCTTTCCCGCATATGCGTGCAACCGCTTCGTGTGCCGTCTCCATCACCCGCGTATGAAAATCTTCGAAACGGTCCCAAGTGATCGCGGTCTCGAAGGTGTCGCTCACAATGCCTATCGAAACCAGCACATCCATCAGGTAGGGCGCGTTGAGAAACGTTTGCCGCCATGCACCGGCCGAGCCTTCACGAGTGGCTTCGCGATCGGTGCGCGTGCGAGCTTGCTCGGGATCGAATTTCCCGCCGAAATCGGCAGCGCATTCGAGCGCCCGCTTGAGCCATGGATCGAGCGGATGGTCGGCTGACTCGAAGGCCAGCACCAGCACCGAGGCGTCGCCCTCGTTGGCGCCGGCGTTGGCCGCTTCACCCGGATCGAGTAGACGGCAATTCGCGGGATATAACCCGGCCTGCGCAATCGCGCGCGCGGCTTTTGCGCCGGCAAAAAAATCGGTGAAGGAAACCGAGACTCCAGCGCGAAACTTGGGCCGGTCCTGCAAACGCATCCAAGCTTCGGTGATCACGCCGAGGATGCCTTCGGAGCCGATGAACATGCGGTCCGGACTCGGACCGGCGCCCGAACCCGGCAACCGCCGCGACTCGACGATGCCGGTCGGAGTGACCACTCGCAGCGCTTCGACGAAATCATCGATATGCGTGTACAGTGTCGCGAAATGGCCGCCGGAACGCGTCGCAATCCATCCGCCCAACGAGGAAAATTCGAAAGATTGGGGGAAATGACGCAACGTATAGCCATGCGGCCGCAGTTGGTCTTCCAGCGCCGGACCCAACACGCCCGCCTGAATCCGCGCCGCGCGAGAAGCGCGATCCACTTCCAGCACCCGGTCGAGGTGCTTTAAGTCAATCGAAACCGTGCCGTTATAAGCACCGTCAGCGGGCGGCTCGACCCCGCCCATCACGCTCGAACCGCCGCCGAACGGCACCGCCGCGAGCCCGGCGCCGTCGCACCATTCGAGCACTCGCACGAGGTCCTGTTCATCCCGTGGAAAGGCCACAACGTCGAACGGATTGGGATAATCGCGACGAAAGGCGCGCACCAGATCGCGAAAGCCGCGGCCATAGGTGTGGCCGGCACGATCATAGATGGTGCTCGAACAAATCGGGGCAAGAGCGTCAGGCGGCTTGACGCGCGGAGCACGCAGATGCAACTCCGCTTCGGTCGGCGGCGGCGTGATCGTCAGTTGCACGCCGTAGCGCCGTGCCATCCGCTCGGCCATACGATTGCGCTGATCGGCATTCGGCCCCTGGTCTTCATAGCCCCATCCCCAAAACTTGCGCCTGCGCTCGGCCATCGCCGTAACTCCTTAACCTGGATATTCGAAAACGGACATTCGAGGATTTCGATGCGCCAATTC
>JBOHWL010000198.1:0-3392 GCA_050736615.1 Binataceae bacterium (SeqCode) | reverse complement strand
TTGAAAATCCGCTTGCGCCGACTCGTAGTCCTGCCGGTCTTCGGCCTCCAGCCCTTTGGAAAAATCAGTGAACGCGGGCAGGCTGCGAGTTTCAGGCTTACTCACCGCCCGCATTTCGGCGGGGCTTAGGTTTTTGCGGCTGTAACCGAGGTCATTGAGCAGCGCGAAAGCAAGCTGCTTTTCGAGCTCGTAAAAATTCTGTAACGGTCCACTAACCTGTTCATTCCCAAGCACGTGCAGGTTAGCGGTATCGGCGGCCTCGGCGCCGATGCGTAACTCGCCCTTGGCCGGGTCCAAGTAGCTGCCGGTGACGATCTTGCCTGCTCCCAGCAGATGGCCAGCCTTGGCTTCAGTGGCGGGATCCGCGGCACCGCTAGTGCCCAATTTGAATTCGGCGAGGATGGCCTGCAGATCCTGCCGTTCCACCACGATCAAACCGTCGACCTGCGAAAAATCTGCGATCAACAGCGCGGCGAAGCCTTTGCCCAGCGGCAAGAGGTCGGGCGAGCCAAGATTCGTGAGCCCGGTGACCGCGACCGCGTCGGCATGTTCGTTACCCTTGGAGGCGAGATCGCGTTCCCGCGCCGCAGCATGCTTGGCCATCGTCCGCTCCTGGTCACGTATCAGCACGGTCAGATTTTCCGCTACTACCTGGTCAAGATTGTGATTGCGCTCCGATTGGGTTGACGGGGCGATTTTCGTATATGCCTGCCAAGCCGATACCGCCCCCTGGGAATCGCCCTGTTGCAGATAGGCAAGTCCAAGATAGAGCGCCGCCGGGCTGTTGTCGGGCCATTCCTCAGTGGCGGTCTTGAGCTTGCTCACGGCTTTCGTATAGTCGCCGCGCTCATAGGATGAGACGCCCTCTTGAACCAATTCCTCCGGATACTCGTTTGCGTTCCGCGTCTGTTCCGAAGTGGAACCGGCGCCCCACCAGCCGAATGCCCACGCTTTGGGGACCAACACGGCGCCGGCCAGAAGCAGCGCTAGTGTTCCCATCAAGCATGAGCGGAACCGGGGCAATCTCGCGTCGGATTTCATTGCATCGCGCGATCGCCGCGGCGAATTTAAGGGCTCACCGCGACTCCATCCGCGCGCGGCGATGAATAATAACGCATCGCGGATCTGGGATCATTCAGTCCAACTGAATTGCTTGTAAAGACTTAGCTGCCCATATTGCCGCGAACTTCCGTAGCCAGCCTGCGCATCCATGCCGAAGCGCCATCCCGGAAAATAAAAACCCAGCAACGGACCACCCTGCCCGTCCACACCGTGGACAAAACCGCCGGCATAGAGCGCGCCGCCACCACCGGCCAGCAACACGATTTTTTCGTTGGAATAGACGATCGTGCGGAGGTCGATCTCGCTGCTGGTCACCTGATTTTGCGAATCGTAGATCGCGCTCACAGCGAGGTTTACCGGATGCCGCGAACGCATCCACGCCCACGTTGAAAAATCACCTTCGGCAACGCCCGCACTGCTATCACCCGCGTCGGCACCGCCCAGCAGATACAGGTTGGTCCCCTCGAACGGCTGCAAGTCCACTCCCGCCTGGAAGCGGCCGAAGTTGTAACGCGCATGATAACCGGTGCCGGGCACCAGCGGATTGTCGAAGCCATGACCGATATACAGTTGATAGCCGGTGACGCGGCCGACTACGCCGACATAGCGTGTCACGCTCTGCTCGAACTGGAATCCCTCCTGTGTGACGCCGTATTCATCGCTGACAAAGCCGCCGCCATAGATCGTGAGGGTGAACTTCTCCGGGTTGGCAAGTTGAAGGAAGCCGTTGGGATGGGCCGGGCTGTTGGATACAACCGACTGCGCCAAGGCTGGTGCGGTCCACGGAATCATCGGCGCGAGTAAACTCAGCATCAGCACCGACCGCCATCCGAACCGTTTCAACACTTGCCCTCCATCTAATCGCCATGCGGACGCTTCAAGGTAGACGAACGGTGCCAACCGGGCATGGCGGACACACCGGCGGACTTACCACCGGCAACACCGGAGGCGGCTGGACCGGAATCGGCGAATTGCCGTTGAGTGACGCCATCACCTGCGGAATCGACGGAGCGCTGGCACTCACGCTGCTCTCGATTTCCGCAAGGCTGAGAGGCGCCAGCGGGGTATGCAATAATTCACGCCGGGCGGCCTCGAAATTCGGGTCATCGGCGAGGGCCTGTTGAAACTGCGCGCGCGCAGCCGCGTAATCCTGGTGGTCCTTAGCGTCCAGTCCGCGTGAGAAAGCGCTGAAAGCCTGAAAATTCGTGGTCTGCGGCTTTTCGATTTTCTTGTACACCCCCAGGGCTTCGAGCCGCGTCTGCTCGTACCCAAGGCTGGCGAGAATTTCGTTGGCCAATTGCTTTTCGACTTGAAAAAACCGGACCACCGGTCCCATCGCGGTCTGACTGGCTATCACCTGCGAGGTGCTAGTTTGCGCGAGGACCGAATCGATAGTCATTTGCCCGCTGCTCGGATTGACATAGCTGCCGGTCGCGACGCGCCCGGCGCCCAATAGATGGCCGGTGCGAGCGGCCGTCGTCGGATTGGCTAGCCCACTGCGCCCCAGCTTCAATTCGTCGAGCAACGCCTGCAGCCGCGCGCGTTCCACGACTTTGAGCCCCGGCACCTTGGACACGTCGTCGATCAAGAGCGCGGTCAAGCCTTTCCGCAGCGGGTTGAGTTGTGGCGAACCCAGATTGCGATAGTAGGTAATGGCGACTACGTCGGAAGCGCCCGGTCCGATATTGCGTTCGCGCGCGATCGCCGCACGGGCCTGGTTCAAATCCTCATCACGCTGCAGCAAGCTCAGATAACGCGCCACCTCATCGCCGAGGTTGGCATTTTTTTCGGCCGCGGTGGCCGGCGTGAGCTTCGTATACGTGCGCCACGCCGCGATCGCGTCCGCCAGCCGGTTTTGTTTGAGATAAGCCAGCCCCAGATACAACGCGATCGACCTGTTGGCGGGAACGAGTACCTGGGCACGCGTCAGCTCATTTGCCGCCGCGGCATAGTCCCCGCTTTCGTAGGCGGAAATTCCTTGCGCGGCAAGTGGGCGCGCCATCGCGTTATTTTCCGGCGTCGAGGACGTCTGCGCCGGACGGTCGGCCCAGGCAATCGGAGCGCTAACAAACGCCGGAACGAAACAGATTAGCGCGCACAGAATTGCATTTTGGCACCGCCGGACGGCGCCAGTGACCGGCAGACTCGGTATCATGTTTCCCCGGCGAAGCCGCGCGAGGGATTCGCGGCTGTCGCGCGAACCATCAGCCACCGCATACGGACATCCGCGGCGCCATTCGCGGGCGGAGCATAATCGGATTGCTGATCCGGTGTCAACTTCGGGAAAGAGTGGAGCTCCACCGGCCAGGCCCTTACCGTCGCGGCCCGCA